>JANNSP010000345.1:0-15054 GCA_031402975.1 Hyphomicrobiales bacterium
GGAATCTATCCCGGCATCCAGGTCGCCGTCACCGTGGCGGGGTCCGATGCAGTGACCGAACTGGTGCGCGAGCATCACGCCGATATCGGCTTCACCTTCAATCCCACGGCCATCGAAGGCCTCAAGGTCGAACTGACCCGCGATCTGCGGTTGGGCGCCGTCATGGCGCCGGGTCACGCGCTGGCCGGCGAAGCGAGCCTGACTCTCGCGCAATGCCTGGACTGGCCCTGCGCCTGGCCGTCAAAAGGGTTGAGCCTCCGCGCCCTGCTCGACCGCGCCACGGCGGGCCTCGCCCGGCAGCCGCAACCCGCCTTCGAATGCAACTCGCTCCGCCTCATGGCGTCGCTCGCCAGGCGCGGCAGTTGCATCGCCTTCCAGACGCCGGTCGGCATCGAGCAGGAACTGGCGAGCGGAGCCCTGGTCTTCGTTCCCCTGCAGGACCGCCGCCTCGCCGCCGACCGCTTGATGATCGTCCGGCGTTCGGGCCAGGGAGGCCGCCCGGCGGCGGATGCATTCGTTTCACTGGCGGCTGAGCGCTTGTTGCAAAAATGAGTACGGTCTGTGATCTTTACTATGCTTTTTCGTACAGCCGATCGGTGCTATGAAAACTTCACGGGGCGACGGGATGGATGGCATGGGACGGCTCACCACGCATGTGCTCGACACGGCAAGCGGCAGTCCGGCCGCAGGCCTGGTGATCGAACTCTATCTGCTCGATGGCGGCATCATTCATCTGAAGACCATGACCACTAATGCCGATGGCCGGGGCGACGGACCGTTCCTCGAAGGCTCGGCCTTCCTGCAGGGGCACTACGAATTCCGCTTCCACGCCGGCGACTATCTGCGGAGCAGTGGTGCCAAACTGCCGGAGCCCGCGTTTCTCGATATCGTGCCCATTCGCTTCGGCATCGCCAATGCGAGCCTGCACTATCACGTGCCGCTGCTGCTGTCGCCCTACGGCTATTCGACCTATCGCGGGAGCTGAGGAAGATGGCGCGCAATGTAATCCGTTTCCTGAGGCGCGGCCAGGTGGTCGAGCTCGGGTCCGTTCCTCCCATGCGGACCGTGCTCGACTATCTGCGCCTCGAGGAAAAATCGCGCGGCACCAAGGAAGGCTGCAACGAGGGCGACTGCGGCGCCTGCACCGTGGCGCTGGGAGCCTTGCGTGGTGGCAGGATCGTCTACGAGCCGGTCAATGCCTGCATCCTCATGATGGGCCATCTCGACGGCCGCGAACTGGTGACCGTCGACGACCTGGCCGACGGCGAGGCGCTGCATCCCATCCAGCAGGCGATGGTCGACCATCACGGCTCGCAATGCGGCTTCTGCACGCCGGGCTTCATCATGGCGCTGTTCACCCTCTATCATGCGGGCGCGAAACCCAGCCGCCGCGAGATCGTCGATCACATCGCGGGCAACCTCTGCCGCTGCACCGGCTACCGCCCGATCGTCGATGCCGCCCACGCCGCCTGTAGCGGCCGGGCCATCGACCGCTGGGCCGCGGCGGCGGACCAAGCGGCGGCCACGCTGGCGCGTCTCGGCGATAGCAGCGACGCATTCATCGGCACGGAAGAGAGCTTCATCGCCATTCCGCGCCAGCCCGAAACGCTGGTGGCCCTTGCCACGAAGCATCCCGACGCCACGATTGTCGGCGGCGCCACCGATGTCGGGCTGTGGATCACCAAACAGCTCCGTACACTGAACAAGATCATCCATGTGGGCGGCGTCGAGACGCTGCACAAAATCGAGGACCACGCCGGCCACCTGTCGTTCGGCGCCGCCGTCACCTATGCCGAGGCCGAAAACCGACTCGCATCGATCGATCCCGATATGGGCGAAGTCGTCCGCCGCCTCGGCTCGAAACAGGTTCGCGCCTCGGGCACGGTGGGCGGCAACATCGCCAACGGCTCGCCCATCGGCGACATGCCGCCGATGCTCATCGCACTGGGCGCCACGCTTCATCTGCGCCACGGCACCGGCGAACGCCAGATGCCGCTCGAGGATTTCTTCATTTCCTACGGCAAACAGGATCGTAGCCCCGGCGAACTCGTCTGGCAGATCGACATTCCAAAGCTCAAGCCCAGCGAAACCTTCCGCGCCTACAAGATCAGCAAGCGTTTCGACCAGGATATTTCCGCCGTGCTTGCGGCCTTCAGGTTCACTCTTGATGGCCGCCGGGTCAAATCCGTGCGCGTCGCGTTTGGGGGCTTGGCGGCAACGCCAAAACGGGCGGCGCGCACGGAGGCGACTCTTGAAGGTGTGTCGCTGGACGACAGTGCGTCCTGGTCCAGAGCCATGTCCGCCATGGCGGAGGATTACCAGCCGATCTCCGACATGCGGGCCTCCGCTGAGTACCGGCTCGAAACCGCGCAAGCTCTGCTGCGCAAGGCGCTGATCGAGACGGCCGGGCGCGCCAGTGCTGAAACCCGTGTCATCGGCCAGCGCGAGGAGGCCGCCTGATGTCCGCTCCCGCCCGCCAGCTTGAAACCGCCAGCGTCGGCCTGTCGCTCGCCCATGACAGCGCTGTCCTCCATGTGCGCGGCACCGCCACCTATGTCGATGACATGCGGGAACCCGACGGCCTCCTGCATGTGGTTCCGGGTTTCGCCAAAGAAGGTGCCCGCGGAAAAATAAAGTCGCTCGACCTGACGGCGGTCAGGAATTATCCGGGCGTCGTCGCGGTGCTGACGGCGAGCGACATTCCGGGGCTCAACGATTGCAGCCCGTCGATCGGCGGTGATCCCATCCTGGCCGACGGCGAGATCGAGTTTCACGGCCAGGTCATCTTCGCGGTGGCGGCCGAAACCCGCGACGCCGCGCGCCGCGCGGCGCGTCTGGCCAAGATCGAGATTGAGGTTGCAAAGCCCGCGATCACGGTCGACGATGCCATCGCCATGGAGACCAGGGACGTCCTGCCGCCCTATGAATTCGGCCGCCGCGATGTCGGGGCGGCGCTCAAGTCTTCGACGCACCGCATTTCCGAAAGCCTGCTGGTGGGCGGCCAGGAGCATTTCTATCTCGAAGGCCAGGTCGGCATGGCCTACCCCGAGGAGCATGGCGGCATGATCGTCTATTCCTCGACCCAGCATCCAACCGAGGTGCAGCATCTGATGGCCAAGATGCTCAGCGTTCCCGATGCCATGGTCACCTGCGAATGCCGCCGCATGGGCGGCGCCTTCGGCGGCAAGGAAAGCCAGGCGGCGCAATGGGCGGCCCTTGCAGCGCTCACCGCGCGCGTCACCGGCCGTCCGGCCAAATGCCGGCTCGACCGCGATGAAGACATGATCATGACCGGCAAGCGCCACGACATGCGGGTCAACTACGAGGCGGGCTTCGACAATTCGGGCAGGCTCTCCGCCGTCGATGTCGAATTCCTGTCGCGCTGCGGTTATTCGGCGGATCTGAGCCAGGGCGTCAACGACCGCACGATGTTCCACGCCGACAACGCCTATTTCTATCCGGCCGCCCGCATCCGCTCGCGCAGGCTTCGCACCCATACCGTGTCGAACACCGCCTTCCGCGGTTTCGGCGGGCCGCAGGGCATGGTGTTCACCGAACGCATGATGGACGCCATCGCCATCAAGTTGGGTCTCGATCCGCTCGATGTGCGGAAGCGCAATCTCTATGCCAAAGGCCGCGATGTCACACCTTACGGCATGAAGGTCGAAGACAATATCGCAGCTGACCTGATCACCCAGTTGGAACGCTCGTCGGACTATCGCGCCCGCCGCGCCGAGATCGACAAGTTCAACCGGCAGGACGGCATTCTCCGCAAAGGGCTGGCGCTGACCCCGGTCAAGTTCGGCATTTCCTTTACCCTCACCTTCCTCAATCAGGCGGGCGCGCTGGTTCACGTCTATACCGACGGCTCGGTGCATCTCAATCACGGCGGCACCGAGATGGGGCAGGGGCTCTATACCAAGGTGGCCCAGGTCGTGGCCGAGGAATTCGGCCTCCCCGCCAGCCGCGTGCGGATCACCGCGACGACGACCGCTAAGGTACCCAACACCTCGCCTACCGCCGCCTCGTCCGGCACCGATCTCAATGGCATGGCGGCGAAGAATGCCGCCTCCATCATCCGCCAGCGCCTCGTCGATCTGGCCTCGCGCGAATGGAAAGTGCCGAAGTCGCGCATCCGCTTCGCCGATGGCCAGGTCATCATCGGCAACGAGAGCGTGAGCTTCGGCGATCTCGCCAAGAAGGCCCACCAGTCCCGCGTGTCGCTGTCGTCCACCGGCTATTACGCGACGCCCAAGGTCGAATGGGACCGGCCCAAGGCGAAAGGCCGGCCGTTCCTCTATTTCGCTTATGGCGCGGCCTGCGCCGAAGTCACCATCGATACCTTGACCGGCGAGATGCGGATCGACCGCGCCGACATCCTCCACGACGTCGGGCGCTCGCTCAATCCGGCGATCGACATCGGCCAGATCGAGGGCGGCTTCGTCCAGGGCATGGGCTGGCTCACCACCGAGGAACTGGTTTTCGACGGGCAAGGGAAACTCCGCACCCATGCGCCCTCGACCTACAAGATCCCCACCGCCTCCGACGTGCCCGAGGATTTCCGGGTGGAGCTCTACCAATCGAAAGGCAACCGCGAGGACACGATCTACCGCTCGAAGGCGGTGGGAGAGCCGCCGCTGATGCTGGGCATCGCGGTCTGGTCGGCGATCGGCAATGCCGTGGCCTCGCTGGCGCCCGGAAAAATTCCGCCGCTTGATGCCCCCGCCACCCCTGAGGCCATCATGCGGGCGGTGAAAGCGATGCGCCCATGAAAGTCTGGTCCCTCGTTGCAAAGGCGCTCGAAGCCCACGGCCGCTGCGCCCTGGTGTCGGTCGCCCGCACCGCGGGTTCGGCGCCCCGCGATACCGACGCCCGCATGATCGTGACGCCCGACGGGTTTCACGGCACCATCGGCGGCGGCACGCTGGAATGGCGCGCTCTGGCCGAGGCCCAGACGCTTCTTGATCGTGGGCCCACGATGAAAACGTCCACCTACTCCCTCGGCCCCGATCTCGGCCAATGCTGCGGCGGCCGCGTCGAACTCTTGACCGAAGTGATGGGAGCCGATGCCATCGCGAAAGTTCGCGCCCTGGCCTCCGCCGAAGACGCGACCGACGACCGCCGCCGCCTTTATCTGTTCGGCGCGGGCCATGTCGGCCGCTCTCTCGTATTGGCGCTGGCGCCGTTGCCCTTCGACATCCACTGGATCGATCCCCGGCCCCAAGCCTATCCCCGCGCCGTGCCACAGAATGTGACGCTCCGCCCCGCCGCCGATCCGGTAGCGGAACTCAGCGATTGTCCGGAAGGCAGCCTGGTCTTCGTCATGAGCCACAGCCACGCGCTCGACCTTGCCATCACCGATGCCGCGCTCCGCCATCCCCGCGTCGCCTATGTCGGGCTGATCGGCAGCGCCACCAAGCGCGCCCGCTTCGACAAGCGGCTGCGCGAAGCCCAGGTGCCCGAGGCCCGCATCGCGCAGTTGATCTGCCCCATCGGCGTCCCCGGCATCCGGTCCAAGGCGCCGGCGATGATCGCGGCGGCGACGGCGGCCCAGATGCTGATGCTCGATGAACAGGTCCGCGCCGCCGCGGTCCCAACTGAACAATCGCGAGGCCTCGGATGACAGCCGATCCCGAATATCTGCTCGAAGCCCTGCATGTGGTGAAGATTTTTGGCACCCTCAGGGCCAATGACGACGTGACGCTGAGGATCAAGCCGGGCGAGATCCACGCCTTCCTCGGCGAGAACGGCGCCGGCAAATCGACTCTCGTCAAGATGATCTACGGCGCGCTGCATCCGACGTCCGGCGAATTCCGCTGGAAGGGCAAGACCGTGCAGATCGGCAATCCCGCCGCGGCGCGGAAGCTCGGCATCGGCATGGTGTTCCAGCACTTCTCGCTGTTCGACGCCCTGACCGTCGCCGAAAACATCGCGCTTGCCATGCCCGGCGCCTTCGATCTGGCCAAACTGTCGGAAAAGATCACCCGCGTGTCGAAGGAATATGGCCTGCCGCTTGAACCCACCGCTATCGTCGCCGACCTGTCGGTGGGCGAGCGCCAGCGGATCGAGATCGTGCGCTGCCTGTTGCAGGAACCGCGCCTCCTCATCATGGACGAGCCGACGGCGGTTTTGACGCCGCAGGAAGCCGACCAGTTGTTCGTGGTGTTGAAACGACTAGCAAGCGAAGGCTGCGCCATTCTCTATATCAGCCACCGGCTCGAAGAGGTGAAGCGCATCTGCCACAACGCCACCATTCTCCGCCATGGCAAGGTCGTTGCCAATGTCGATCCGGCGAAGGAGAGTGCCGGCAGTCTCGCCAAGCTCATGGTCGGCGCCGAAATCCATGTCGTGAGGACCGGCCTCGGCCACAGACCGGGCAAGGCGCGGCTCCGCCTCAAGGGTCTCAACCTCCCCTCCGACGGGCCGTTTTCGGTCGAGCTCAAGAACCTCTCGCTCGACGTGCGCGACGGCGAGGTGATCGCCATCGCGGGCGTCGCCGGCAACGGGCAGTCGGAACTGTTCGATGCGATTTCCGGCGAACGTGCCCTGGAGCGCGCCGACATGCTGTCGATCGACGATCGTTCCTGCGGCAATGACGGCGTCAACCAGCGGCGTAACATCGGCGCCGCCTTCGTGCCCGAGGAGCGGCTGGGCCACGGCGCGGTGCCGGGGTTCAAGCTGTCCGAAAACGTCATTCTCACCCGCCATTCGTCCGACCGGTCGCTGGTCAAATCCGGCGTCCTGCAGAAAAACGGCGCGACAGGCGTCAGCGAACGCGTCATCAAGTCGTATGACGTGCGCAAGGGCAAGCCCGATCCTGAAGCGCGCGCGCTGTCGGGCGGCAACCTGCAGAAATTCGTGGTCGGCCGCGAGCTTGACCGCAAGCCCGGTATCCTCGTGGTCAACCAGCCGACCTGGGGGGTCGACGCCGGCGCCTCCGCCACCATCCGCCAGGCCCTGATCGATCTGTCGCGGGCGGGCTCGGCGGTTCTGGTGATCAGCCAGGACCTGGACGAGATTTTCGAGATCGCCGACCGCATCGCGGTCATCTCGCGGGGCCAGCTTTCGGAGGCGTTCCCCGCGGGCGAACTGACCCGCGAGAAGATCGGCCTCCTGATGGCCGGGGCCCATGAAGTGAAGGAGCACTCCCATGCGCATTCTGCTTGAAAAGCGTGGCGAGCAGTCGGTCCGGATGGCGATCCTGTCGCCGTTCATCGCACTCGGCCTCACCATCGTCGCCGGCGGCATCATTTTCACGCTTCTCGGCTTCAATCCGCTGACGGCGCTCTATGTCTATTTCGTCGAGCCTTTGACCGCGCTGTGGTCGGTCGAACAGCTCATCGTCAAGGCGACGCCGCTCATCCTGATCGGCGTTGGGCTCGCCGTCTGCTACATGGCCAATGTGTGGAACATCGGCGCCGAGGGCCAGCTCACCATGGGGGCGGTGTTCGGCGGCATGGTGCCGATCCTGTTTCCAACGTGGCAGTCGCCGCTGACGCTCGCCGCGATGATGCTGATGGGCGGTTTGGGCGGCATGGTCTACGGCTTCATCCCGGGCTATCTCAAGAACCGCTTCAACGCCAACGAGATTCTCACGTCCTTGATGCTGGTCTATGTGGCGCAGCTGTTCCTCGACTGGCTGGTGCGCGGCCCCTGGCGCGATCCGCAAGGCTTCAACTTTCCCAAATCCATCACCTTTGAAGGTTGGCAGCTTCTGCCCATGTTGAGCGGCTCTATTCATCTCGGCACGCTGTTCGCGCTGATTGCGGTCGCCGCACTCGCTTTCATGATGGGCAAGACCCTCAAGGGTTTCGAGATCCGGGTGGCAGGCAACGCGCCCCGCGCCGGGCGCTTCGCCGGCTTCTCGCGCGAACGCATGGTGATCTTCTGCTTCCTGCTGTCGGGCGGATTGGCGGGCCTTGCCGGCATCGTCGAAGTGGCCAGCACGGTGGGGCAGTTGCAGCCGCAGATTTCGCCCGGCTACGGTTTCGCCGCGATCATCGTGGCCTTTCTCGGCCGCCTCAATCCGGTCGGCGTATTGTTCGCGGGGCTCCTCCTGGCGCTGAGCTATATCGGCGGCGAGGCGGCCCAGATCACGCTCGGCATTTCCGACAAGATCGCCAAGGTGTTCCAGGGCATCCTCTTGTTCTTCATTCTCGCCTGCGACACGCTCATTCTCTATCGCATCAAGTTCGACAGCGGGTCCGTCCCCGCGACCCAGCCGGCGGAGTAATTGTGATGACGCTGAAATTCGCCTTCCTACTCCTCCTTCGCCCGTCAGGGCGGGGGAGGTGGCATGCGCCGCCTTCGGCGCATGGCGGAGGGGGTGCTGCCATGTGGATAGACCCCACCCGTCCGCCTTCGGCGTCCACCCTCCCCAGCCTTTGGCTGGAGAGGGATAAGGAGTAGCATCATGGACCAGATTTTCATCATCATGACCGCCGCCACGCCGCTGCTACTGGCAGCACTGGGCGAAACCGTGGTCGAGCGCTCGGGCGTTCTCAATCTCGGCGTCGAGGGCATGATGGTCATGGGTGCCGTCTGCGGTTTCGCCGCCGGCTATACCACGGGCTCGCCGTGGCTGGGCCTCATCGCGGCGATCGCGGCGGGCGTGGTCATGTCGCTGCTGTTCGGCTTCCTCACGCTGACTCTCGTGTCGAACCAGGTCGCCACCGGCCTGGCCCTCACTCTGCTCGGCCTCGGTCTGTCGGGCTTGATCGGCGAGGCCTTTGTCGGCGAGCCCGGCGTCAAGCTGCCGAAATTCGGCGGCATCGATCCCTTGATCCCCGGCGCTATCGCCCTCACCGCCGCCGTCTCCTACGTGTTGTTCCGTACACGGATCGGTCTCGTGGTGCGGGCCGTCGGCAACAGCCATGCCTCGGCCCATGCGCTCGGCTTCAACGTGATCGGCGTCCGCTATCTCTGCGTGATGTTCGGCGGCGGCTGTTCGGGGCTGGCGGGGGGCTATCTGTCGCTCTCCTACACCCCGCAATGGATCGAGAACATGACGGCGGGCCGGGGCTGGATCGCCTTGGCGCTGGTGGTCTTCGCCTCGTGGCTGCCGTGGCGAGCGGCGGTCGGGGCCTATCTCTTCGGCGCCATCTCGATCCTCGCCTACACCGTCCAGACCTTTGCCTGGGGAATTCCGTCGCAATTCCTCTCGTCCTTGCCCTATCTTGTCACCATCGCCGCACTTGTGGTGATTTCCGGAAACCGGACGCTGACCAGGGCCAACACGCCGGCCTGCCTCGGCCAGTCCTTCGTGCCTGATCGCTGATTCGAAAAACAACAGGGAGACTATTCGATGAAAAAACTAATCACTTCCGCCGCGGCGTTGGCCATGGCGCTTGGTATGGCGTCGGCCTCCGCCTCGGCCGCCGACCTCAAGGCCTGCTGGGTCTATGTCGGCGCCATCGGCGATTTCGGCTGGACCTATCAGCACAACCAGGGCGTCGAGGCGGTCAAGAAGGAATTCGGCGACAAGGTCGAGACGGTGATCGTCGAGAATGTCGCCGAGGCCGATTCGGAACGAGCGATCGAGCGCCTGGCGCGCGACGGCTGCAACATCGTCTTCACTACGTCCTTCGGCTTCATGGAGCCGACGCTCAAGGTCGCCAAGAAATTTCCCGACGTGAAATTCGAGCACGCCACCGGCTACAAGACGGCCGATAACGTGACGACCTACAACGCCAAGTTCCACGAGGGCCGCTACGTGATCGGCCAGATCGCGGCGAAAGTATCGAAGACGGGCGTTGCCGGCTATATCGTGTCGTTCCCCATTCCGGAAGTCGTATCCGGCATCAACGCCTTCATGCTGGGGGCGCAGTCGGTCAATCCCGACTTCAAGGTGAAGATCGTGTGGGCCAACACCTGGTATGATCCGGGCAAGGAAGCCGATGCCGCCAAGGTGCTGTTCAGCCAGGGCGCTGACATCATCACCCAGCACACCGATTCGACCGCTCCCTTGCAGGTGGCCGAGGAGCAGGGCAAGCAGGGCTTCGGCCAGGCCTCCGACATGATCAAGTTCGCGCCCAAATCGCAGTTGACGGCGATCGTCGACGACTGGGCGCCCTATTACATCCGGCGCGTCAACGACATGCTGAACGGCACCTGGAAGTCGCAAGCCTCGTGGGACGGCATGGCGGAAGGCACGGTCCATATCGCGCCCTTCACCAACATGCCGGAAGACGTCGCCAAGGCCGCCGCCGAGACGGCCGAAGCGATCAAGACCGGCAAGCTGCACCCGTTCACCGGTCCCATCACCAAGCAGGATGGAACGGTGGTCGGCGAAGCGGGCAAAGGACTGCCCGACGGCGATATCCTCGGCATGAACTGGTACGTCAAAGGCATCGACGACCAGCTCCCGCAATAGCAGGTGTCAGGTGCCAGGTGCCGGGTGTCAAGTCGATGCCCGGCATTTTTCTGGCACCTGAGCCTTGACACCTGACACCTGATACCTGGCGCCTGAAATGGATCCCTTCCTCAACGACTGGCTCAATCTGCTGCTCCGCTGGGGCCACATGATCGCAGGCATCGCCTGGATCGGAACCTCGTTCTATTTCGTGGCGCTGGATTTTTCCCTGCGCAAGACCGAGGGCCTGCCTCCGGACGTCGCGGGCGAAGCCTGGGAAGTCCATGGCGGCGGCTTCTACAATGTGCGGAAATTCCTGAGCGCTCCGGCCAGCCTCCCCGCCAATCTCATCTGGTTCAAGTGGGAAGCCTATTTGACCTGGGTCACCGGGTTCCTGCTGCTCGTCGTCCAGTATTATCTCCAGGCCTCCGCCTATCTCGTCGATCCGGCCGTGCTGCCGCTCGATCCGTGGCAGGCCATCGCCATCTCGGTCATCAGTCTCGTCGCCGGCTGGATCGTCTACGATCTCCTGTGCCGCTCGCCGCTCGGCCGCAATCCGGTGACGCTGGCCGCCGTAGTGTTCGGGCTCATCATGGTCGCCGCCTATGGCTTCACCCATGTCTTCTCAGGCCGCGGCGCCTTCATCCATGTCGGCAGTTTCATCGGCACGCTGATGGCCGCCAACGTCTTCATGGTCATCATCCCGAACCAGCGCAAGATCACCTTGTCGCTGCTCAAGGGCGAAGCCCCCGATCCCACTTTGGGCGCCATCGGCAAACAGCGCTCGCTGCACAATACCTATCTGACGCTCCCCGTCCTTTTGATGATGATCAGCAACCACTATGCGATGCTGACCGACAATCCGCAGGCGTGGCTGCTGGTGGGCTTGATCGTGATCGGAGGCGTGGCACTCCGCCATTTCCTGGTGCGTCACGAAGTGGGCGATCCGCTGGCGAAAATAGCCTGGACGCTGCCGGTCGTTTTCGTGGCCCTGGCTCTCGCCTACTGGCTCACCGGATCGGGGCTTCTCAATCAGGACTGGCCCAACCTCTTGCTGCGCTGGGGCCACATGATCGCAGGCATCGCCTGGATCGGCACCTCGTTCTATTTCGTGGCGCTGGATTTCTCCCTGTCAAGGCGCGAAGGCTTGCCGAGCGGAGTCGCGGGAGAAGCCTGGGAGGTCCATGGCGGCGGCTTCTACAACGTGCAGAAATATCTGACAGCACCGCCTAAGCTTCCCCAGCATCTGATCTGGTTCAAATGGGAAGCCTATCTCACCTGGGTCACCGGGTTCCTCCTCCTCGTCGTCCAGTATTATTTCAACGCCTCATCCTATCTGATCGATCCCGCCGTCGCCGCTCTCGCCCCGTGGCAGGCGATCGCCATCTCGGTTGCGGGGTTAGTCGCCGGCTGGCTCGCCTATGACGCGCTCTGCCGCTCGCCGCTCGGCCGAAACACAGGTCTCCTCGCCACGCTGGTCTTCATCCTGATCCTGGTTGCGGCCTACGTCTTCAGCCATCTGTTTTCAGGGCGCGGCGCTCTGATCCACACCGGCGCCTTCATCGGCACCATCATGGCCGCCAACGTGGCCATGATCATCGTGCCGAACCAGCGCCGGATCACCGAAGCCCTCATCGCTGGAAAGGCGCCCGATCCGCGTTTCGGCATGATCGGCAAGCAGCGCTCGCTGCACAACACCTATCTGACGCTGCCGGTTCTCTTGATGATGATCAGCAATCACTATCCGATGGTGACCGATCATCCGCGCGCCTGGATCATCGTGGGACTGATCGTTCTGGGCGGCGCCATGCTGCGCTACTTCCTGGTGCGCCTCGAAGTGGGCGACAAGGCATCCGACATCGCCGTCGCCCTGCCGGTCATCGCAACCATGCTGGCGCTGGCGCTGCTGATGACCGAACCGCCCAGGGCACCCGCCTACCAGGGCGAGGTGAGCGATGGTGACGCGGTGGCGATCCTCCAGCAGCGCTGCGCCTCTTGCCATGCGGGCCAACCCACCGACCCCACCATCAAGGCGCCGCCCAAGGGCATCTCCCTCGAAACCCTGGCCGACCTCACCCGCTATGCGGCGCAGATCGAAATCCAGTCGGTGAAGAATCGCGCCATGCCGCTCGGCAACAAGACCCAGATGACGCCCGAGGAACGCGCCAAGCTCGGCGCCTGGATTGCCCGCCGATGAAGCGGCTTGCACAGGTGAATGACATGACGCTTGAACGCTTTGTCGAGGCCTTCGGCGATGTGGCGGAACATTCGGCCTGGGTGGCCGAAGCCGCGGCGCTGAAGCGCCCCTTCGCGTCGCGCCAGGCAATGATCGAGGCCTTCGCCCAAGCACTTCTCGGCGCCACGTCCGAGGCGCAGCTCGCGGTGCTGAAGGCCCATCCCGATCTCGCGGGGAAGGCAAAGCTCACGGCCGATTCATCCAGCGAGCAGAAAGGCGTAGGGCTAGACACGTTGAGCCCGCTCGAATTCGGCCGCTTCACCGGTCTCAACACCCGTTACAAGATGCGCTTCGGCTTTCCCTTCATCTTCGCCGTGCGGGGCGCCACCAAGCACCAGATCATCGACAGTTTCGAACGCCGCATCAATGGTGGCGCGGAGGATGAATTCGCCATGGCGCTGGACCAGGTCTGCCGCATCATCGGCTTCCGCATCGAGGACCGCGTCGCGCCATGACGCGGGTCATCCGCGGCCAGACGCTCACCTTCGGCGCAACGCCCGCCGACTACCGCCACGAGACCAAAGGTGCTGTGGTGGTGGGTGACGACGGCGTGATCCTGTGGACGGGGCCGCTGCCGCTTCTTCCCCACGCTTTCCGCTCCGCTCCCGTCGACGATCATGGCGATTGCCTCGTCATGCCGGGCTTCATCGACGCCCATATCCACTTTCCGCAATACCGCATGCTGGCCGCACCGGGCAATGACCTGCTCGACTGGCTGACCCGCTATACCTTTCCCGAGGAAAGTCAGTATGCGGATCAAAATTACGCCGCCGCCGCCGCCGAAATCTTCCTCGACCGTCTGGCGCAACACGGCACGACGTCGGCGCTGGCCTTCTGCTCGGTCCACAAAACCTGCGCCGACGCACTCTTCGCGGCGGCCGAAAAGCGCAACATGGCGCTCATCACCGGCAAGACCATGATGGACCGGAACGCCATTCCGGCGGTTCAGGACACTGCCGAAACCGGAGCCCGCGAAAGCGAAGAACTCTATCGCAAGTGGCACAATCACGGCCGCCTGCGCTATGCCGTGACACCCCGCTTCGCCGTCACCTCGACCGAGGCGCAGCTCAAGCTCTCCGGCGAATTATTGCAATCGTTTCCCGGCGCGCTGATGCAGACGCATCTGTCCGAGAGCCCGGGCGAGATCGCTTTCGTGCGCGAACTTTTCCCGAACACGCTGGACTACACCGATGTCTATGACCGCTTCGGTCTCTTGAGTGAGAGGAGCCTCTTCGGCCACGGCATTCATCTCTCCGAACGCGAATGCGCGAGATTGTCGGAATCAGGCTCGACCGTCGTCCACTGTCCGACGTCCAACACCTTTCTCGGCTCCGGCCTGATGCGGATGGAACACCTGCGCAAGGCCGGCCGCCCGGTCCATGTGGGGCTCGCCACCGATATCGGCGGCGGCACCAGCTACTCGATGCTGGCGACCATGGGCGAAGCCTACAAGGTGCAGATGCTGGCGGGCTACAAGCCCTCGGCCTTCGAGCTCTTCCACATGGCGACGCGCGGCAACGCCGAACGCCTGCATCTTGAAAATGAGATCGGCTCGCTCGATCACGGAAGATGGGCCGACCTCGTGGTCCTCGACCCCCGCGCCACGCCGGTCCTCGCCAGCCGCCACGACCTGTCGCAATCGCTCGAAGACATCCTGTTCTCGCTGGCAATTCTCGGCGACGACCGGGCGGTCAAAGCCACCTACATCGCGGGAAGGAAAGTTCACCCCTAACTTCCCTCCCCCTCTGCGGGGAGGGTCCATCGCGGAACGCGATGGGGGTGGGGGCCGTCACGGCGTCAGCAGCAGTTCCTTCCCGTCCTCGCGCCACACCTCTTCGAGATTATTGCCCGGGCCTTTCCGGTCCACCACCACGAACCGGCTGTCGCGGTCGAATACCAGCAACGGATGGTGCCACACATTGCGGGCGTAATTGACGCCCTGCTGCCCCCTGGCCGAAAACACCCGGTACGATCGCGCGTCCTGCGGATCGCGCGCTACTACAACGAGCCACGGCCGGGCTTGCAGGGGCAGGAAAATCTGACTGCCCAGCGGATGGCGCTCCATCAGCTTTATGGCGATCGGCAGGGGCCGCGGATCGGCGGTGACGATGGAAATATTGACCGCCCCACCCTCCGCCTGAACATCGACATGGGCCAGATCGGTATAGCGCTCGGCATATCCCTGGTTGATGGTGAAATGTTGGGTCCCCGCCGTCTCGATCACCTCGCCGAAGTCGCGGAACACCTCTTTGCCCAGCGGCTCAATGCGCAACGGCGTCACGCCAGCCGGCCGAAAATGCGCAGCCGCGACACCCCGCCATCGGGAAAGATATTGAGCTTCACATGATTGACCGGGCCGAGCTTGCGGATGCCTTCGCCCGAAAACCCATGAACATGGTCCATCTGCAATGTCTGCTCACCCATGAGCTCCGGCCAGAACATCGCCTCGGTGACGATCGACTGGTCC
>JANNSP010000346.1:0-9761 GCA_031402975.1 Hyphomicrobiales bacterium
GGGGAGGGCGGGGTGGGGGTCGCTCCGGCGGCTGCCGTTCTTCCTTCAACACATTCAAACTGCTGGTTCGGAGCGACCCCCACCCTAACCCTCCCCGCAAGGGGGAGGGAACACGAGTGTTCATGTTGAGGGAATTGAAGAGTCATTTTCAATGATCCTTCGTATTACCGCATTGATCTGGCTTGGCGTTGTGCTGGGAATACTGGCTTCCAGCGCATCGGCGCAGTCCATTCAGACCGTCGACATGGCATTCACGGGATCGAGCCTCGATCTGTCGCCCGTGCTGACCGTGGTCGAGACCGAAAATCCGGCGCAGGCCATCGAACTGCCATCGCCGACAGGCGGGACGGCAGCGGCTTTGCAGCTTGAGGCAACGGGTCCGGGGCCTCGCCACCGCTGGCAGATTGTCGGGCTGACGAACAGCAGCGACACTGGCCGTAGTATCGTTCTCGAAGTGCCGCATCAAGGATTTGTGGGGTCGGGCGTTCTCTGGCCCGAACTGCCGGGTCGCCGTTTCATCGCGATCGCCGCGGGCGGGCCGCTTGCTTTGCAACCGGTGGCGGCAACGGGCAGTGACGCATTTGCGCTCACCCTGGCGGCTGGCGCGACCGCCGCCATCGCCTTCGAGCTGGACCAGGGCATCGCACTTCCAGCCACTCTGTGGCAGCGCGATGCGTTTGAACTGCACAAAGGCAATCTGGCGTTCTTTCGCGGCATTCTGCTCGGTGTCATGGTTCTGATCACGATCGGCATGATGGCCCTCTATGCCATGCGGTCGCGCGCCCTGTTTCTCGCGGCGGCGGGATTTGCCGCCTGCTGCACCGGGTTCATCACGCTGGAGACTGGCATTCTGGCCGGCTACCTTGCGGGCATTGGCGTTTCGGGCTTTGGCCTTGCCGAGGCCCGGGCCCTTGTCGAAGGCCTGATGGCCTCGCTGCTCATCGTCAATTTCGTCACTTTGACGGATCTTCGCCGGGTGTCTCCGGCGGCGGGAAACGCGGTCTTGCTGCTGGCGGGGCTGGCTGTCGCCCTGCCGGTCTATGGAATGGCCGAACCGCAGATCGCGTCGGGCCTGGCGCGCGTGGTATTCGGGCTCGCGGTCGCGGCGGGCCTTGCCGCCACGTTCGAACTGTGGCGGCGGGGCGAGCCACAAGCCGAAACAGCGCTGGTCTCATGGTCGGCCATCGCACTCTGGACCTTCATCGCGGCGGTGTCAGCGGTGGCGGGCGGAGATCCGGCGCTGATCGGTCCGTTTCTCTCCGCCGCTCTCGGCACCGTGCAGGTGGCCCTGGCCTTCACGCTTGCGCATTTTGCCTTCAGCCAGGGGTTCCTGGCGCGGCCGTTCTATCAGGAGGCCGGCCGCCGGGCCATGGCCCTTGCGGGAGCTGAGGCCCATGTCTGGGACTGGCAACCGGTCACCGGCGATCTCCACATCGGGGAAGACCTCGAACGCGCGCTTGGGCAGCCGCCGGGACTTTTGGCGCAAGGCGGGGTCGAAGCCCTCCTCGAACTCATGCATCCGGCCGACCGGTCCCAGTATCTGTCGGGGATCGCCGCCTATGACATCCACGGTCGGAGCGCCATCGAGCGCGATTTCCGGCTGCGCCGGGGCGACGGCGATTACCGCTGGTTCCAGTTGCGGGCGCGCGCCATGGCGGGCAGCGGCCGCCAGCCCATTCGCTGCATCGGCACGCTCTCCGACATCACCGGCTCCAAGCTGACCGAAGAGCGCCTGCTGAGCGATGCCGTCTATGACCGGGTCACAGGTCTGCCGAACCGGGCGTTGTTTCTCGATCGCTTGTCGCGGGCCGCCGCCCAGGCAGATGCCGCGGGCCATGCCGGCCTGCATGTGCTGCTGGTCGACATCGACCGGTTCAAGATCGCCAATGACGGATTGGGCCACGAAGCGGGCGACCGGCTGTTGAATGTCATCGGCCGGCGGCTCGGGGCGCTCATGGATGGCGCCAGTTCGCTGGCGCGCTTTCCCGGCGACCAGTTCGCCGTGCTGTTTGCGCCGGTCGACGCGGATCGCGACATCATCGCCTTCGCCGAACAGCTCCGCAAGGCCGTGGCGCGCCCCATCGATCTCGAAATGCAGGAGATATTCCTCACCGCCAGCGTTGGCGTCGTAACCTACCGGGGCCCCGGCCATAGCGCCGAGCAGATGGTCAAGGACGCGGCCATCGCACTTTACGAAGCCAAGCGCCGGGCACTCGATTCCGCCGAATTCTTTTCACCCGCGATGCGCGACGACCGGGCCGAACTGGTGGTGCGCGAAAACGAGCTGAGGCGGGCGATAGAGCGCGAGGAAATCGAGGTGCACTACCAACCCATCGCGCGCCTCGCCGACATGAACCTGGCGGGCTTCGAGGCGCTGGTGCGCTGGCGCCATCCAACCCTTGGCCTCCTGCTGCCGGAAAGTTTTCTGGGCCTTGCCGAAGAGACCGGCATGATCAGAAACATCGGCCGGGCGGTTTTGAACGAAGCGGCGCGCCAGCTTGGCATCTGGCAGCGCGGCTTCCGTCCCGCCGAGCCGATCTTCGTCGCCGTCAACATCTCCTCGGCCCAGCTTATCGAAACCGACCTGATCGAGGATATCAAACTCGTCCTGCACCGCGAGGGGGTGCGCCGCGAGACGCTCAAGATCGAGGTGACGGAATCGATCATCATGCAGTATCCCGAACGCGCCGAGCAGATTCTTGAACGTCTTAGGGAGTTGGGCGTCGGGCTCGCCTGCGACGATTTCGGCACCGGCTATTCCTCGCTCGCGAGCCTTCGCCGCCTGCCCTTCGATACGCTCAAGGTCGACAAGAGTTTCGTCAATCTCGAGGGCCAGAACGAGCGCGCCGAGATCATTCTCGATGCCATTGTCGGCATGGCGCATGCCATGGGGCTCACCATCGTCGCCGAGGGGATCGAAAGCCAGGAGCAGGTGGACCGGCTCGGCGCCATCGACTGCGACTATGGCCAGGGTTATTTCATCGGCAGGCCGATGACCGCCAAGCAGGTGAGCGAGGCCTTGGCCGGGCTCCCTTATGCTTCGGCCAGCGGCCGCACCGCGATCACCTGGCTGTGGGAGCGCGCCGCCAAGGATCCGCTGCCGGAAGCGGTTGCCGAGGAGGTCACGGCGGAAAATATCCAGAAGGCCGCCGGCCGCTCGCCGCCGCCCTTGGGTTCTTCTCCCATGGCGCCGAGGCCCAAACCGGTCGAGGAACCTCCCGCGGCTCAGACAACGCGCCGCCGCCGGAGGAGAAAAACCAAGCCCTCTTCGGACGCCAAATCAAGCTGATCTCAGGCGTGGCCCGCGTCGCTTGACAGCATCGCCGGGTCGACGCCGATCTTGCGCAGCGCGCTCATGTACTTATCTTCGTGCTTGTTGCCGAACAGCAGATCGTCGTCGGCGTCGCAATCGAGCCAGCCGTTGCGGCCCAGTTCGTCCTCAAGCTGGCCCGGCGCCCATCCGGCATAGCCCAGCGCCAATATGGCGCGCGTCGGCCCCTGGCCATTGGCCATGGCGCGCAGGATATCGAGGGTCGCGGTCAAGGCGATCCGCTCGGTGATCGGGAGCGAGCTGTCGGTGGTGAAATAATCCGATGTGTGCAGAACAAACCCGCGTTCGGGCTCGACCGGCCCGCCGAACTGCACCGCCATCTGGAACACGCTGTTCTGGTCGCGGTGGCGCTCGTCGGGCACGATGTCGAGGGACGAGATCAGGTCGAGAAAACTCATCATCGGGATCAACTTGTTGACGATGATGCCCATGGCGCCGTTTTCCGAGTGCGCGCAGACATAGATGAGCGAGCGATCGAAGCGCGGATCGCTCATCCCGGGCATGGCAATCAGCATGCGGCTGTCGAGGAACCCGCTTTTGGTCATGGTGCGAGCGTAGCGTGAATTGACTGGCCCGTACAGACTGGCATGCTGACAGGATCGTGATTGGCGAAAGGCAGCGACCCGCTCATATTGCTTGGTGACATGAACCGCAGAACCCTGATCGCCGCGCTGGCCGGATTGCCGTTTGCCGGTTGGGCTGTGGCCGGCAAGCCGCCGTTTCGCCTCAAGCTGATCGGCGGCGCGCCCGACGGCGACGGCTATCTCGCCGGAGTCGCCGTCGATCTCGACCAAGGATGGAAAACCTACTGGCGCATTCCAGGAGAGTCGGGAATTCCGCCGATGTTCGATTTTTCGAAATCCCTCAACGTGAAGAGTGCCGAAATCCTCTATCCCACACCCATGCGCTATCAGGATCAGAGCGGCGAAACTATCGGCTATTCGCATCGGGTGGTATTTCCGCTGCGGGTCAAACCCACCGATCCCGCGGTTCCTGTGAAGCTCGACTTGGCGCTGTTCCTCGGCGTGTGCAAGGACGTGTGCATTCCCGTCAATGGGCGTATCGAACTCGAACTCGCGTTCCGCAGCCCCGATCCCGGCGAACAGCGGGACGTGGATATGTGGCTCGCCCGCGTGCCCATGGCCAGAACCGATCTCGTCGGCGCCGCCCGGATCGAAAATGCCACGCTGATTCTCGACCTTGCACAACCGGCCGATGATATTTTCGTCGAAAGCGCCACCTCCGCCTATTTCCGCGCGCCCCGGTTTTCAGCCGGCGGACTGGAGGCAAACCTCGCGATTGACGGCGCCGTCAATCCATCGCAATTGAAGGGCTCGCCCCTCACCCTCACGCTCCGCCGTGGCGAGAGCGGTTTCGTTCAGACCGTCACGGCCCAATAATTCTGGAGAACATCATGACCGTCAAGCCTGGAGACCGGTTGCCACCATCGACTTTCGCCATCAAGACCGAGGACGGCAAGACCGACGTGACGAACGGTGACGTCTTCGCCGGCAAGACCGTGGTGCTGTTCGCCGTGCCCGGCGCCTTCACCCCCACCTGCAGCCGCAATCACATGCCGGGCTTCCTGCAGGAGGCGGTTGCCATCAAGGCCAAGGGCGTGGACGATATCGTCTGCGTCGCGGTCAACGACCATCATGTGATGAAGGCGTGGGGCGACACTTATGGACTGGGCGGCAAGATCACGGTGCTCGCCGACGGCGACGGAAATTTCACCCGCGCCATCGGCATGCTCATGCCGATGGCGGGCCTCGGCGAGCGCTCGAAGCGCTATTCGATGATCGTTAAGGACGGCGTGGTGAAGACGCTGAATGTCGAGGACAAGCCCGGCGTCAATGTCTCGGGCGCGTCCACCATCCTCACCCAGCTTTGAATGGCGCCATGCCGAGCCGCGCCAGTTCGTCGGCGCGCTCGTTATCGTCATGTCCCGCATGGCCCTTGACCCAGTGCCATGACACGTCATGGCGCGCCAGCGCCGCGTCGAGCCGCTGCCACAGATCGACATTCTTCACCGGCTTCTTGTCGGCGGTCTTCCAGCCATTGCGTTTCCAGCCATGGATCCATTTGCCGATGCCGTCGCGCACGTAATTCGAGTCCACATGCATCGCGGCCTTGCACGGGCGGCTCAGCGCCTCGAGCGCCATGATCGCCGCCATCAGTTCCATGCGGTTGTTGGTGGTGAGAGACTCGCCGCCCGACAATTCCTTGCGCCTGCCGTTATAGTCCAGGATGACGCCCCAGCCGCCCGGACCGGGATTGCCCGAACACGCGCCGTCGGTATGGATGACGACTGTGCCGGCCGTCATGCCGCGGGCAACGTCTCGCGAAGCCCGCGCGGCAACTTGAACGACACATTCTCCTCGCGCAGAGTCACCTTCTCCACCGTTACGTCGTAATGCGCGCGGAACGCGTCGATCACTTCATTCACCAGCACTTCCGGCGCCGAAGCCCCGGCCGTCAGGCCGATGGTCTCAAGCTCCTGCAAAGTGGACCAGTCGAGATCGGCGGCGCGCTGCACAAGCACCGCTCGCGGACAACCGTTCTTCAGCCCCACCTCGACCAACCGTTTGGAATTGGACGAATTGGGCGCGCCCACCACCACGAGCAGATCGATGCGCGGAGCAATCGACTTCACCGCCTCCTGGCGGTTGGTCGTCGCATAGCAGATGTCTTCGCGCGCCGGTCCCTTGATCGATGGGTACCGCCGCTGCAGCACTGCGATGATGTCGCGCGTGTCATCGACCGACAGCGTAGTCTGGGTGACGTAAGCCAGTTTCGCCGGGTCGCGCACCACCAAAGCCTCGGCGTCCTCCGGCGTCTCGATCAGCGTCATGGCGCCCGCCGGCAATTGCCCCATGGTGCCAATCACTTCCGGATGGCCGCGATGGCCGACCAGGATGATGTGCAGTCCTTGCGCATGATGGCGCTCGGCTTCCATATGCACTTTGGTCACCAGAGGACAGGTGGCGTCGATATGAAACAGATGGCGGAAGCTCGCCGCTTGTGGCACCGCCTTGGGCACGCCATGCGCGGAAAAAATCACCGGCCGGTCGCCGTCCGGAATCTCGTCGAGTTCATCGACGAATACAGCACCTTTGCGCTTCAAATCGTCCACCACGAACTTGTTGTGAACGATCTCGTGGCGCACATAGACCGGCGGCCCATACAGCTCCAGCGCCCGCTCGACGATATCGACGGCCCGCACCACGCCGGCGCAAAAGCCGCGCGGCGCCGCCAGCAGGATGGTCAGGGGAGGGTGATCAAGCATCAACCCTGAATTAGGATGAAGGACGAAGCCGGTCAATCCGGCGCCCTTTTCCCTCTACCGCAAAGCGGGAGAGGGCGGCGCGCCCTTCCCCTCTACCGCAAGGCGGGAGAGGAAGGGGCCCATTGCGCAAGCAATGGGAAGGTGAGGGCAAGCCAACATCGGCAATCGGGGGCATTTGTATTTCTCTTCAATTACGGTGACAAATTACGGTGACAGTGCACTCAATCGCCCGGCGCAGTCTTTGGCCCGCGCTTCCCAGCCTTCAGCTTCCGTCCCGTCCGGCGCTCCAGTTTCTCCACGAAGCGCACACCTCCGATCGGCCTGCCGATTGTTTCTGCCGCCCTGATCTTCTTGAATGCCTCTTCGTCCGCCGCCTCCCGCAAGCGATCGGCCAGATCGGGGAAGCGGCGGAACATGGGCACCGTCTCGGTCAGGCCGTCATCCCGGCCGCCCAGATAACACTTGAGACTCGACCAGTGCCAGGCTTTACCCGGTTTCGCCAGGCGCGCCCGCAACGGATTGAGCAGCACATACTGCAGGGCTGCAATCAGGTGATCCTCGTCCATGACGGCAGCGCCGAATCGTCCCTGCCAGAAATGCCCGGAACGGCCTAGGCGCTGGTGGATAATGCCGGCATAGGCTCGATGCACCGCGGCCAGCGTCCGCCGCAGGCCATCCTCGTCGCTCGGCACGAGAATAAGATGGACATGGTTGGGCATCAGGCACCAGGCCCAGCAGGCCACCCCATTGGCGCCGCAGCTCTCGCTCAGCAGATTGCGGTAGAGCGCATAGTCGGTTTCAGAAAAGAAAACCCGCTGCCGCCCATTGCCCCGCTGCGTCACATGATGCGGCAGGCCGGGAACGACGAGACGGGCAAGGCGGGCCATGTGGGGGATGTTATGGCGGACGAAAACGAGTGTCAATTAAATGCACTGTCACCGAAATTGCGTCACCGAAATTGCCTGTCACCGAAATTGCCGTAATTGCGTTCCATGCTACGGATTTATGAGATTAGACCGTGCTTCCAGGCTCATGCTGCTCAAAGGTCAAGGTAAAGCCAGCGTCTTTAATAGACTTTTCGGCCAGCACATAGAACTTCTTTGCGGCATCGCTAAGCGGATATTTGCCAACCACTCGGAACCGTACTTTCCGGCTCGTCGACAGCGGAACATGGCTATAGACTTCACCACTTTCCGCGAACCGCAAATAGGCGTTGAGTTTCTCCTGAAGAAGCAACAGGTGCTCGTCTGGAGCCTCACGCCAATCAAGATGATCTGATATTGCGAGAATGACATCACTTGACTGAGGATCAAGACCAATGAAGTCAATTTTCTCAGTTTCGCTGATGCTCATTACGGCTCTAGTATCCTCGAACGATATCTACAGCGGTCGCAGGTATCTCCATGCCACCTGGGAATCCGGAATTACGGTGACAGGAATTACAGTGTCAGTGCACTCAATTGCCTCGAAGTTCCAATGTTGGTAGGTTTTGGAACACAATCATTGAATGCACTGTCACCGTAACATTACAAAATTTGCACCCTGGCGCTGACTTTATTTCCCTCCAGAAGGTCAAAAGAAGTGCCTGACTTCCACATGTCGCTCGGCCCATCTTTGACCAGAAATTCTGCGGTCCCATGCCAGACATTTAATTTTACGTCAGTGGACGGCTCAAAATTTAGTACGACGCTCCAATTCTCAACTGTAGGAAGTGCATCCTGACCATTGAATCTGGCCACGGTGATGTATTGCCCCAAAGTTGGCAATCGTGCCATTTTGAAGTTGGTCCACTGGACTCTTACTGATACTCCTATTGTCATCGATCTATAATCCGAAGTAGTGCACCGTTGAATTGCTCGATTGCACCATATCTCGCCGGACCAATGTTATCGAGCCTTTTCATTCGGATCGATTGCACAAGTTTCGGTGACAGTGCATTTAATTAATTTTTTCTGTTTGAGACTTTCGGCGCTGCG
Source organism: Hyphomicrobiales bacterium (assembly GCA_031402975.1). Taxonomy (GTDB): domain Bacteria; phylum Pseudomonadota; class Alphaproteobacteria; order Rhizobiales; family Aestuariivirgaceae; genus Aestuariivirga. Next base: position 8,594 of record JANNSP010000346.1, read on the forward strand.
TGCAGCATATTGCCTCGTCAGAGCAGTAGGCGCGATGGCCAATTGCGACGTCACCAGCCGCGATTTGTCGGCTTTTGTCTCCCTTTTGGCTAGCGTTGGCTCGCATTTGGCGGCTGGTTTCGCACTTAACGAGGGAAGCAGCGGCCGGCGACGAGCTATCTTTCGGTGGCAGTCCGGGCAATTAAATGCACTGTCACCGAAATTTTTTCTTTTCGATGCGCGAAGTGATGGGTGCGCTGCAACTGGAATGTGATGCCGGGGCTGAGCGGGCATGCCGGAATCATGTTCCGAAACCTCGACTTTTTGTCAGCTTTTGTCTCGCATCTTCGACCCGTTTTGCGCTCAAACGGCGCGCAGCAGGGCGTCGTTTCCATCCATCGCCAGAGTGAGGGTCATGCCCGCCGATTGGGCCAGCAGCGTGGCGTAATATGGCTGTACCAGGCGGGCGTCGAGGGTGGCGAGGTCGGCGGCGCCGTCCAGCACCTGGACGATGGCTTCGGGCAGCTTGGCGCGGTCGCCTTCCGCGCGGACAGCGAAGCCCTGGCCGTCGGCCGAGACCGTCACCACACCACCCCTGGGGATCGACGCCATGGCGATCAACAACATGTTGAGGACGAGCTTCACCTGCTGTTTCGGACGGTTCTCCCTTGGCGCCTGCCAGTCGAGCCTGACCTTTTCGTCGCCGACGAAATCGCGGGCGATCGTGCCCGCCTCGTTCAGATCGATCATGGCGCCGGCCGAGCCCGCCGCGCCAAACGCGATGCGGCAGAATTTGAGCTTGGCGGAAGCTGTCTTCGCTGACGTCCGGACCATGTCCAATGCGGTCTGCTTTGTTTCCTCGTCCATTTCCGGATCGTCGAACAATTCCAAGCCGTTGGCGATTGCTCCCACGGGCGAAATGATATCATGGCAGATGCGGCTGCAGAGCAGTGCTGCGAGGTCGAGATCGGCAAGGCGGGTCGCGGTCATGGGCTGCTCCTGCGAGTTGATTCGGTTCCTCCCTTCTAGCAAATCGCGAGGCGCTTTTCGCGGCATTGACGATGGTCGGACCAGCGCCCATAAGGCCCCGCCATGACCCTTGAACCTTCCCCCCACATGCGCGGCCTGATCGACCTCGCGCTGGCGGCGGGTGCTGAGATCATGGCGGTTTACGCCCGGGATTTCAGCG
>JANNSP010000347.1:0-2020 GCA_031402975.1 Hyphomicrobiales bacterium
CGACAAGGGCATTCTGGGCATTCCCTTCGACTGCGATATTCAGCAGGTCCACATCCGCCCGTCGATCTTCAAGAAGATCGGCATCGAGGCGGATCGCGTCAACACCATCCCGACCTATGACGACATGATCCGGCTGGCGCCGGAACTCAACAAGGTGGAGAAGGGTGTGAACGCTATCGGCATGATGTGCGGCCGCGGCTTCTGGGCGACCTATACCTGGCAGCACATCGCCGCCCAATACGGCATGGAACTGTTCAACGACAAGTGGGAGCCGATCTTCAACAACGACGCGGGCGTCAAGGGGCTTGAGACCATCGTGGCGCTGTCGAAGCACGCCATCGAAGGCGTGGCGGCGGCCGATTGGCCGACCAACCGCGCCGCATGGCTTGGCGGCCAGATTGCCTGCAATATCTCCTGGCAGGATTCAGGCACCCAGGCCACCCGCCCGGACCAGTCGAAAGTGGGCGACGACGTACTCACCATCTACGAACCGCGCGTTGCCGGCGGCCGCTTCGCGCCGCCCAACATCGCCGGCTCGACCTCGGGCGTCACCTCCACTTCGCCCGAGCCGGAAGCCGCGTTCCTCATGCTCGCCTTCCTCACCACGGCGTCGATCATGGCGATGAACGAAGCCAACGCCAACGGCGTGGCTCCGGGCTACAAGTCGGTGCTCACCAATGAAAAACTGCGCGCCGTTTCGCAACCCGCCAAGGTCTGGTCCGACGAGCTCAATTACTGCTGGTGCGCGCCGCGACTGCCCAATGGCTTCCAGATGGACCAGGAAATCGGTTTCCTCATCAACAAGGTCGTGGTGGGCGAAATGCAGCCCAAGGCGGCGCTCGATGAGGCGACCGGCAAGGTCAAGGCGATCATGGAGAAGAGCGGCTTCTACAAGGGCGCCGATCCTGTTTCCTATGCGTCCATGAAGCCCGGCATGTGGGTGGGCGAAGGCAAGAAGCTGCCGTTCTAAGCACGACAACGCTGAAATGGCCGGGACGTGACCCGGCCATTTTTTCATCCATACCGGAAACCGGACATAGCACGAAGGTCACATGACCGCCGCGGCACTTTCCCTTCGACAGACGAAACGTCCACCGGCGCGCCGCCGCCCGTTCATGCGCAAGGCCTTTCCCTATCTTCTGGTGGGCCCGGCTGTCGTCTATCTGCTTGGCATCACGCTCTACCCCGGCATCTATGCGATCTACCGCAGCCTGATGACCGGCAAGTTCAAGCTCGACTATGCCGGTTTGCAGAATTACCGCGAGCTTCTCGTCGACGAGGCGTTCTGGAACAGCCTGAGCAATACGCTTATCCTCGGCTCGATCACGTTGTTCCTCGAATTCGTCATCGCCCTGACGCTCGCCGCCCTGGTCTACCGCGACCCCTGGGTCAAAGCCTGGCGCATCCTGTTCCTGCTGCCGATGCTGTTCATGCCGTCGGCGGTGTCGTTCCTGTGGAAGCTTCTGTTCAACGACGGCCGGGTGATCAGCGATCTCCTGACGCGCGCCGGCTTCGAACTCGGCAACATCGATTTCATGGGCTCGACCTTCCTCGCCCGCCTCGTCCTGGTGGTGACCGATGTCTGGCAATGGACGCCGTTCCCGTTCATCATTTTCGTGGCGGCGCTCCAGGGCATGGACAAGGAAGTGGAAGAGGCGGCGCGCCTCGATGGCGCTTCATGGCGCAGCATCTTCTTCAACATTTCGCTGCCCATGATGCGGCCGGTGATCGCCATAGCACTGGTGCTGCGCGGCATCGACATTCTCACCATGTTCGCGCCGGTTCATATCATCACCCAGGGAACGCCCGGGGGAAATACCGAAACGCTGAGCTATTTCATCTACCGCACGGCGTTCAAGAGTTTCGAGCAGGGCTATGCCTCGGCCGCTTCGGTCTTGCTGCTGGCCGCCACGATCATCCTGGCGCAAACGCTGGTGCGCCGCTTCTTCAAGTCAGGGGTTGACTGAGCAACATGGCGAAATCCGAAAGAGGCACTTGGCTTCGGCGGCTCGTTCTGGCG
>JANNSP010000348.1:0-17465 GCA_031402975.1 Hyphomicrobiales bacterium
CCCGTGACGTTCAGAGGTTCGAACCCCGCCCTCATTACTCCCTTCAGGAATGGCGAAGTGGATGAACCGGCGTTCCGCAAATTCGTCAACTGGCAGATATGCGAAGGCAGTCATGGCCTGGTGCCGGTCGGCACCACGGGCGAATCGCCGACGCTTACGCCTGAGGAACACAAGCGCGTGATCGAGATCTGCATCGAGGAGGCCAGGGGCCGGGTTCCGGTGATCGCCGGCACCGGTTCCAACGCCACCGCCGAAGCCATCGAATATACCGAGCATGCGAAGGAAGCCGGCGCCGACGCGGCCCTCGTCGTCGTTCCCTATTACAACAAGCCGACCCAGGACGGCCTCTATGCGCATTTCAAGGCCATCGCCGACGCCGTCGACATTCCGATCTTCGTCTACAACGTGCCGGGCCGCAGCGTCGCCAATATCTCGGTCGAGACGCTGGCGCGGCTCGCGCGCGACTGCAAGAATATCGTCGGCACGAAGGACGCCTCCGCCGATTTGACGCGGCCATCGCGCCAGAGGCTGGCTTCGGGCGAGGATTTCATCCAGCTTTCGGGCGAGGATGGAACCGCACTCGGCTTCAACGCTCATGGCGGAGTGGGCTGCATCTCGGTCACCGCCAATGTGGCGCCGAGGCTGTGTTCGCAATTCCAGGAGGCGACGCTGGCGGGCGACTACAAGACGGCGCTCAAGCTGCAGGACCGGTTGATGCCGCTGCATCACGCGCTGTTCGTCGAGACGAGTCCCGGCCCGGTCAAGTACGCTGTTAGCCTCCTTGGTCTGTGTACGGATGAACAGCGCCTGCCCATGGTGCCGGTGCAGCAATCGACCAAGGTGGCGGTGCGCGAGGCCATGGTGCATGCGGGCCTGCTGAACTGACATGTCGGCAAAGAGCGGTGGCGCCAAGCCCGCCCGCAAGCAGGAGGGCATCAAGGTCGTGGCCGACAATCGCCGCGCCCGCTACGATTACGAGATTCTGCAGACCTTCGAGGCCGGCATCGAGCTGAAAGGCTCGGAAGTGAAATCGCTGCGCGAGGGCCGCACCACATTGGCGGAGTCCTATGCGTCGATGAAGGGCGGCGAACTCTATCTGATCAACTCCAACATTCCGGAATACCGCGAGGCCAACCGCTTCAACCACGATCCCAAACGCCCGCGCCGCCTTCTTCTGCACAAGAAGGAAATCTCCAAGCTGTCGAGCGGGGTTCTGCGCGAGGGCCTGACCATCGTGCCGCTCAAGATGTTCTTCAACCCCAGGGGCCGCGCCAAGGTCGATATCGCGCTCGCCAAGGGCCGCAAACTTCACGACAAGCGCGAAGCCATCAAGGAGCGAAGCTGGAACCGTGAAAAGGCGAGGGTGCTGCGGGACAGGGGGTAGCAACTTTTTTTGCCCTTCCCCCCTCGCGGGGGAAGGGGAGTCAATGAAGAAAATCTCTCACCTTCGCGAACACCTCTTCGAACATTGCCGTGGTCAGCCGCCGCGTGTTGGTGTTGTAGCGCGAGCAGTGATAGCTGTCGAAGAGATGCAGTCCGCCGATTTCGTGCTCGGCGCCATGCTTGAACGGAAACTGCGCGCGCTTGGCGCCGAGCGCCACAAGCGTAGCATCATGCGCCACGCGGCCGAGCGCCACGATCGCCGTCAGCCGCGGCAGATGTTCGATCCGTGTACGGAGGAACTGGTTGCAGGTCTTGATTTCTGAAGGCAGCGGCTTGTTCTGCGGCGGCACGCAGCGCACCGCGTTCGAGATGATGCAATCGCGCAGGCTCAGTCCGTCAGCCGGATCGGCGCCGTAATTTCCTTCGGCGAAACCGAATTTCAAGAGCGTCGCATAGAGGAGATCGCCGGCGTAATCGCCGGTGAACGGCCGCCCGGTGCGGTTGGCGCCCTTGAGACCGGGCGCCAGGCCGGCGATCAGCAGACGCGCGGCAGAATCGCCAAACGACGGCACCGGCGCGTTGTGCCAGTCCGGATGCGCGCTGCGCTGCTCATGGCGGAACGCCACCAGCCGCGGACACAAGCGGCAGTCGCGCGGCGGCTCCGCGGCTTCAGATATCGGCGAAATCCTCGAAGCTTTCCTTGACCTGCGCCGGAGCCGGCATCGGCCGCTCGCGATGCCGGATCTCGCGCTCGATGGGGTCGCGGCCGATCTCGTCGCGCAGGTCAGCGAGATCGATGAACTGGTCGGTCTGGCGTCTGAGATCGTCGGCGATCATCGGCGGCCTCGTGGTGAGCGTCGAGACCACGGTCACGCGGCGGCCCTTGGCCTGGACCGCCGCAACCAGCGAGCGGAAATCGCCGTCGCCCGAGAACAGCACCATGTGATCGAGATTTTCGGCGAGCTGCATGGCATCGATCGCGAGTTCGATATCCATGTTGCCCTTGATCTTGCGCCGCCCCATTGAATCGGTGAATTCCTTGGCGGGCTTGGTCACCACCTTGTAGCCGTTGTAATCGAGCCAGTCGATCAACGGCTTGATCGGCGAATATTCCGCGTCGTCGAGAAGGGCCGTGTAGTAGATGGCGCGCAGCAGCCGCGAACGCTTGCGGAAGTAACCGAGCAGCCGTTTGTAGTCGATGTCGAAACCGAGCGCCTTGGCTGTCGCGTAGAGATTGGCACCGTCGATAAATAGCGCTACGCGTTCGTCCTGGTAAAAACTCATCGCCTTATTCCCCGTCCCAAATAGTGAGCCGGGCTTGTATTCTTTCGCGGCCCATCTCTCAAGCAAAAAACAATGATCCTGATCGGCATCGGCAGCAATCTGAGCGGACCTTGGGGAAGTTCATTGGAAACCGTCGGGCGCGCGCTCAACGAACTGGGCCGCGATCGGCTGACGCTGCTCAAGGCATCGCGGCTGCTCATGTCGCGGCCGTATGGAAATGTCCATCAGCCGGCCTTTGTCAATGCGGTGGCCCAGATCGCGACGCATCTTCCGCCCGACGCCCTGCTGTCGAGGTTGCATTCGATCGAGCGCGCCGCCGGGCGCCGCCGTTCAAGGCGCTGGGGACCGCGCACCCTCGATCTCGACTTGCTCGATTATCACGGCCTGGTGCGGGAGGGCCGCCTGACGCTGCCCCATCCCGGCATCGCGGATCGCTTGTTCGTGCTGGTGCCCCTGGCCGAAATCGTACCCCGCTGGGTCCATCCGTTACGCCATCAGACGGCGCGCCAACTGATGCGGAGATTGGGTGCTAGTGGCGAGGGCTCGGAGATTTAAGGCCGAATTAACCGGGTTTGTTCATCTTGAAGGCCGGGCGGCCCGTGTTGTTGCCGGAGTGATGATGGTTTTGCGTTTTCGTGTGTTCGCAGCGTTCGCCGCCGCGTCGGTTCTTGTCTGCGGCCCCGGCTTTGCCGCCAAGCTCAAATTCGCTCCCGGCACCTTCCAGGTCTATGGCGGCCTGGGCGATGGCGGCGGCGGCAAGGTGAGCCGCGGGAAACTGGAAGCGGCGTTCCGTCACAAGACTGTCGATTTCACCAGCGAGCTCGCGCCCGGTTCGGTGATGGTGCGCACCGACGAGCGCCGTCTCTATTACGTGCTCCCCGGCAACCGCGCCGTCATGTACCAGGTGGGCGTCGGGCGCGAGGGCTTCACCTGGTCGGGCACCAACCAGGTGACGCGCAAGGCCGAATGGCCCGACTGGCGCCCGCCCCGCGAGATGATCGAGCGCGAAGCGAACCGCGGCCGCAACATTCCGGAGTTTGTCAACGGCGGACCGCGCAATCCATTGGGGGCGAGAGCCATCTATATCGGCGAAACCGAATACCGCATCCACGGCACCTCCGAACCATGGACCATCGGGCAGGCGGTGTCGTCGGGCTGCATCCGCATGGTCAACGAGGAAGTGATCGACCTCTACAACCGCGTCGAGGTTGGCGCCGTGGTGGTGGTCGAATAGATCCCGCCGGGCGATAACCGTCCCTTAACCTAAACAAGCCATTATCGTTATAGCAAGTTTGTTGTGGAGTTCGCGTATGCCTGCCTTTCCTCGCGCCGCCCGGGGTTTCTCGAATTCATCGGTTATCGTTTCCGCCACGGCGGCCCTGATGCTCGCCGGCTGTTCCAGCGCCATGGAGCGCTTTTCGGAAAATCCCTCGGACGCCGATCCCGTTTATACCGCCTCGGTGCCCAAGACCAAGGCCATGGCAACGGCGGATGACGACGATAAAGTCACCTCGCGCCCGCTCACCAGTGCCTCCACCGCCAACTACCGCGCCCCCCAGTACAAGCAGCCGCAGGCGAGCCGCGCAGCCGGCGGCGGCACGGTCAAGGTCGGTGACGGCATGACGCTCTATTCGATCGCCAAGGCGCATGGCCTGACGGTCGCGGAACTTGCCTCCGCCAACGATATCGCGCCGCCCTACGCGGTTCGCCAAGGCCAGGTGTTGAACATTCCGGAAGGCGTCAAGGTCGTGGCTTCGATGAAATCGCCACCGCCGAGAAGGCTGCCCGACTCCGGCGCCAGCCACCGGGTGTCCTCCGGCGAAACCCTGTTCTCGCTTGGCCGCCGTTACGGCGTCTCGCCCTTTGCCATCGCCGACCTCAATGGACTTGGTCATTCGACCGGCCTGAGTGTTGGCCAGTCGCTCAAGATACCAGGCGGTGGCGCGACCACGACGGCCGAGGCAAAGCCAGTGGTGAAGACGGTGGATCCCGCCAAGCCGAAAAACCTCGCCCTTGTCGATACGCCCGAAACTCCGGCGAAACCGTTGGCCGATGTGGCCGAGCAGGTGCCACCGCCCGATGCCAATGCCGAACCTGACCAGCAGATGGCGGCAGTTCCGCCTGAACCCGTGGCGACCGGCATGCGCTGGCCGGTGCGCGGCAAGATCATTTCCAATTTCGGCTCGAAGCCCAACGGCCTCAAGAACGAAGGCATCAATATCGCGGTGCCTGAGGGAACCTCGATCCGCGCCGCCGAGTCGGGCGTCGTCGCCTATTCCGGCAACGAACTGAAAGGTTACGGCAATCTCGTGCTGATCCGCCACGAAGGCGGCTGGGTCACCGCCTACGCCCATGCCAAGGACCTGTTCGTCAAGCGCGGCGACACGGTGAAACGCGGCGACGTCATCGCCAAGGCCGGCCAGACCGGATCGGTGTCGAGCCCGCAGCTTCACTTCGAAGTGCGTAAGGGTGCGACCGCCATGGATCCGATCAAGTATCTCTCTTCCGCCACCGCCTCCAACTGATCTCTCAGCACCGCATCGGACGAGAGCCGGGAACTTAGTCCCGGCTCTTGCATTTTTCCGGGGGAGCCTCATGCTTGGGCCCCAGGAGACGCTCGATGATCCGCGTGTGGGGCCGCCGCAGTTCGGTTAATGTGCAGAAAGTCATTTGGACGCTGGCCGAGCTTGGCCTGCCGTTCAACCGCGAAACCGTCGGCGGCAGTTTCGGCGGCAACCGCGATGCCGACTTTCTCCGCATGAATCCCAACGGCCTGGTGCCGGTGCTGCATGACGGCGACGTCACCATGTTCGAATCGAATGCCATCGTGCGCTATTTGTGCGCCGAGTATGGCGCGGGCGGAATGCGCCCGGCGGACCGCGTGCAGCTCGCCGCCGCCGAACAATGGATGGACTGGCAGCAGACGACCTTCGCGCCCCCCGTCGGCGTCATGTTCTGGAACAATGTCCGGCTGCCGGCCGCCAAGCGCAACGCCGCCGCGGTGGCCGACGCCGAGAAGCAGGCATTCGCCGCGCTCCACATTGCCGACGCCCATCTGGCGAAGCATGTGTGGTTCGCCGGATCGCACTTCACCTTCGGCGACATCGTCATGGGCGCCTTCCTGTGGCGCTACATGGGTCTCGACTGCGCCAAGCCGGAAATGCCGCATGTCATGCCGTGGTTCGAAGCGCTGAAGGAACGCAAGGCCTACCGCCAGTGGATCATGGTGCCGGTCGGTCAGAATTTGGAAGAGTGGACAAAATACGAGCGCGAACTGGGATAGGTAGGCAGGCCCTCATCCGCCCTGTCGGGCACCTTCTCCCATTCTTCGAACGGCAGAAGGCATAGTATTGTGAGCCTTCGCCCGCGCGGGACGCGGGGGAGAAGGTGGCCGAAGGCCGGATGAGGGTCTTTCTTACTCCTCCAGCCGCTGCCCCAACCCTCCCGCCAGGTCGACGATGAACTGCCAGGCGACGCGGCCTGAGCGGCTGCCGCGGGTCGCTGACCATTCGATGGCCAAAGCACGTAGTTCATCCGGCTTCACCTTGAGCTTGTAATGCTTGGCGTAACCCTCGATCATGTCGAGATAATCGTCTTGCGAGCAATGGTGGAATCCGAGCCACAATCCGAACCGGTCGGAGAGCGACACCTTCTCCTGCACGGCCTCCGACGGATTGATCGCGGTCGAGCGCTCGTTCTCGATCATGTCGCGCGGCAAAAGATGCCGGCGGTTGGACGTGGCGTAGAGGATCATGTTGCCGGGCCTGCCCTCGATGCCGCCGTCAAGTGCTGCCTTCAGCGATTTATACGAGGTGTCCTCGGCATCGAAGGAGAGATCGTCGCAGAACACGATGAAGCGGTAGGCTTTCGCCGCGCGGATGAACGCCATGAGGGCCGGAAGCTGCTCGATGTCCTCGCGATGGATCTCGACGATCTTGAGAGTGCCCTGGTTGAGCGCATTGACATGGTGATGCAGCGCCTTGACCAAGGACGACTTGCCCATGCCGCGCGCGCCCCACAAAAGCGCGTTGTTGGCAGGCAAACCCTTGGCGAAGCGCTGGGTATTCTCGGCCAGGATATCGCGCGTCAGGTCGATGCCCCTGAGCAATCCCAGATCGACGCGGTTGACCTTGGCCACGGGCTCCATCCGCGCCGTTGCCGCATGCCAGACGAAGGCGTCATGGCGCGCCAGGTTCACCGGTTTGGGCGGAACCGGGGCCAACCGTTCGAGGGCCTCGGCCACGCGGCGAAGCAGGTCAAGCTTGGGTTTAGATGACATGCGAGCCTCTTAGCGGCTGCCGGCTCAAGCGTAAAGAAGCCGCAATCCATTGGTTGCAATGCGGCAACCCGCCGCTATATAACGCGCCAGCTTCAATCCGGGAGATCAGATGTTCGTAACCCCAGCCTTTGCCCAGGCCGCCGGCACCCCCGGCATGGGAGACTTTGTCGGCATGATCCTGCCCTTGGTCATGATCATGGTAGTGTTCTGGTTCCTGCTCATCAGGCCGCAGCAGAGGAAGCTCAAGGAACACCAGGAACTGCTCAAGAAGATCAACCGGGGCGACACCATCATCACCTCCGGCGGTCTGATCGGCCGGGTCACCAAGGTAGTGGACGACCACGAACTCCAGGTCGAGGTCGGCGAAAACGTCAAGGTCCGCATTCTCCGGTCGGGGGTCAGCGACGTGCGCGCCAAGGGCGAGCCGGTCAAGGACGAACTGAAGAAATAGCCGATGCTTCACATTACCCGCCTGAAGACGATTCTGGTCCTGGCATCGGTGGTGCTCGCCATTTTGCTGGCGCTGCCCAACGCGCTGCCGGCCGCCTGGCAGGCGACGATCGCCGGCTACACCATCGCGCGCCCCATCACGCTCGGCCTCGATCTGCAGGGTGGCTCCAACGTGCTGATGGAAGTCGACCGCGCCGACCTCCGGAACCAGCTTCTCCTTCAGATGACCGGCGATATAAGGGGCGCGCTGCGCGAAGCCAAGATCGGCTACAAGGGCATCAATCGTTCTGAAAACGGCGTGACCGTGCGCATTTCAGAGCCAGCCGACCTCGAACGCGCCGCGGTTGAACTGGAAAAACTGCGCCAGCCCGTCGATCCCGGCAGCCTTTTCTCGACCGGCGTCGTGGTCAATCTCTTTGACCTCGACCAGCAGGAGCAGCAATTCCATTTCACTTTCTCGGAAGCGGGCCTCGATGGCAAGGTGGCGCGCGCCATCACCCAGTCGCTGCGCATCGTCGAAAGCCGCATCAACGCGCTGGGAACCACCGAACCCGTGATCCAGCAGCAGGGCAAGGACAGGATCGCCATCCAGTTGCCCGGCATCCAGGACCCCGACCGCGTCAAGGATGTGATCGGCCGCACCGCCAAGCTGACCTTCCAACTGCTGTGCGACGACCAGCCGACGGGGCCCGGCCAGAACCCGCCTCAGGAATGCCTGTCGCTGCCGTTGCAGGAGGATGCCAAGCAGCAACTGTGGGTGCAGACATCGAGCCGCGCCACCGTCGACGGCGCCGATCTGAACGATGCCCAGCCGGGCTTCGACCAGAACAACCAGCCGGTCGTCACCTTCCGCTTCAACCAGAAGGGCGCTGTCCGCTTCGGCAAGCTGACCGCCGACAATGTCGGCAAGCCCTTCGCCATCGTGTTGGACCAGATAGTGGTGAGCTATCCCCGCATCAACGAGCCGATCCTCGGCGGCACCGGGCAGATTTCCGGCAATTTCACCACCGAGCAGACCAACGACCTGGCGATCGTGCTGCGCTCGGGAGCGCTGCCCGCCAAGCTGACCATCGTCGAGGAACGCACCGTCGGGCCCTCGCTCGGCTCCGATTCGATCCGGGCCGGCGTCGTCGCCTCGATCATCGGGTTGATCGGCGTGATGATCTACATGCTGCTGCCCTATGGACTGTTCGGCATCTTCGCCAATCTGGCGCTGATCGCCAATCTCATCATGCTGCTCGCCATCATGTCGGTGTTCGGCTTCACGTTGACGCTGCCCGGCATCGCCGGCATCGTGCTGACGCTGGGCATGGCGGTCGATTCCAACGTTCTGATCTATGAGCGCGTCCGCGAGGAATGGCGCCACGGCCGCACCGCCTATAACGCCATCGAGACCGGGTTCAAGGCAGCGCTCGCCACGGTGCTCGATTCGAACATCACGACCCTCATCGCCGCGGTCGTGCTGTTCGGCGTGGGGTCCGGCCCCATTCGCGGCTTTGCCATAACGCTAGCCATCGGCATCTTCACCACCATGTTCACCGCCTTCACCGTCACCCAGTTCATCGTGGCCGTGTGGGTCCGGCAGACCAGGCCCAAGGAGGTTCCGCTCTAATGAAGTGGAAGCCCATTCGATTCATTCCCGACGACACCAAGATCTCGTTCATGAAGATCAGCCGCTTCGGCTTTTTCCTGTCCGGCATCCTGTGCGCGCTGTCGATCCTGATTTTCGCCACCGTAGGCCTCAATTACGGCGTCGATTTCAAGGGCGGCACGGTCATTACCATCCGCACCGACGGGCCCGCCAATCTCGATGACCTGCGTTCGACGCTCGGCGGCCTTGGCCTCGGCGATGTCGAATTGCAGGAATTCGGCGGACCGAGCGATGTGCTGATCCGGATCGAGGCGCAAGCCGGCGGCGAGCAGGCCGAGCAGGCCGCCGTTTCGAAGGTCAAGCAGGCGCTCGGCCCCAAGGTTGAGTACCGCAGCGTCGAGGTGGTCGGTCCGAAAGTTTCCGAGGAGCTGACCCAGGAGGCCATTGTCGCGGTCGTCTTTTCGATGCTCCTGGTGTTGGTCTATGTGTGGTTCCGCTTCGAATGGCAGTTCGCCTTCGGCGCCATCTTCTCGCTGCTCCATGACGTAATCCTGTCGATCGGGTTGTTCGCGCTCATCGGACTTGAATTCAACCTGTCGATCATCGCCGCGATTCTGACGATCATCGGCTATTCGCTCAACGACACCGTCGTGGTGTTCGACCGCATCCGCGAGTTCCTGCGCAAGTACAAGCAGATGCCGCTGGCCGATCTCATCGACTTCTCGATCAATTCGGTGCTGCCGCGCACCATGCTCACCTCGGTGTCGACCATGATCGCGCTGATCTCGCTCTACATTTTCGGCGGCGAAGTGATCCGCGGCTTCACCTTCGCCATGATCTGGGGCGTGGTGGTCGGCACCTATTCGTCGATCTTCATCGCCTCCCCGGTGCTCATCATCCTCGGCACCAAGCGCGACTGGTCGGCGAGCGTCGCAAAGGCCAGGGTCCAGGCCCAGGTGTGACGCCGTTCTATCCGGGCCTGGCGCCGATCGAAGCCTATGTCGCCGGCGGCTTCCGCTTCGCCGGAATGTCGCATCGGGGATCGATCCTCGTTCTCCCTTCCGGCATACATGCGTGGCCGGTGACCGGCTTGGATGTTGTGATACCTGCGGACTTCGATCTGGTATTGGAGGAGGGCGGTATCGATCTGCTGCTCATCGGCACGGGGGCCGAGATGCGCCGTCCGCCACGCGCTGTCCGCGACACCTTCGCGGCCCGCAACATGGCGTTCGACGTCATGGCGACGGCGGTGGCGGTCAGCACCTACAATGTGCTCCTGGATGAGCGGCGGCGGGTGGCGGCGGCGCTGATCGCGGTCGATCGGATCCCATGAGTGAAGCGGCCCGGCACTGTCTCGAACTCGTGCGGGCGGGCGACAAGGACCGGTTTCTCGCCAGCCTCTTCGTGCCGGAGGTCAAGAGACCGCTGCTTCTGGCGCTCTATGCCTTCAATATCGAGATCGCCCGCATCCCGGCGCTGGCCAGCGAGCCCCGCCTTGGCGAAATCCGCCGGCAATGGTGGTTCGACACGCTCGATCAAATCGAGCGGGGCGAAGCGGTTGACCATCCGGTGGCCGGGGAACTGGCGCGCGCCATCAAAGAGGCGAGGCTTCCGGTCAGAGCCCTGAAAAATTTGATCGAGGCCCGGCAATTCGATCTCCATGCCGAGCCCATGCCGTCGCTGGAAAGCCTCGAAGCCTATCTCGGCGAAACCTCCTCGGCGCTCATCCAGATGTCGGCAATCAGTCTTGGCGGCGCCGATGCGACGGCAATCGCCGAGCCCGCGGGGCTTGCCGGGGTTGCCTATGGCTTGGCCCGGTTGTTGTGTTCGGGCAGAGCCAGGCCTTTTCTGCCCCGCGACCTGGTGGACGCGCATGGCGAAGGCGATACGCTGACGCTGCTGGCCTCGCACGCGCTGACCCGCCTCAGGGAAGCGCGCCACCATGCCATTCCAACCTCCGTGTTCCCGGCCTTTCTGGCCACCAGCCTCACCGATCTATATCTGGACAGACTGGCGGCCGCCGGGCCAGATGCGCTGAACCATCCCGTCGAAGTGCCGCAACTGAACCGCCAATGGTGCCTGTGGCGGATGGCGCGCAAGGAACGCTTCTGATGCGACTGGCCCACTATCTCGACCGCATCATACCCGACCTCTCGGCGGCGATCTTACGCTTTCCGGTGCCGGCCCTCTATGCGATATTGCTCGGGCTCTATCTCAACATCACGGGCTCCGGCGGCTTGTCGGATGAGACGGTATCGCTCGCGGCGGCCGCGGGTTTCCTGGCGTCGGGCGCCGGACACCTGTTCGCCGAGGGGAGGACGCTGCCGCGTAGCTCCAACATCCTGATCGCACTCGGCGCCGGTCTCGCCGCCATGCTCGTCGCCTATGGCGCGGTGATCTTCCAGACCTCGCAGCTCCTGCTGTTCTCTGGACTCGTGCTGGGAGTGATGATCGCGGGCTTCCTGCACGAGGGAGCCGGGCAGGGGGCGCTGTGGCTGTTCAATCTGCGCTTCGGCCTGGCGGCACTCCTGGCGATGGTGGTCGCTGTGGTGTTCGGCCTGGGGCTCTCGGCCATTGTCGAAGCGCTCAACCTGCTGTTCGACGCCGGGCTCGCGAGCGATCTGCACGAGCATATCTGGGTGACGGCGGCGGCGCTCGTCGGCCCGCTGTTCGGTCTCACTTTGATACCGAAGACCCTGCGCGAGACGATTGTCATCGCCGATGAGAAGGGCACGTTGCTGGAACGCGGCGTCTCGGTCATGGTCAATTACGTGCTGGTGCCGATCATCCTCGTCTATGCGGCGATCCTCCATGCCTATGCGGTGAAGATCGCCGCCGCATGGAGCCTGCCCAAGGGCCAGATCGGCCTGATGGTGACGATCTATGCCTTGGGCGGCACCGGCGCCTGGCTCGTCGCCTGGCCGTGGCGCGACAGCGGAACCAGGCTGCTGCGCTGGTTCATGGGCGGCTGGTTCTGGCTCACCATCGTGCCCGCCGTGCTGCTGGCCGTCGCCATCTGGCGGCGCGTCTCGGACTACGGCGTGACGCCGGAACGCTACATGATCATGCTGACTGCGGTATGGATCGCCGGGCTCACGGTCTATCTGGCGCTCCGCCGCAACCGCGCCGACATGCGACTCATTCTGGGCGGACTAGCGGTCCTCCTGCTTCTGGGCTCGGTCGGACCTTTCGGCGCCAACGGCCTCACTACGTCGACCCAGTTGAGGCGGCTGGCGGTGTTGCTCGAAGAGAGGGGTGTGCTGAGGGACGGCGCCTATGTCACGCCGCCCAAGCCGCTCGATGCCGGCGCCAAGACCGAAGGCTATTCGATCCTCTACGCGCTGCAGGAGTCGGGTGGCCTCGGCCGTCTCAGGCCGTGGTTCGAAGGGTCGGCCCGGGACCCTTTCGCGCTTTCCTCCGACGGCTGGACGCTGTTCAACAATCTCTCCGACGCGCTGGGCTTCAGCGCTCCCACGATCATGCCCGACCAGGTGAACTACCTGGCGAACGCGCCCACCGATATCGCAGTGCCTGCCGGCGCCCGCTTGATCGGCCCGCTGGAACTGGTCATCTATCCGGCTACCGCACCCCGCCCCGCGGCGGAAGCCCGGATCGAGGGCGCGGACCTCGTCGTCACCGCAGCAAACCGCCAGTGGCGCGTGCCGGTGGCGGAGTTTCTGACATCGGTGAAAAACGCACTCGCGCCGCCTGGCCAGCCGCAGCCGCCGGTGGTTTATTTCGTGGGACCAGACCTGCGGATCGCCATCGAAAGCCTTTACGGAACTCTCGGAGAAACGCCCGCGCTGACCTCGGCCAGGCTGTGGCTCATCGTGTCAGATACACAGGGATGATCCCGGGCAAGCGATGCGGATGCGTGGCTCGCCCGGGACAGAGTCGCGTTACTGCAACTGACCGCGCACGGCACCTCCGGGGAATGCCGCGTTGTGCACGTTGACATAGAAATTCTGTGGGTTGGAGCGAATCGCAGCAATGGTGGCGGCCGCAACGGCAACGCAGTTTCCGACGCGCGTCGGGACGGCGGCCCCCACCGGCAATGGCACAACAACGCCGCCGACGACACCGGCGGCTCCGGCATGGATATGCGCCGCGGCGGCTGCGGCGGCATTTTGAACAATGATCGAATAACAGATCGCGCCGGGGGTGATGGTTACCACGGTCGCGATGCCGAAAGCGTCCGGGTCACCGGCCACGGGGCGCTCGTTGCCGCCATAGAGATAGGCGACGAACATGCGGCTGTCGGCGCTGGCGCCAGCGGTGAAGGCAGTGAGTGACAGGGCTGCTAACGCGAAGGCCGCTGCATAGGTACGAATCAGGTGCATGGTATTCCTCCTGTTTTTTTGCCCCTTTGACTCAGCGACCATCGCCGCGCCGGGGCTTGCCGTTGGCTTCGCCAAGTCTCGGAAGCCCGGCCGAAGTGTGCCTCATGACCCCAGGCCCCACAAGGGCAGCGCCTGTCCGCCCCTGATTTATTGCCTCACGTTCTGGTGATCTCGTACAGCATGATCCCGGTGGCCACCGCGATATTGAGCGATTGGGCGGGCCCGGTCATCGGAATGCGTATCAGAATGGCGCAGGCTGCGGCCAGCTCGTCCGACAACCCGCGGCCCTCGCTGCCCATGACCAGCAGCACCGGGCTGGCATAGCGCCGCCGGTAGTCGATCGGGGCCTTGAGATGCGTGCCCACCACCTCGCCCGGCCACGCCTCGCACAGCGAGATCAGCGCCGGCGTTTCCATCCTGACCAGCGGCACGCCGAAGATCGATCCCATGCTGGCGCGGACGCAGTCCGGCCCCCACGGATCGCAAGATTGCCCGGCGAGAATCACGCCCCTGGCGCCCACCGCGTCGGCGGTGCGGAGGATCGTGCCGAGATTGCCGGGATCGCGCATGGTCTCCAGCGCCAGCCACAATCCATCCGGTTGCGCCTCCGAATGCCAGCGCTGGCGGAACACGCCGAGCACGCGTGACGGATTGTTCTGGGCACTGAGCAATCCCATCACGTTAAGGGTGACGGTGATCCGTTGCGCCGCGCCCCAGTTGTCGATCGCATCCGTCGAGACCAGGAACTCCGGCTCCCAGCCCTCGGCCCTGGCCCGCGCCAGCACCATCTCGCCTTCGGCCACGAACAGCCCTGTCTGGCCACGGAACTTCTTCTCCTTGAGCGAACGGATCAGCTTGATCGTGGAGTTGTGGGCGGAGGTGACGGGTGCCATCATTTCTGGTTTATAGCGGCGAGGAACCGATTGGGGGAGACATCATATGGAACGCATGGGACTGGTCATCGGGCTCAAACCGGAGGTGATCGCCGAATACAAGCGCATCCACGCCGCGGTCTGGCCGGAAATCCTCAAAGCCATCCGCGACAGCAATATCCGCAACTACACCATTTTCCTGCGCCAGCCCGAGAACCTGCTGTTCGCCACCTGGGAATATCACGGTAAGGATTTCGCCGCCGACATGGAAAAGATCAGGACGGCGCCGCGCATGCGGGAATGGTGGGACATCACCGACCCGATGCAGATACCGTTCACGACGCGGAAAGAGGGCGAGTGGTGGGCCACCATGGAGAACGTGTTTCACACCGATTGAAGCTTGCAAGCCGGGGCGTGGCTCGCTACTCTCCGGCCCTGCGAGCGGGACGTGAAAGAAGCCCTGCCGCAACCTGGGAGGGGTATGAATGGCGTTGCTCGACGTCCGCGGCGTGTCGAAGAATTTCGGCGCCATCAGGGCCGTGACGGACATGAGTTTCACGGTGGAACCCGGCGAGGTCGTGGGCCTCATGGGCGACAACGGCGCTGGCAAATCCACTCTCGTCAAGCTGATCGCCGGAAACTTTCCGCCGAGCGAAGGCGAAATCGCCGTCGATGGCGCCGTGTGCCATTTCCACAAGCCGATCGAGGCCCGCGCCAAGGGCATCGAGGTGGTCTATCAGGACCTGGCTCTCGCCGACAATCTCACCGCCGCGCAGAACGTGTTTCTGGGACGCGAGATCACCAAGGGACTGTGGCCTTTCCGCACCCTCGACAAGGAAGCGATGATCGAGCGTTCGGCCGAACTGTTCGGCGAACTCAAATCCGAAACCCGCCCCCGGGATCTGGTCAGGAAAATGTCGGGCGGCCAGCGCCAGGCAGTGGCGATCGCCAGGACCCGCCTGTCCAACGCCAAGCTCGTTCTGATGGACGAGCCGACGGCGGCCATCTCGGTCCGTCAGGTCGCCGAAGTGCTCGAACTGATCCGAAGGCTTCGGGCGCAAGGTGTCGCGGTCATGCTGATCAGCCACCGCATGCCCGACGTGTTCGCGGTTTCGGACCGCATCATCGTGCTCCGCCGTGGCAGCAAGGTCGCCGACAAGGCCACGGCCATGACGTCGCCGGAAGAAATCACCGGACTGATTACGGGAGCGATCCGTGACGCCTAGCGCCGCCAGGACCATGTCCGAAACCAGCCACGCCAAGGTTTCGGAAGTGGCCCACATCAAGGAGCAGACCCTGCTGCAGCGGGTGTTCGCCAGCCAGGCCTTCTGGGTCACGGTGGCGCTCTTTGTCCTCATCTTCGTGATGGCCCTCTATGAGCCGGCCTTTGGAACCGTTGACAACTTCGCCAACATGACGCGCAATTTCGCGCCCTTCGGCATCATGGCGCTGGGCATGACGGTGGTCATCATCACCGGCGGCATCGACCTGTCGATCGGTTCGATCATGGGTCTGGTGGCGATCGTCGCCGGTCTATTCCTCACCTGGGAATATTCCTGGTACGTGGCCTTCTTCATGGGCCTCGTGGCGGGGCTTGCCTGCGGCGCGGTCAACGGATTTTTCGTCGCCTATGTCGGCCTGTCGTCCTTCGTGGTCACGCTTGGCATGATGTCGATTGCCCGTTCTCTGGCGGTGGTCTTTTCAGCCAACCAGATGCTCTACAAGTTCGGTCCCGACGCGCCGATCGTCAAGGCCATCGGTCAGGGGAAATGGCCGCGCCAGACACCGGGCGACTGGGTGCCGGACTGGATCCCGCAGTTCTCGTCGCATTTCTGGACCATGATCGTGCTCGCCTTGATCGTTGGCTATGTGTTCAATTTCAAGCCCTGGGGGCGTCATCTCATGGCAATCGGCGGCAACGAGCAGGCAGCGCGCCTCACCGGCGTTCCCGTCGACCGCGTCAAGTTCCAGGCCTATCTGTTCTCGGCCTTCACCGCGTCCATCGCCTCGCTTCTGATCCTCGGTTATTCGGGCTCCGCCATCAACGCCATGGGCCAGTCCTACGAGTTGCGGGTGATCGCGGCGACCGTGATCGGCGGCGCAAATCTCATGGGAGGTGCCGGCACGGCGTTTGGCGCGGTCATCGGTTCGGCCCTTCTCGAAGTCATCCGCAACGCGCTGCTGATGGCGGGCATCGATTCGAATTGGCAAGGTGCCTTCGTCGGCAGCTTCATCATTCTCGCGGTTCTTCTCGGCATGCAGACCGGCGGCAAGTCGCTCGTAGCAGCGCTCGTCGAAAAGCTCATGCCCAGGAAGCACCGCTAGAAAAACCCCGTTCGGCCGCAAGGCCGGCGGATTGTGTTCACCAAGGAGGAAACCTAAATGAAGAAATTTCTGTTGACTGCGGCAGTGGCCCTAGGCGCCCTGACCGTGGCGGTATCGGGAGCCCAGGCGAAGTTCGTCTTCGCGCTGGTTCCCAAGAACATGAACAACCCGTTCTTCGACCAGGCGCGTGACGGCTGCAAGAAGGCCGAAGCCGAATCGAACGGCGAATTCGAATGCATGTATATCGGACCCGGCGAACATGGCGGCGGCGATGAAGCCGTGGCCATCGTCCAGGATCTGGTCGCCAAGAAGGTTGACGGCATTGCCGTGTCGCCCGCCAACGCCGCCGCCATGGCGGTTGCAGCCCAGGCCGCCAAGGATGCCGGCATTCCGGTCCTGACCTGGGATTCGGACCTGCTGCCCGAGAACAAGGATCTGCGCGTCGCCTATATCGGCACGCACAACTACGAGATCGGCACCAACCTCGCCAAGCTGGTCAAGGCCATCAAGCCGAGTGGCGGCACCATCTGCATCCAGTCAGGTGGCGCGGCAGCAGCCAACCACAACGAGCGCATGCAGGGCATCCGTGACGAACTCGCCGGCAAGGCATCGGCGGCATCGCCGGGCGACGTGCTGGCCGGCCAGAACGGCTGGACCGAAGCCGAAGGCTGCCCGCTCTACACTGACGATGACTTCCCGAAGTCGGTGCAGCAGTTCGAGGACTTCATGGCCAAGAACCCGAATGTCGACGCTTTTGTGCCGACCGGCGGCTTCCCGCAGTTCATCCCCGATGCCAACCGCGCCGCGGTCGGCAAGTACAAGGAGCAGATCGCTGCGAAGAAACTCGCTCTGGTCGTCGCCGATACGCTGCCTGTCCAGATCGACCAGATGAAGGAAGGCCTGTCGCTCGGACAGGTCGGCCAGCGTCCCTTCGAAATGGG
>JANNSP010000349.1:0-11569 GCA_031402975.1 Hyphomicrobiales bacterium
AGCGGAGCTTGGGAAGGTGAGGGGTTACGGTGCGAGATTGTTTGCACGGCTCCCCCTCATCCTCCCATCGCGTTCCGCGATGGGTCCCTCCTTCACCCCAAGGGAGAAGGAAAGAACGAGGAATTTACTATGACCGCCAGCAAGACCATCCCACTCCGCGCCCGGCTCGACAACGGCGGAACACCCTTGATGCGCGACTGGTATCTCAAATCCGAGACCGGGCCGCTCAAGGACGTTCTCCTCGGCCCCGCCGAGAGCTTCCGCTGGATGGGGCTGGAGAATGCGGCGTGGTCGTCCTTGGTGCGCGAGACTTTGCGGAAAGGTTATCGCTTCGACCAGCAGCTTGCCATGCGCCAGCATCGCGAGATGGTCGATGCCTATCAGAGTGCCGGCGTCACTACGCATTTCCTGCCCGTCGACATGCACAACCCGTATCAGGTCTATGCGCGGGACTCGTCGTTCATGAGCCCTTACGGCGCCGTCATCTGCCAGCTCGCGAACCCAAGGCGGCGCGGCGAATACGCGGCGGTCCTGCGCTTCTATCTGGAGAACGGCATTCCGATCTACGACATGATCTCGGCGGGGAATTTCGAGGGCGGCGATTTCAACATCATCCGCCCCGGTGTAGCACTTGTCGGCTACACCGATCACCGCTCGGAGGAAGTGGCGGCGAGGCAGGCGGCGGAGTGGTTCGTCAAGGAAGGCTGGGAGATCAAGTTCGCGCCGATCGACCAGTTCTATGTGCATATCGACCTCATGGTGTGCATGCTGAACGAAAATTGCGCCGCGGTCTGCCTCGACACCACCGAGGACGGCATCGTCCAATGGCTGCGCGCCAAAAAGATCGAGATCATCCCGGCCTCGTTCAAGGAGACCATGGCGCTGGGCTGCAATGTGGTGGCGCTTGGCAACGACCGCGTGCTGTCGACGGCGGGAGCCAAGGGCCTCAACCAGGACATGCGGGCGGCGGGCTTTAAGGTCTACGATCCCGACATGAGCATGTTCGTCCAGGCCGGCGGCGGCGTCCACTGCATGTGCCAGCCGCTGCGCCGTGAAGCAGCCTGAGGTCGCGGTCATCGGCGCCGGGCCATCGGGCCTCATGGCGGCGGAAGTTTTGGCCCGTGGCGGAGCGTCCGTCACCATCCACGATCACATGGCGGCGCCGGCGCGGAAATTTTTGCTGGCGGGGCGGGGCGGTCTCAACCTCACGCATTCTGAACCGCTGGAGCAGATGCTGGCGCGCTATGGCGAGGCGCGCGAATTTCTCGAACCCGCCATCCGCGCTTTTCCCCCCGAGGCGCTCATCGCCTGGTGCAACGGCCTCGGCATCGAGACGTTCGTTGGCTCATCGGGCCGGGTGTTTCCGAAACAGATGAAGGCATCGCCGCTGCTCCGGGCCTGGCTCAAGCGGCTTGACGGTCTCGGCGTCAAACTGGTGACGCGTTCGCGCTGGCAGGGTTTTGACGGCACGCCGACGATCCTGGCGATGGGCGGCGCGTCGTGGCCGCAACTGGGCTCCGACGCCGCGTGGGTTCCGATCCTCCAGGCGGCGGGCATCACCGTCCATCCGTTCAAGCCGGCCAACAGCCGCTTCCTGGTCAACTGGTCCAAGGTATTCCGCGAGCGTTTTGCTGGTACGCCGATCAAGAACGTGGCGCTGACCTATGCCGGGCATCGGGTGCGCGGCGAAGTGATGATCTCGAGCGAGGGGATCGAGGGCGGCGCCATCTATGCGCTGTCGAAGGGACTGCGCGAGCAGCCGGGCCATCCGCTCCTCATCGATCTCCGCCCCGATGTGCCGCTCGAAACTCTCGGGGCAAGACTGGCGCGGCCGCGCGGTAAGGATACGCAGAGCAATTATCTCCGCAAGGTTGCGGGCCTCGCGCCGGTCGCCATTTCGCTGCTGCGCGAAACCGGCACGGTGGCCGACGCCGCCGGGATCAAGGCGCTGCCGCTTCGAATCTTGCGACCCGCCGGCCTCGCGCGGGCCATATCGTCAGCGGGCGGAGTATCGCTCGATGAACTCGATGCAGGTTACCAGTTGCGGAAAATGCCGGGCGTATACGCGGTCGGAGAAATGCTCGACTGGGAGGCACCGACCGGCGGTTATCTGCTGCAGGCCTGCTTCTCGACGGCGGTGGCCGCCGCCACAGCCCTCCTCGCTCTGCCCCGCGATGGCCATATTCTCGCGGCAGAAAAAACCCCATGAGATCCGTCAGCCTGCTCGTTTTTGCCGCCTGCGCCGTGTGGCTCGCTTTGCCCGCCTCGGCCGATGTGCGGACCTATTGCGACGCCTATGCCCGCGATGTCGCCAACGGGCGGGTGAGCGGCGGCGAAATTCTCAATGGCAAAATCGCCGGCACGATGCCCGAAACCAGTCCCGGATGGATCGAGGTGAATGGCAAGGCCCTGGCGGGTTGCATGACACAGTATGGTGAAAGCGCCGATATCCCGGCCGAGCCCGATGTTGCTTCCGCCGAAGAGCCGCCGCCCGCGCCGAAGAAGAAAAAAACGGCGGCAGCGAAGGGCACTCTTGCTCCCGGCAGCAAGGCGTGGGCCGACTACTGCAACAAGAAATATGCCTCCTTCGACCGCCGGACCGGAACCTACCGGTCCTTGAAGGGACAGGTGCGCCCGTGCAAGGTGGCGCGGCGCTGAACCCGTTCCGGAGCAATCATGGATCTCAGGCTTGACGGCAAACTGGCGCTGGTGTGCGGCGCCAGCCAGGGACTGGGACTGGCGATCGGCGAGGCGCTGGCCATGGAGGGCTGCACCGTCGGGCTGCTGGCGCGAAACTCATCCAAACTGAAAGCCAATGTGGACTCGTTTGCGGGGCGCGGCCTGAAGGCCGTGGCGCTAACCGCCGACATGGGCGACTGGGACAGCGTGGCAAGGGCGCTGAAACTGCTGCCGTCGCCGCCGCAAATCCTGGTCAACAACACCGGCGGACCGCCGCTCACCGAGGTCACCACCGTCGATCCCGATCTGTGGCGGCGCCAGTTCGAGGCCATGGTCTTGAACCAGATGCGCCTGACCGAGGCGTTGCTGCCCCACATGCGAGCGACGAAGTTCGGCCGTGTGCTGAGCATCGCCTCGACCAGCGTGGTCGAACCCTTCTCGGGGCTCGCCATCTCCAACGCGCTCCGCGCCGCGCTCGCCAACTGGATGAAGACGCTGGCGAGCGAAGTGGCGGGTGACGGTGTCACCGTCAACACGCTGCTGCCCGGCAGTTTCGTCACCGAGCGCACCCGGCGCATCAACCAGGCCGAGGCGGAGCAGCGCGGCATTACGATCGAGGATGTGATGAAACAGTCCTCCGCCGAGATCCCCATCAGGCGTTACGGCGAGCCCAGAGAATTCGCCGCCGTCGCGGCCTTCCTTGCCAGCCCGCGCGCCTCCTACCTTACCGGCCAGATGATCCGCATCGACGGCGGCGCCACAAGATCGGTGTAGCGCTCGCTCACCGCGCATCCTCGACAATCATCTCGGCTCCCTTCCAGCCCACCATCATGGCGGCGGCGTTGGTGTTGCCGGCCATGAGGCTGGGGAAGATCGAGGCGTCGCAGACGCGGAGACCCGCCACGCCGTGGACCCTGAGGCGCGGATCGACCACTGACGATGCGGGATCGGGGCCCATGCGGCAGGTCGAGGCCGGATGATAGACGGTGCCGGAGCGCAATCTGATGTCGGCAATCAGGTCTTCGTCGGATTGAACAGCGGAGCCAGGGCGCAATTCCCTTTTCATCAACCCCGCCAAAGGCGGCTCGGCGGCGATGGCGCGCAAAAATTTAACCGCGTCGAGAAACTCGGCCACGTCATGCTCCGTGGACAGAGCATTGGCCACGATGCGCGGGGGTTCGAACGGATCGGCGGAGCGGATCATGATCTCGCCGCGGCTCGTCGGACGACAGCTCGACAGCCCGAGCGACAGGCCGGGAAACGGATCGGGGCTGAGCACCGGCCGTTCGCCCTCCTTGGGAACGAGCGTCGAGAAGGCCTGCATGTAGAGCTGCATGTTGGGGCGCTCGAGCCCAGGCGAAGTGCGGAAGAACCCGCCGGCGTGGTTGATGCTGAGCGCCAGGGGGCCTTGCCGCGTCAGCACATAGCGCGCGCCCGCACCGAGCTTCCCCCACCACGGACGCAACACCTGGTTGAGTGTCGGCACTCTCATTTTCCAGGTGTAGTTGATGCCGATATGGTCCTGCAGATGGCGGCCGACATTGACGTTCGCGTTGCGAATTTCAATGCCGAGGTTGCGCAGCGGATCGGCGGGGCCGATGCCCGACAGTTGCAGAAGCTGCGCCGAATTCACCGACCCGCCGGCGACGATCACTTCGCGTGCCGCGCGGGCGGTGAGCGTCTGGCCGTTCCTCGAATATTCGACCCCCACGGCGCGGGCTCCCTCGAACACGATGCGGGTGGCATGGGCCCGTGTTTCGACGCGGAGGTTTTTGCACTTCATGGCGGGGCGGAGAAACGCGCGGGCCGCCGACATGCGGCGTCCGTCCTTGGTGGTCAGACGATAATAGCCGACCCCCTCCTGCGTCTCTCCGTTGAAGTCCGGATTGAAGGGCAGTCCGAGGCGCTCAGCCGAAGCGAAGAACTCCCGGCATAGCGGATGCTGGCCGGAACCCGCGTCGCCGATCCGCAGCGCGCCTTTCTCGATCGCGCTGAAGGCCCGCGACACATCGCTCCAGCCCCAGCCCGGATTTCCCTCCGCCGCCCAGTCATCGTAGTCGCCGGGATGGCCCCGGATATAGACCATGGCGTTGATCGAGCTCGATCCGCCCAGAACCTTGCCGCGCGGCCAGTAGTCCGATTGTCCGGCGAGACCTGGATCGGGTTCGGCGCGGTACATCCAGTTGACCGCCGGATCGTAGAAGGTCTTGCCGTAACCCAGCGGCAAATGGATATAGAACCGCCGGTCGCTGCCACCCGCCTCGAGCACCAGCACGCTGTGACGGCCGCTCGCCGACAGCCGCTCGGCCAGAACGCAACCGGCCGAGCCGGCGCCCACGATGATGTAGTCGAAGGTCACTTTGATTTCCCGGTCCGCATGAATTTTCACTCTATCATCATGACCGTGCTCGACACGGTCATCTTCTATGGAAGCCAGCAAGAGGATGGCCGTGTCAAGCACGGCCACGATGAGATTAACGAGTGTTTTGGATTGGCGCGCTCCTGTGTATTAAGAACTGGCACACAAGCCAGGGGGACCATTATGAAAATCCGCGATCTCAAGGTGTTCATCGTCGGCAATCCGCCGCCGGGATTTGGCGGGCGCTATTTCACCTTCGTCAAGCTGACCACCGACACCGGCATCACCGGGATCGGCGAGTGTTACTGCGCCACCTTCGGGCCCAAGGCCATGACGGCGATGATCGAGGACACGTTCTCGCGTTACGTCGAAGGCATGGACCCGTTCCATCTCGAAGCGCTGTGGCGCAAGGTTTACGGCTCGGGCTATACGCTCCGCCCCGATGTGTCGCTGATGGGGGTTCTGTCGGGGATCGAGATCGCGCTGTGGGACATTATCGGCAAGGCGCTTGAGAAACCGGTCTATGAGCTCTTGGGGGGACGGGTGCATGAGAAGCTCCGTTCCTACACCTATATCTATCCCGACCACGCGAAGGGCCAGGACGATTCGATCTACTGGAACGCGGAGGCCTCGGCCGAGCGCGCGGCGCATTATGTGAAGCTCGGCTTCACCGGCATCAAGTTCGATCCGGCAGCACCCTATTCCTCCTTCGATCCCAGGCAGCCGTCGCTCGAATCAATCGAGCTCTGCGCCAGGTTCTGCAAGCTGATCCGCGAGGCGGTGGGCACCAAGGCGGACCTGCTGTTCGGCACGCATGGGCAGTTCACGGCATCGGGCGCCATCCGGTTGGCCAAGCGCATCGAACCCTACGATCCCTTGTGGTTCGAAGAGCCGGTGCCACCGGAGAAGCCGGAAGAGATGGCGCTGGTGGCGCGTGGCACTTCCATTCCGGTGGCGACGGGGGAACGCCTCACCACAAAGTACGAATTCGCCCGCGTGCTTGAATGCCGCGCGGCGTCCATCCTGCAGATGGCGCTGGGCCGTGTCGGCGGCATCATGGAGGCAAAGAAGATCGCCGCCATGGCCGAGACCTATTACGCCCAGATCGCACCCCATCTCTATGCCGGGCCGGTGGAGGGCGCGGCCAACATTCATTTCGCCGCCTCGCTGCCTAATTTCCTCATCCTCGAATCGATCGAGACCTGGAGCGGCTTCCATTCGAAGATCATCAGGAACCCGATCCGCTGGGAAAATGGCTATGTCATCCTGCCCACCGCACCGGGCCTCGGCATCGAACTAAACGAAGAGGTGGCGCTGGCGCATCCCTATACGGGCGACCGGCTGCATCTCGAAATGACCAACCATCCGGTGCGCTGATGCGATACGGCTATATCGGTCTCGGCAATCTCGGCGGGCATCTGGCGGCGAGCCTCTTGCGTCACGGCTTCGACGTCACCGTCAACGACATGAACCGGAAGCTGGCGGAGCGCCATGTCGCGGCCGGCGGCAAATGGGCGGATACTCCTTCATTGCTGGCGAGAGACGTTGACTGCGTCATCACCTGCCTGCCCTCGCCCGCGGTAACGGAGAAGGTCCTGGAGCAGGTGCTGGAGACTCTGCCGGCCGGCTCCACCTGGATTGAAATGTCGACGCTCGGCCGCGACGAAATCCTGCGGCTGGCGAAACGCGCCGACGCAAAAGGCATCCGCACCCTCGAAAGCCCGGTGACGGGTGGTGTGCATCTGGCGGCCCAGGGAAAAATCACCGTGCTGGCCGGCGGTGACCTCGATCTGTTCGAACTGCACAAGCCGGCCTTGCAGGCGATGGGCGACCGGCTGTTTCACATGGGGCCCTTGGGCGCCGCCGCCGTCATCAAGGTCATCACCAATATGCTGGCCTTCATCCATCTCGTCGCCGGCGGCGAGGCGCTGATGCTGGCGAAACGCGGCGGACTCGATCTGGCCCAGGCCTGGGCCGCCATCAAGGCCAGTTCCGGAAACAGCTTCGTGCACGAGACGGAAGGCCAGCTCATCCTCAACGGCAGCTACGACATCGCCTTCACCATGGACCTGGCGCTGAAGGATTTGGGGTTTGCCATGACCTTCAGCGAGGAATTCGGCGTGCCGCTCGATCTGGGCACGCGCACCCGCGACATCTTCCTCAATGGCCGCGAGGCTTACGGGGGCGCCGCGCAATCGACGCAGATCGTCAAGCTCCTCGAAGACGCGCTCGGCACTGACCTGCGCGCGGCGGGATTTCCAGCGAGGCTGGAATAGGTTGCAAAAAGGGGAGGCAACCCACTCCCCCTCGACCGTCATTCCCGCGAAGGCGGGAATCCCGCTATTTTTCCGGCGAGTTAGCGGGGCCCCCGCCTGCGCGGGGGTGACGATTAGGAGAAATCAAGTGGCCCCGGAGGTGATGTTCCTCGCGGGGCGCTTGACGAGATGGCTTTCACATCTCCTGCTCTGTGGACTTCGAGTGATGCCGCGCGTCTGCGGCTTTCAGGGTCGGTGATGAACTTGTCCTTCGATCCTGCCAGCCTCCGGACCAGAATCAGCGGTCCTCGGCCGGCGCTGGTTTCGTAGGCGGTTTCATTTGCTGAGACCTCTCTGGTTGCGCGATCATCTTTACGCCGGAGCATCCCGGCGTCAAATCACAGTTTGGGTCAATTCAGTTCACCTATTCCATTGCCTGAGAATCATGCGTATTCTGTCTCTGGGAACATCCGCGGGGACATTATGCCATCGATACGAAAATTGATCGCCGAGGCGATCGGCACTTTCATGCTGGTTTCGGCGGTCTTGGGGGCAGCCCTCATTTCCGGCAATGCGGCGGGCCTCGGCGTGGCGCTTTCCATCGGCTTCACCGTGATGGCCATGGCCTATGCGGTCGGGCCCATTTCGGGCGGTCACTTCAATCCCGCCGTGACCTTGGGCTTGGCCGCATCCGGCCGTTTCGATGCCAAAGACGTGCTGCCCTACTGGGTGGCGCAGGTTCTGGGCGGAGCGATCGCCGCGTTCTTCTTCGCGCTGCTGTTCAGCCTCAAGGGCGGTGGATATCCTCCGGGGTTCGCCGCCAATGGCTATGGCGAGCATTCCGGCGGCGGCTTCCCCATGCTGGCGGCGCTGCTCATGGAAGTGGTGCAGACGGCGCTGTTCGTCTTTATCATCGCCCGAGTCACGGCCAAGAATGGCGCGGGGCTGATGGCGCCTCTGGCCATCGGGCTGGCGCTTGCCGCGATGCACATCATGAGTATCCCGATCACCAATACCTCGCTCAACCCGGCGCGCTCGATCGCCACCGCGATGGTGGAAGGCGGCTGGGCGCTGGCGCAGCTCTGGCTGTTCATCGTGGGCCCGCTGGTCGGCGGCGTGCTCGGCGGCCTCCTCGACGATTTCATGAAGGAATAACCATAACCTCCCAGGCGTACCGACTGAGGGCGGGCTCCCATGCCCGTCCTCTTTTCTTTCGTAAGCTTAATTTGCGTGGGCGTTGACTTTCTTCGTGGAAATCCCTATTTCGGCTGCAATCAGCGCGCCCCCGGCTGGCGATACGGCCCCGGCGCGCCTTTCCCTTACAATCGCCAGAATGGTTTCTCATAACGACATGGATTTCTCCGAGCTGGGTTTGAGCCCCAAGGTCCTCGCCGGCATTACCGCCGCGGGCTATACTGTGCCCACCGCCATCCAGGCGCAGGCCATTCCGCCTGCACTTCTCCGCAAGGACGTGATGGGCCTCGCCCAGACGGGGTCGGGCAAGACCGCGGCCTTCGTATTGCCGATGCTGAACATGCTGGAAAAGGGCCGCGCCCGGGCCCGCATGCCGCGCACCCTGATCCTCGAGCCCACGCGTGAACTGGCGGCCCAGGTGCAGGAAGCCTTCGAGACGCTGGGCAAGATGCACTCGCTTTCGGTGGCGCTGTTGATCGGCGGCGTCGCGTTCGAGCCGCAGGCGCTCAAGATCGATCGCGGCGCCGATGTGGTCATCGCCACGCCGGGCCGGTTGCTCGATCATTTCGAGCGAGGAAGGCTTCTGCTGACCGGCATCGAGATGCTGGTCATCGACGAGGCCGACCGCATGCTCGACATGGGCTTCATTCCCGACATCGAGAGGATCTGCAAGCTCCTGCCGTTCACTCGCCAGACGCTGTTCTTCTCGGCCACCATGCCGCCCGAAATCCAGCGCCTGACCTCGCAGTTCCTGCACAACCCCGAACGCATCGAGGCTTCGCCCCGCTCGTCCACCGTGGAGACGATCGAGCAGCGCCTCGTCGCCGTGCCGCATGATGCGAAACAGAAACGCGAGGCGCTCCGCGCATTACTCCGGACCCAGACCAATATCAAGAACGCCATCGTCTTCGCCAATCGCAAGACCACCGTGGCGCTCCTGGAGAAATCGCTCAAGACACACGGCTTCAACGCCGGCGCGCTGCATGGCGACATGGACCAGTCGGCGCGGATCAAGATGCTGCAGGCCTTCCGCAATAACGAGATCACCTATCTGATCGCGTCCGACGTCGCGGCCCGCGGCCTCGATATTCCCGATGTTTCCCACATCTTCAATTTCGACGTGCCGATCCATGCCGAGGATTACGTGCACCGGATCGGGCGCACGGCACGGGCTGGCCGCGAAGGCCATGCCTTCACCATGGCGACGCGCGAGGAGGCCAAATATCTTCGCGCCATCGAGACGCTCATCAAGATGGAAATTCCGTGGTTCGAGCTGGGTTACAGCGGCGGGGAAGAGACGGAAGCGGCGCCGGCCGAACGCAAGGGTCGCGGACGCGGCGGAGCCAAGCCGGAACGGGCACCCCGCAAGCCCCGCGAAGCGAGGGCTGCGACCGAAGAAACGCCTAAGCCCGAACACGCCAAACCGCAGCCACGCCCCGAGCGCGGCGCCAATCCACCCCGCTCCCTCCCCGACGCCCCCGACCACGGCGGCTTCCACAAGGACAACATGCCGGCGTTCCTGATGCAGAAGGTCAAGGTGGGGTAGACCGCCGTATTCACTCGGCGTGTCCAGCGAATTTTACGCAGGCCATGAACTCGTTCCGCCGCCGCTTCCGGCGATCCGCCGCGTCCTCATCCCTGCCCCATTGCTCGATCTGAAAATCCTCGTCCGCATGGGCCGCCGCCCAGGCTTCGTCCGGCGTGATGGCGCGGGCGACCGTCATCGCGGCGATGAGGGCGGAACCGGTGAGCGTCATCATGTTGTGCAGGGCGGCGAGGGTGAAGGGGTCGAACACCGAGATGCAGATTTGCATGGCGGCCAGCGCCTGATCGGGCTGACGGCGATGCACCACCCCCGTAGTGACGGCGAACGATGCGTCGAGGGTTTTCAGCGCCCAGGCGACGACCTTGTCCCAAGCCTGCGCCTGGCGGTCCACCAATTCCAGCGGTGCGCCGGCGCGGTAGCAGACGAGATCGCTGCCGGCGAATTCGACGATCTCGGCGATGATGCGGGCGCGGTCCGGGCCGACACGGTCGATGGCGGTGTTGGCGAGTTTGGTCAAAAGCAGGGTCGCAGGATCGATGTGTGTGCCCTGCCCTCGCCATTCCTCCGCGATGGCAATGGCTAGCGCTGGGGTGGGTAGTCTGAGGGGGCGTCTGCCGGGAGTCTTCACGGGTTTGCCGTCAAGCAGGATGGCGTGTTCGGAGGTGACGCTTACCTCCTTGTAGAAGCGCTTCGACAGTTTCATTCCGTCGTGTCCGCGTCGTAGCGGGAGGCGTCGAAGCCGAACATGGCGAAGGTGTCGCGCATGTGCTGCGGCAAGGGCGCCGATATATCGACCGTGCCGCCGCGTGGATGCTGGAAAGTGATGCGCCTGGCATGCAGATGCAGGCGCTTCGACACGCCGTCCGGCATGTTGGCGTTGCCGCCGTATTTCTCGTCGCCCAAAATGGGCGTGCCGATATGCGCCATGTGGGCGCGGAGCTGATGCTGGCGGCCGGTGACCGGCTTGAGCGACACCCAGGCGGCCAGCGTCGAGGCCTTGTCGATCACCGCGTAATGGGTGACGGCGCGCTGCTCGTCCTCCTCCTCGCCCTCCTCGCTCGCCCGCATCCTGTCGCCGTCCGGGCCCTTGGCCTTGATCAGCGCGATCTCGATCCGGCCCTGGTTGGGTTTGGGAACGCCCTGGGTGATGGCCCAATAAGTTTTCTTCATGCCGCGGGTCGCGAACAGCTTGCCGAGCGCTGCGGCGACGGCGCGGCGCTTGGCGATGACGATGACGCCCGAAGTGTCGCGGTCGAGGCGGTGGACGAGCAGCGGGCGCTCGCCCAGTTCGGCGCCCAATCCCATCAGCAGCCCGTCGAGATGGTGGTGGGTTTTGGTGCCGCCCTGGACCGCGAGTCCGGCCGGCTTGTCGAGCACGTAGAGGTCCTTGTCCTCATGCAGGATCATGGCGTCGAACAGACGGCGCTCCTCCGGCGTCAGCGGTTTCACATCGGCCTTGGGCGTATCGGCTGGCCTTGTATCGAAGGCGAGCGGGGGAACGCGGATTTCCTGCTCGGCGGCAAGGCGCGTGCTGGT
>JANNSP010000350.1:0-1644 GCA_031402975.1 Hyphomicrobiales bacterium
CTTCTTCGAGCATTTCGGCGTGGACGTGCAAGGAACGCTCCGCGCCATCATTCAGAACGCCCGCGCCAATAGCGTGGTGCAGGGCGGCTCGTCGCTGACCCAACAGGTGGCGAAAAACCTGTTCCTCTCGCCCGAACGCACCATCCGCCGCAAGGTGCATGAAGCCTTCCTCGCGGTGTGGATCGAGGCCCGTCTCACCAAGGAGGAGATCCTCAAGCTCTATCTCGACCGCTCCTATCTGGGCGGCGGCAATTACGGCGTCGAGGCGGCGGCCCAGTATTATTTCGGCAAATCGATCCGCGATGTCAGCCTGCCGGAAGCCGCCATGCTGGCGGGCCTGTTCAAGGCGCCGTCGAAATACGCCCCGCATGTCAATATCGAAGCGGCCCGGGCCCGCGCCAATACCGTGCTCTACCGCATGCTCGATACCGGCTTCATCACGCAAGGGGAGTTGCTGCAGGCCAGGCGAGCGCCCGCCGGCGTGGTGGCGCAGAGCACCACCGACAGTCCCGACTGGTTCCTCGACTGGGCCTATCGCGACACCGTGGCGCTTCTCGAAAAGAAGAAGATCACCGGCGACTTCGTGATCGAGGTCAAGACCACCGTCGACATGAAGCTGCAGACGGCGGCGCAGCGCATCATCAACGGCGTGCTCGATACCGAGGGTCCGCGCTATCACGCCACCCAGGCGGCCTCCGTCACCATGGCGCCGGATGGAGCGGTGCGCGCCATCGTCGGCGGGCGCGATTATGAAATCAGCCAGTTCAACCGCGCCACCGATGCCGAACGCCAGACGGGCTCGGCCTTCAAGCCCTTCGTCTATCTGGCGGCGCTCCTCAACGGCTACACGCCCGACACCCGCGTCGTCGATGGACCGGTGTCGGTCGGCAACTGGTCGCCCCGCAACTATTCCGACAAATATGCCGGCCGCACCACGCTGACCACTGCACTTGCCAAGTCTTATAATTCGGTGCCGGTCAGGCTGATGATCGATATCGGCCGGCCGGCCATCATCGAGACGGCGCACCGCGTCGGCATCAAGGCGGAGCTTGAGACCTGGGCGCCCATGGTGCTCGGCACCAGCGCCATCACGCTCATCGACCTCACCACCGGCTATGCCACGTTCGCCGGTGGGGGAAAACTGGCGGACCCCTATGCGGTACTCGAAATCCGCCGGGCCAATGGCGACATCATCTACAATCGTGCCTCCGACAATTCCGAGCCGCCGCGCCAGGCGGTGCCGGAAGCCAAGATCGCCGAACTGAATTCGATGCTGAGTGCGGTGGTGAAGGCCGGTACCGCGCGGCGCGCCGATCTGGGGTTTGCGCCCCAAGGCGGCAAGACCGGAACCAACCAGAGCTACCGCGATGCCTGGTATGTGGGCTTCACCGCCAACAACGTCACCGGAGTCTGGTTCGGCAACGACGATTTCACCATGATGAACGAGGTGACGGGAGGCCTCCTGCCCGCGCCCACCTGGAAAAGCATCATGCTGGTGGCCGAGCAGGGCCGCACGCCTGCGGGCCTCGCGGGCATTCCCTATGACGACTCCTACGCCCAATATGCGGTTGCCAATGCCGACGAACTCCAGCCTTCGACCGACGAGGTCGATACCGGCAGCGGCGCGGCAACGCTGGCGTCGGC
>JANNSP010000351.1:0-5432 GCA_031402975.1 Hyphomicrobiales bacterium
GCCCGATCTACGCCATTGCAACTGCCTTCAGCGCTGGCCGCGCGCCAGCCTTCAGACCACGGTGCTCCTGCCGGTGTTCCTGGCGATGATGGCGGCGGGAGCGGTCCTCTATTTTCTGGTCCTGCGCACGGTCAGCGACTACGCCAGCGCCAGCATCGCCGCCAATGTCTCGTCCCTGATCGCCGGCGTTCGCACCATCGCCGATGCCGAGGTCGACCGCCAGAACAGCGAGGGACATGCCTCCGATCCGAAGGCGGTGCTCGACTATCAGCTCAATGCCCGCCTGCATTTCGAGGACTTCGCCCGCGGTCATGGCATCGCCATCGTGATCCTGGCCGACGATGTGCCGGATTTCGTGGCGGGCCTGCCGCTAGCCGATGCCGCTGCCATTCAGGCGCTTTTGCCGATCAGGGAGATCTCCCGCATCGAACTGCCATCCGGCCGGGGATATTACGCCGGAGAAGCCCGCTTCACGCCGTGGAACTGGCGCTTCGTCGTCGCCAGCGACGCCAGAAACTTCGATGCCTTGATCGGCGAGGTTCAGAAAATCTATCTTGGCACCGCACTCGGCATCGCCTTGATCGCGGCACTGCTGGTCTATTGGCTGAGGCGTGCGCTGGTGCGCCCGATCTACGCCATTGCAACTGCCTTCAGCGCTGGCCGCGCGCCGCATTACCGGGGTGTCAAGGAACTCGAGCATCTCTCAACCAGTATCGGCGACATGCTGGAGGATATCGGCGCCAAGACCATGCATCTGGCGACGACGCTGGAAAGCATGTCCGACGGCATCGCGGTTTTCGATCGCGACATGCGGCTGGTGTTCTGGAACTCGCACTATGTGCGTCTCTACCGCTATCCCGATAACCTCGTGCGGCCCGGCATGGAATTCGCCGACATCATGCGCTACAACATCGATCGCGGCGACTATGGGCCGGGTGATTCCGCCAAGCGTTTGCAGAAATTCGTCGAGCGTGCCCGCACACTTCAGCCGCCGCGCTTCGAGATTGACCGCGCCGACGGCAGCAGCATGGAGATACGCCGCGCGCCGATGCCGGACGGTGGCTTCGTCACCACCTACACGGATATCACCGACCGCCGCCAGCGCAGCCGTTTCGAGGCGGCCAACGAAGCCAAGTCGCAGTTCCTGCAGAACATGAGCCATGACCTGCGCAAACCCGTCACCGCCATCATCGAGGATTGCCGGCTGGCGGAAACAATTGAATCGGCGGGGCGGCCCTTCGCCAATATCGGGGCCACGGCCACCTATCTCCTCGGCATGATCGACGAGCTCCTCGAAATGTCGAGGATCGAAGCGGGGCAAATCGAAGTGCGCTTGCAGACACTCGACGTTCAACCGGTCATGACACAGGTCATGCGGCTGATCGGGCCATCCGCCCGCGCCAAGGGCCTTGGCTCGGACATGAAGGTCGAGCCGGGGCTCTCGGTTGTCGCCGATCCCAGGCTTCTGCACCGCATTCTGTTCAATCTCCTGGGCAACGCCGTCGACAACACAAAGGCCGGAGGCGTGAGCCTCACGGCGCGACGCCAGGACGGAGGCGTCGTGGTCGATGTAGCCGATACCGGCCGCGGTATTCCGCCAGAACGGCAAGAGGACATCTTCGAGAAATTCTGCCGCCTGACAGGCACGGCCGGGATGGCGCGGCCGGGCTCGGGGCTGGGGCTCGGATTGGCGATCAGCCGGGAATTCGCGCGCCTCCTCGGGGGTTCCCTCACCGTCCGGAGCGAGCTTGGCAAGGGCTCCGTCTTCACCCTCGTTCTTCCCGCCCGGCCGGAAGGTTGATGAAAATGCGCCATGCCCGTTCGGTACTCCTGGTCGATGACGATCCAGCCAATATCGAGCGGATGCGGATGGCTCTCGGGAACCTCGATCTAACGCTTGTCGACGCCCGCGACGGCAACGACGCGCTCGCCAAGCTGGCGCGCCATACGGGACCCAACGGCTTTCCCGGCATCGTCATCAGCGATCTCATGATGCCGGAGTTGGACGGCATGGGCCTTCTGATCAAGACCAAGAGCCTCGACGCCGATCTCCCCGTGATCCTCGTTTCGTCCTATGGCGAGATCGCCTCGGCGGTGGCGGCGATGAAGGCCGGCGCCTATGACTTCATCGAGCGTCCCATCGACATCGACGACCTCAGGGCCCGCGCCGGCCGTGCCCTCGACACGCGCGAGCTCGTTCTCGACAACCGCAGGCTTCGCACCGAACTCGCCAACCGCCCCGATCTTGCCGCGCGCATCGTTGGCAATTCGGCGGCGATCCAGACACTGCGCGAGGACATCGCCAATATCGCCAACAGCGACGCGACCGTTCTCATCCACGGCGCCACTGGCACCGGCAAGGAAGTGGTGGCCCGCGCGCTGCATGAATTCAGCAAGCGCGCCAAGGCCCGCTTCGTGGCGATCAATTGCGCGGCACTTTCGGAATCGATCATCGAGAGCGAATTGTTCGGCCATGAGCCCGGCGCCTTCACCGACGCCAAGCAGCGCCGCATCGGCCTGGTTGAACACGCCAAGGGCGGCACGCTGTTTCTCGACGAAATCGAGAGCATGCCGGTCGGCCTGCAGGTGAAGCTGTTGCGCATGCTGCAGGAACGCACGATCACCCGGCTCGGCAGTAACGAGGAAATCAGGATCGACCTCCGCATCGTGGCCGCCACCAAAGCCGACCTGCGCGAAGCGGCGAACCGGGGTGAATTCCGCGAGGACCTGTATTACCGGCTCAATGTGGCCGAGCTCTACATTCCGCCGCTCAACGACCGCCGTGACGACATATTGCTGCTGTTCGACCGCTTCGCCCGGGAATTCGCCGCGCGCTACCAGCGCGAGACCGGACGGCTTGGTGGAACGGAAGCCGAGCGGCTGGTGAGCCACAACTGGCGCGGCAATGTCCGTGAGTTGCGCAATGTGGCGGAGCGTTATGTTCTGGGCCTGGGCAACCCAAGGGGCGGCCTCGGGCCATTGCTGGACGGCATCAGCGGCGCGCCGGCGTCGCTTCCCGAGCAATTGGACGCGATCGAGACCGTGCTCATCCGCAATGCGCTCGACGCCAACAATCACAATGCGCAAGGCACCGCCAACGCGCTCGGCATTCCACGCCGCACCCTCAACGAGAAGATGCGGAAGTTCGGACTGGGCGGCGGCGACTGACGAGACGATTGCCGCGGCAGGCCCGGCAAATTGGCGCCAGACGCTTTGGCCACCTTTGGCAATTTCCTGCCAGGGTTCCCGGATCGCGAATAATTCTCTATCTAATTCATATGCTTACATGAAGCTTCCCGGTGTCTCGGCTGGCACGCCGCTTGAAACGCTTGAGCCTGCACCAACCCATCAGGAGAGACGCATGTCACTCATTTTTCGGACCTGGATCCTGTTCCGCGGTTTCGCCGGGCGTTCGCTTGGCTACTTCGAGAAGCGCAACCCCGATGCCTTGCTCGATGTCGAAAAAGAATATCTGCGCAAGCTCATCGGCCAATTTAATCAGGGTCTCATCACCCATGCGGCGGTCTCCGAGCGGTTGATCAGCGAGGTGGGGCGGGGCGAGGCGCGGGCCGCCGAGCTGAGCTCCCGCACCTCCGCTTTGGTCAGGGCGGGCGAGCGCGAGGCGGCGTCGCGCTATGCGCTCGAGTTCAAGGAAGTGACCGCGAAACTCGCCGACGACCGGCGCCAACTTACCGCCTCCGAGGAGACCTATCACGAACTGGTCCGCACCCGCGAAGCCGCCGTGGCAAGCGCCCGCGGCAAGATCGAACAGGTGCGCCGCCAGATCGGCGAACTCAAGGTCAGGCGCGCCATCGCCGATCTCGAAGGCATGGCCCAGACGATGATCGACGGCATGTCCTCGCATGGCGACAGCCTCAACCGCCTGGAGGAGATGGTGACCGAAGAGCGCGAAAAGGCGGCGGCGCGTGGCCGGGTCAACAGCCGCCACATCGACCCCGAGGAGGCGCGCCTGCGCGAGCGCGAACGCTCCGCCCTTGCCGCCTCGGCGCTCGACGAATTCCTGGGTCAAGGGCCCATGCTTATGCCGCCCTTGCCCGATTACTCCCGCACCCGCGATTTTGCCGTCATGCGGCCCACCCCCGACGCCGACTGACCCTTGGAAGGAGATTTGCCATGAAACGCTCTCGCCGGAAATTCCTGGTTATCATCGGACTCGCCGCAGCGGGCGCCGGAGCCATGTACTATATTAACGGCGGCCAGCCGAAAATATTGGAGCTGGCCAATCGGACGATCGTAGCACCTGTCGCCAAGGCTGTTGGCCCGGCACCGGTCAACGTCGTCATCGCCAGTTCGGTGACCAAGCAGAAATGGCTGGCCGCCGCCGCCGAAGCTTTCCAGGCAAAGGGCGTCTCTACGAAGTCGGGCAAGCCGATCGCTGTCGAGCTTCGCGGTGTCTTGTCCGGCGACTCCATGCAAAATATTCTCGACGGCAAGCTCCAACCCACGGTGTGGAGTCCGGGCGAAACCACATGGGTCGAACAGTTCAAGGAACGCTGGACATTCAAGCAGACAAAGCCGGCGATCC
Organism: Hyphomicrobiales bacterium; assembly: GCA_031402975.1. Lineage (GTDB taxonomy): Bacteria > Pseudomonadota > Alphaproteobacteria > Rhizobiales > Aestuariivirgaceae > Aestuariivirga. The sequence goes on from JANNSP010000351.1 coordinate 4,547, forward strand.
CCGAAACCTGCAAACCTACGATCTACACCCCCATGGGCATCGCGTTGTGGCGGCCGATGGCCGAGGCGATGGGCTGGCCGAAGAAGAAACTGAGCCTCAAGAGCTTCATCGAACTCGCCAACGATCCGCAGGGCTGGACGCGCTACGGTCATGCCGAATGGGGCCGCCTGCGGCTGGGTCATACCCATCCGCAATATTCCAATGCCGGTCTTCTGTTCATGGCGTCCGCGGTCTATGCGATCACCGGCAAGACCGGCGGGCTGGCCAGCGCCGACGTTTATTCGCCCTTGGTCGAAAAGTCGCTGCGCGCGCTGGCGCAGAACACGTCGAAATACGGCATGGTCACCACCGATCTGTTCAACATGATGGCGCGCAGCGGCCCGCAGTCTCTGCACGCCATCTCCGCCTTCGAGGAGGGCACGGTCAGGTTCAACATCGAGCGCGGCAGCGAACTGCGCTGGCCCTTCGTGTTCATCTTCCCCGCGGAGGGAACCTACTGGAGCGATCATCCCTATTGCATCCTGAGTGGCGCTGCGTGGGTTTCGGCCGAGCAGGCGGAGGCCGCCACATTGTTCCGCGACTTCCTGCTCTCGGGTGAATGGCAGGCGGCGGCGCCGCGCTATTACCTGCGGCCGCTGAACCGCGCGGTGCCTCTCGGCGACACTCTGAGCCTCAAGAACGGAACCGATCCCGCCGCCCGGCCGGAGACCGTGCCGCCGTTCGCCTCGCCCGACCCCAAGGTGTCGAGCGCCATCATCGACCAGTTCCTCGCCACCAAGCGCAAGGCCACCATGCTCGTGGTTCTCGATGTCTCGGGCAGCATGAACGGGGCCAAGATCCGCGCCGCGACCGAGGCCACCGACGCGTTCCTGAAACGCCTGTTTCC
>JANNSP010000352.1:0-7363 GCA_031402975.1 Hyphomicrobiales bacterium
GCTGGACGTGCCGCCGGACTACACGCTGCTCCAGGCGTGCGAAATGGCGGGCGCCGAAATTCCGCGCTTCTGCTACCACGAGCGCCTGTCGATCGCCGGCAACTGCCGCATGTGTCTCGTTGAAGTAAAGGGCGTGCCGAAGCCGCAGGCCTCCTGCGCCATGTCGGTCAACGATCTGCGGCCCGGTCCCAATGGCGAGGCGCCGGAGGTGATGACGCGATCCCCCATGGTCAAGCAGGCGCGCGAAGGCGTCATGGAATTCCTGCTGGTCAATCATCCGCTCGACTGCCCGATCTGCGACCAGGGCGGGGAATGCGACCTGCAGGACCAGGCCATGGCCTATGGAATCGACAAGAACCGCTTCCGCGAGAACAAGCGCGCGGTCGAGGACAAATATCTGGGGCCCCTCGTCAACACCCACATGAACCGCTGCATTCAGTGTACCCGCTGCGTGCGCTTTACGACCGAAGTGGCGGGGATCGAGGAAATGGGCGCCACGGGGCGGGGCGAGGACATGGAGATCACCACCTATCTCGACCGCGCCATCTCGTCCGAACTGCAGGGCAACATCATCGACCTCTGCCCGGTGGGAGCGCTCGTGTCCAGGCCTTACGAATTCAAGGCGAGGCCGTGGGAGCTGCGCAAAACCGAGACCATCGATGTCATGGACGCGGTGGGCTCGTCGATCCGGGTCGATGCGCGGGGCAGCGAGGTGATGCGCATCCTGCCCCGCACCCACGAAGACGTGAACGAGGAGTGGATTTCCGACAAGACGCGCTTTGTCTGGGACGGATTGAAGAGCCAGCGGCTGGACCGGCCCTATATCCGCGAATTCGGCAAGCTCCGGCCCTCGACCTGGGCCGAAGCCTTCATGCGGATCGCGCAGAAGATGAAAAGCGCCACCGCCGATCGCGTGGCCGTGCTTCTGGGCGATCTGGTCGCGGCCGAGGAGGCGTTCTCGATCAAGCAGCTTGCGGTGGCGCTCGGGATCGCGAATATCGACTGCCGCCAGGATGGCTCGACGCTCGGCTCGCTCGGCGGCCGCGCCGGTTATCTGTTCAATTCAACGATCGCCGGCATCGAGCAGGCGGACGCCATCCTGCTGCTCGGCACCAATCCGCGGCTTGAAGCGCCAGTGTTGAATGCCCGCATCCGCAAGCGCTATCTGAAAGGTGGCTGCTCGATCAGCGTCATCGGCGAACGGGCCGATCTGACTTATCCCTACAAGTATCTTGGCGCCGGTGGTGAAACGCTGGCGGGCCTCGCGACGGATGCCATGGGCGGCGCGCAAACTCCGATGATGATCGTGGGGCAGGGTGCGCTTGGCCGAAGCGACGGGGCCGCCGTGCTGGCGCTGGCTGCCAAACAAGCGCAGGCCACGGGAATTATCAAGGATGGCCACAACGGATTCAACATCCTGCATACGGCGGCGGGACGCGTGGGGGCGCTCGATGTCTGCGCGCTGCCGGGCGATGGCGGCAAGCCGACCGCGGACATCCTTGACGCGGCGCGGAACGGCGGACTCGACGTGCTCTATCTTCTGGGCGCGGACGAATTCGACATAAGCCAGCTTGGCTCGACCTTCGTCATCTATCAGGGAAGCCACGGCGATCAAGGCGCGCATCGCGCCGACGTCATCCTGCCCGCCGCCGCCTATACCGAAAAGTCGGTCACCTTTGTAAACACCGAGGGCCGTCCGCAGCTCACCCGCCGCGCCTCGTTTCCGCCGGGCGAGGCGCGCGAGGACTGGGCCATCATTCGCGCTCTTTCGGACGTGCTGGGCGCCACGCTCAAGTGGAACAATCTCGATGAATTGCGGAGCGCCATGTACAAGATCGCGCCGCATCTGGCGCGGCTCGATCAGTTGACTCCGGCCGATCCCGGTTCGCTCGCGGAACTGGCGCGGGGCGAGGGACGCATATCGTCCGAGCCTTTCGTTTCGCCAGTCACGGATTTCTACCTGACCAATCCGATCGCCAGGGCGTCGCGCATCATGGCCGAATGCTCCGCCTTGAAACGCAGCGCCCGGCTCGAGGCGGCGGAGTAGCGCCATGAGCGAAATGCTGTTCACCGTGGGGATCATCGTGCTGCAGAGCGTCGTGCTGCTGACCGCGCTGCTGATCGTCGTCGCCTATCTCATTTTGGTCGACCGCAAGGTGTGGGCGGCGGTGCAGATGCGGCGCGGCCCCAATGTGGTGGGGCCGTGGGGGCTCCTACAATCCTTCGCCGACCTGCTGAAATTCGTGTTCAAGGAAGTCATCATTCCGGACGGCGCCAACAAGGGTGTGTTCGTGCTGGCGCCCATCGTCACCGCGGTGTTGTCGCTCGGCGCCTGGGCGGTCGTTCCGGTGGCCGAGGGCTGGGCCGTCGCCGATCTCAATGTCGGCATCCTCTATCTTTTCGCGCTGTCGTCGCTCGGCGTCTATGGCGTCATCATGGGGGGCTGGGCGTCGAATTCGAAATATCCGTTCCTCGCGGCACTCCGGTCGGCGGCGCAGATGGTGTCCTACGAAGTGTCGATCGGCTTCGTCATCATCACCGTGCTCTTGTGCGCGGGCTCGCTCAACCTCAGCGCCATCGTGATGTCCCAGTCGACGGGGCTCGGCACCATGCTGGGCCTGCCGAGCTCGTTCCTCGACTGGTATTTCATTCCGCTGTTCCCGATGTTCATCGTGTTCTTCGTGTCAGCACTGGCGGAGACGAATCGTCCACCCTTCGATCTGGTTGAGGCTGAATCGGAACTGGTGGCGGGCTTCATGGTTGAATATTCCTCGACGCCCTATCTCCTGTTCATGCTCGGCGAATATGTGGCGATGACGCTGATGTGCGCCTTGACCACGATCCTGTTCCTCGGCGGCTGGCTGCCCATCGTCGATATCCCGGTGCTCAACTGGCTTCCAGGCGTGGTGTGGTTCCTGATCAAGGTGCTGCTGGTCTTCTTCATGTTCGCCATGGTGAAAGCGATCGTGCCGCGTTACCGCTACGACCAGTTGATGCGGCTGGGCTGGAAGGTGTTTCTGCCGCTGTCGCTGTTCTGGGTTGCGCTGACGGCGGGCGTGCTCGTCGCTTTCGGATGGGCGCCGTGAGCATGGGCGGGTTCAGCGGGCTTCTGGGCGCCATCGTGTTCCTGGCGCTGGGGGTGACCGAGCTTGCCGTGGTGCAGCGCTTCGTCTATCCGGCATTGCGCTGGCGTTACGAGGAAGCGAAGGTCACGGGCACGCAGGGGCTCGATCCGCGCTCGATCATGATGGCGCTTCGCGTGCAATCGCTGGTGATCCTGCCGCTCTTGGGGTTTCTGCTGGGCGCAATGATCGGATGATGAGATGAGACTGGAACAGGCCGCGCGCTCGCTCTTCCTCAAGGAGTTCGTCTCCGCCACATGGCTGGCGCTGAAATACTTCTTCGCGCCGAAGGCCACGCTCAACTATCCGCACGAGAAGGGGCCGCTATCCCCTCGTTTTCGCGGCGAGCATGCGCTCCGGCGTTATCCCAACGGCGAGGAACGCTGCATCGCCTGCAAGCTGTGCGAGGCGATCTGTCCGGCCCAGGCGATCACCATCGAGGCGGGGCCCAGGCGCAACGACGGCACCAGGCGCGCCACGCGCTACGACATCGACATGGTGAAATGCATCTATTGCGGCTTCTGCCAGGAAGCCTGCCCCGTCGATGCCATCGTCGAGGGGCCGAATTTCGAATTCGCCACCGAGACGCGCGAGGAACTGCTGTTCGACAAGGAGAAACTTCTCGCCAATGGCGACCGCTGGGAGCGCGAGTTGGCGGCCAATATCGCGCTCGACGCGCCCTACCGGTGAGGAGGAGTCAATGATCGCCGCACTCTTCTTCTATCTCTTCGCCGCGGTCGCGGTCGCCTCCGCCGTCATGGTCATCACGTCGCGCAACCCGGTGCATTCGGTGCTGTTCCTGATCCTGTGCTTCGTCAACGCGGCGGGACTGTTCATCCTGATGGGGGCCGAATTCCTGGCGATGATCCTGGTCGTGGTCTATGTCGGCGCGGTGGCCGTGCTGTTCCTGTTCGTCGTCATGATGCTCGACGTCGATTTCGTCGAGCTGCGCCAGGGCATGCTGAACTATCTGCCGGTGGGCGCCATCATCGGCCTCATCGTGCTGGTCGAACTGGTGTTGGTCGCCGGAAGCTGGGTGATCGAGCCCGGCGCGCTCAAGACGGTTTCGGTGCCGACGCCTTCCGATGTCACCAACACCGAAGCGCTGGGGCGCATTCTCTACACCCAGTACATCTATTATTTCCAGGCGGCGGGCCTCGTTCTGCTGGTCGCCATGATCGGCGCCATTGTGCTGACGCTCCGCCACAATGAACGCGTCAAACGCCAGAACGTCGCTCAACAAGTGGCGCGGGGCCCAGCGACCGCGATCGAAATCCGCAAGGTGAAACCGGGGCAGGGGATATGAGCGGGATAACCAATTTTTCGCCCTTCCCCCCTCGCGGGGGAAGGTGGATCGCGCCACTTGGCGCGAGACGGATGAGGGGGCTGGCTCAGCGAGTCCTTTCGCCAAGAGTTTTAACTGCACCCCCCCCTCATCCGGCGCTTCCAGCCACCTTCCCCCGCGAGGGGGGAAGGGCATTGGTGGGCACCTCATGACCATCGGGCTTTCGCATTACCTGACGGTTGCCGCGATCCTGTTCACCGTGGGCATTCTCGGCATCTTTCTCAACCGCAAAAACGTCATCATCATCCTGATGTCGATCGAACTCATGCTGCTCGCCGTCAACATCAACCTGGTGGCGTTTTCCGCCGCGCTCGGCGATCTGGTGGGCCAGGTCTTCGCGCTGCTGGTTCTGACAGTCGCGGCGGGCGAGGCGGCGATCGGGCTGGCGATCCTCGTCACCTATTTCCGCAACCGCGGCTCGATCGCGGTCGAAGACATCAATCTGATGAAGGGCTGACGGGACCCATGATCTATCAGGCCATCGTCTTCCTGCCCTTGATCGGAGCGCTCGTCGCCGGGCTCGCCGGAACGAAGCTGTTCCACGCGCTGGGTACAGACGCTGAAGTCTATGGCGGGCATCATGGCGGTGCGCACGTTCCGCATGCGGAGCATGACGGCCATCACAGCGGCCCCACCTGGCCCATGTATCTGTCGACGGCGCTGCTCTGTGTCTCGGCCGTGCTGAGCTGGGTGGTGTTCATCGGATTTCTCAGCGAGCCGCATGCGGAGAAGATCGAGCTGCTGCGCTGGGTTTCCTCGGGCACGCTCACCGCCAACTGGACGCTCCGCATCGATACGCTGACCGTGGTCATGCTGGTCGTGGTCAACACCGTGTCGTCGCTCGTCCATGTCTATTCGCTGGGCTATATGAGCCATGACGAGCACCAGCCGCGGTTCTTCAGCTATCTGTCGCTGTTCACCTTCGCCATGCTGATGCTGGTCACCTCCGACAACCTGCTCCAGCTTTTCTTCGGCTGGGAAGGAGTGGGGCTCATGTCCTATCTCCTGATCGGTTTCTGGTATCAACGAGCCTCCGCCAATGCCGCCGCGATCAAGGCGTTCGTGGTCAACCGGGTCGGCGATTTCGGTTTTGCGCTCGGCATCTTTGGCTGCTTCTATGTGTTCCAGTCGATCGAGTTCGACACGATCTTCGGCGCAGCACCCGGGCAGGCGGGAAAGACCTTGCATTTCCTGAGCTGGGAATTCGACACGCTCACCACGCTCTGCCTCCTCTTGTTCATGGGGGCGATGGGGAAGTCGGCGCAGTTCCTGCTCCACACCTGGCTGCCCGACGCGATGGAGGGTCCCACGCCCGTTTCGGCGCTGATCCATGCCGCGACCATGGTGACGGCCGGCGTGTTTCTGGTGGCGAGGCTGTCGCCGCTTTATGAGCTGGCTCCTCACGCCAAGGACGTGGTGGTGATCGTCGGCGCGATCACCGCGTTCTTCGCCGCGACCGTCGGCCTCGTGCAGAACGATATCAAGCGGGTTATCGCCTATTCGACCTGCTCGCAGCTGGGCTACATGTTCGTGGCCCTGGGCATGGGCGCCTATGGCGTCGGCATCTTCCATCTGTTCACGCATGCGTTCTTCAAGGCGCTGCTGTTTCTCGCTGCTGGCTCGGTGATCCATGCCATGTCGGGCGAGCAGGACATGCGGAAGATGGGCGGCCTCGCTCCCCATATCCGCGCGACTTGGGCGCTGATGCTGATCGGCAATTTGTCGCTCACCGGTTTTCCGTTCACCGCCGGTTTCTATTCCAAGGATGCCATCATCGAAAGTTCGTTCGCGGGCGGATCGGGCTTTGCCTTCACGCTGTTGGTGATCGCCGCTTTCTGTACCTCGTTCTATTCCTGGCGCCTCGCCTTCATGACCTTCCATGGCCGGACGCGGGCCGATCCTCACACCATCGAGCATGTGCATGAGAGTCCGAGCGTCATGCTCATTCCACTTTATATCCTGGCGGCGGGGGCGCTCATCGCGGGCTTCGTGTTCAAGGACTATTTCATCGGCCACGACTACGAGCATTTCTGGCATGGCTCGGTCGCCATGAACGAGATCATCCACACGATGCACGAGGTTCCGGCGTGGGTCGTTTGGGCGCCGACCATTGCCATGGCGGCGGGATTCCTCGTGGCCCTGTGGTTCTATATCGTCGACACGTCGCTGCCGGCAAAGCTCGCCGCCATGCACTGGCCGATCTACCAATTCCTGCTCAACAAGTGGTATTTCGACGAGCTCTACGATCTGATCTTCGTCCGCCCCGCGATGTGGCTCGGCCGCTTCTTCTGGAAGGTGGGTGACGGTCTGGTGATCGATGGCCTCGGTCCCGACGGCATTTCGGCGCGGGTCATCGACGTGGCGGGGCGCGCCGTCCGGCTGCAGACGGGCTTTGTCTATCACTATGCCTTCGCCATGATGATCGGCGTCGCGGCGCTGATCTCGTGGTTCATGTTCGGAGGTCAAGGCTGATGCAGTCCTGGCCCATTCTCTCCGTCGTCACCTTCCTGCCCTTGGCGGGCGTGCTGTTCATCCTCACGGTTAAGGGCGACGACGCGGTGGCGCTCCGCAACATCCGGTGGGGCGCGTTGTGGACGACTGTCGTCACCTTCCTCGTGTCGCTTCTCATCTGGGTCAATTTCAATCCGGCTGAGTCCGGTTTCCAGTTCGTCGAGCGTCATGAATGGCTGGGGCTCTTTGCCTCCTATCAGATGGGCGTCGACGGTATTTCCATGCTGTTCGTCATCCTCACGACGCTGCTGATGCCGATCTGCATTGTGGCGAGCTGGTATGTGGAAAAGCGGTTGCGCGAATACATGATCGCGTTCCTGGTTCTCGAGACGCTGATGATCGGCGTGTTCACCTCGCTCGATCTCGTGCTGTTCTACCTGTTCTT
>JANNSP010000353.1:0-7705 GCA_031402975.1 Hyphomicrobiales bacterium
GCAAAAACACCAAAGCGACAGGTTAAGTTGCTGAAAACAATGGAAAAATGAATGGTGCTGCCAGGGGGAATCGAACCCACGACCTCTCCCTTACCAAGGGAGTGCTCTACCACTGAGCTACGGCAGCGCTTTGAGTGACGGGCGGACACATGCCACAGGGTGGGGTCTGGCGCAACCCTTGTGCTTGACGCGAAACCGCGGGGGTCCGATGATCGTGGCGATGCGTAAAAAGCCCTCTTCACCGCCCGACCGCAAGGATCGTCTGGCCCGGGCGCTCAAGGCCAATCTGCATAAGCGCAAGGCCCAGGCACGCGGCCGCAAGGCACCCGCCAAACCGGCCGGGAACTAAACGTTGCCCGCTTGGAGCCAGTGTGCTTCTTAGCCGCTGATTCTGCACCGGGGAACGAATTGAATGGACCGTATCCGCATCCGCGGCGGCAACAGGCTGAACGGCACGATCGCCATTTCGGGCGCCAAGAACGCGGCGCTGCCGCTGATGATCATGTCGTTGCTGACGCCGGACACGCTCACTTTGTCGAATGTGCCGCGGCTCGCCGATGTCCGGCTCTTGGAGCGTATTCTGCAGAATCACGGCGTCGACATGATGATCGCGGGCAAGCGGCCGGGCGAAAACGGCAAGGCCGGCGATACCAAGCATTTCACCGCGAAAGTCATCGCCGACACGACAGCACCCTACGAACTCGTCTCCAAGATGCGGGCGAGCTTCTGGGTGCTGGGGCCGCTTTTGGCGCGCTGCGGCGAGGCGAAAGTGTCGCTGCCCGGCGGCTGCGCCATCGGCACGCGCCCTGTGGACCTGCATATCATGGCGATGGAGAAGCTTGGCGCCGAGATCGAGATCGATGCCGGCTACGTGGTGGCGAAAGCCCGCAAGGGTCTCAAGGGCGGTCATATCCACTTTCCCAAGGTGAGCGTCGGCGCCACCCACGCGGCCCTCATGGCATCCGTCCTAGCGGACGGCGATACGCTGATCGAAAACGCGGCGCGCGAACCCGAGATCGGCGATGTCATAAACTGCCTCATCAAGATGGGGGCCAGGATCGAGGGCATCCATACGCCGACCCTCCAGGTCAGGGGAGTCACCAGCCTCAATGGCGCCGAGCACGAGGTGATCGCCGACCGGATCGAAGCCGGCACCTATGCCATGGCGGCGGCGATGGCGGGGGGCGAGCTCAAACTGAAGGGGGCGCGGGCCGACAGCCTGGGGGGCGTGATCGATGCCCTTCTGTTGGCCGGCATCGGCGTCGAACTCGGAAATGACGGCATCACGGTGAAGCGGAACGGCGGCGGCATCGGACCGGTCAGGATCGATACCGCTCCCTATCCGGGTTTTCCCACCGACTGCCAGGCCCAGCTCATGGCGCTGATGACCAAAGCCTCGGGCACCAGCATCATCCGCGAGACGATCTTCGAGAACCGCTTCATGCATGTGCAGGAACTGGCCCGCCTCGGCGCCGACATTCATCTCGATGGCGATACGGCGGAAGTGCGGGGCGTTGCCCGGCTCAAGGGGGCACCGGTGATGGCGACCGACCTCCGCGCCTCGGTGTCCTTGGTCATCGCCGGGTTGGCGGCCGAAGGCGAGACGATGATCAACCGCGTCTATCATCTCGACCGGGGCTTCGAGACGCTGGAGGAGAAGCTCGCGGCCTGCGGCGCCGACATCGCGCGCATTGCCGGAACCTGAATGGCGGATCATCTGAAGCTGACGGCGCTCGATGCCGAGGACCTGGCCGTCATTTCGGCCCAGATGCAGGATGCCGTGTTGAAGCTCGGCGACATCCGCCACCTCAAATCGGCCAAGCAGTTGGTGCTCATCGCCAACCGCTTTGCGTGGGACGCGGGCCAATCGGAGCGGCGGCGCACCGGCCTGCATTTCGGCCAGGTCACGAAAGTCAGCGCGCAGCGCATTCGCCAGGGCGACACCAATGCCGTGGTTTCGCTGCTGGCGATTTCCTTCGAGGAGAAGGACAAGCCGTCGGGAGACATCGTGCTGACCTTTTCCGGCGGCGGCGCCATCCGCCTTGAGGTCGAATGCATCGAGGCCAGAATGAGCGATCTGGGGCCCGCCTGGGAGACGGCAAACCAACCGCAACATGACGTCTAGCGCAACGGGCCCTCAAGTGGATACCACTTGAGGGCGAAAAGTTGCGCCAGATTCATGCTTGAGCATCGGATTGTCCCAAAAGTGTTGCCACTTTTGGGTCCGATGCTCTAGGCGCTAGCACCCCGCCACCGCTATGCTTGAGCCCGATGACGGAAAAACCCACCACCCGGCTCATCGCCGTCGATCTCGACCACAGCATCGGCGCGGGGCTCAGCCCGCAGACCGATCACGAGCGGCGCGTGGCGATCTATGACCTGATCGAGGAGAACAGCTTCTGCTTCCTCTCCCGTCCCGAGGGACCCTACCGGCTGGTGCTGTCCACCGCCGACGGGCGCCTGATCTTCGACATCCTGAGCGAGTGCGAGGACAGGCTGGGCGTCATCGCTCTGTCGATGTCGCCGCTCCGGCGCGTGGTCAAGGACTACTACATGATCTGCGAAAGCTATTACGCCGCCATCCGCAACGCGACGCCGTCGCAGATCGAAACCATCGACATGGCGCGCCGGGGCCTGCACAATGAAGGCAGCGAACTTCTGCGCGAGAGGCTGACCGGCAAGGTCGAGATCGACTTCAACACGGCGCGGCGGCTGTTCACGCTGGTCTGCGTCCTGCACTGGCGGGGCTGAGCCCGACGATGCCGGGCGACCTCCCCTCCGCCATTCTGTTTGCCTGTACGCAGAATGTCATCCGCTCGCCGATGGCGGCCGCGATCATGAAACACTTCTACGGCCGCAAGGTCTATATCGCGTCCTGCGGGGTGAAGCCCGGAGACAACGACCCGTTCGTGCCCATCGTCATGGACGAGATCGGCATCGACATGGGAAAACTCCGGGCCCGGGGTTTCGACGATCTCGAGGATTCGAGCTTCGATGTGGTGGTGTCGCTGTCGCCCGAGGCGCATCACCGGGCGCTCGAGATGACCCGCACAATGGCGATCGAGGCGGAATACTGGCCAACGCTCGATCCCTCGATCACGGCGGGAAACCGCGAGCAGATCCTGGAAGGCTACCGCGACCTTCGCGACGGGCTGATCAGCCGCATCCGCAAGAGGTTTGGGTCGGTTTCGGCTAGTGGGGTGTAACCCTCAGTTCGTTGGGTTCAGTGCCGCAGCCCATTCCGCGGAGCCGGACGCCGGCGTGCTGACCAGAATATCGCCGGCGGGCACCGTGAACGACCAGCGCAGCCCATGGCGATCGAATTCGAGTTTGCTTTCGCCTCCCAAGGCTTGCGGGACCAATTGTTCGAGGAGGGTTCGGCCGAAGCCGCTTTTCGCCACCGCGCCCACCTCGGGTCCGTCCTTTTCCAACCACTCAAACACCATCTCGCCGCCACTCACCTGCCACTTGAGGCTGACCGATCCCTCGTTTTTCGACCATGCGCCATCCTTGGCCGAATTGGTCGCAAGCTCGTGCAGCGCCATGCCGAGATAGACGACCGCGCTGTCCCTGATCTCCAGCGCCGGCCCAACTTCCGCATAGCCCATGGCAAACGGCTCCAGTTCGATATGGACCAGATCGCGCAGCGAGACGCCCTGCCAGTCCGACTTGACCAAAAGGTCGTGCGAGCGCGACAGGCAGCTGACCCGCCGGGTAAACGCGTCGAGAAACTGCGGCACCGAGACTGCCGAGCGCCCGGTGACCCGCGCCATGGCGAGGATGACCGCGTACTGGTTTTTCATGCGATGGGTCAATTCGCGCATCAAGACGTGGGTCTTTTCCTCGGACTGAGCCAGACGCTCCGACTGAGCGCTGAGCCGGGTCACCGTCGATGACAGCAAATCGGTCATCAAAATGATGATCGCGCTGACCACGAGAAAGGCGCCCAGCCCCCACCAATCGGTACTGGTCATTTCGAGGCCGGTGTCCAGCCTGAAAAAGTACAATGCGAGAAAGGCCGCGGCAATGGTGATCGCGGCACCGGTCCAGCGTCCCGCGACAAACGTCGCCAGCATGATCGCCGGATGGAAGGCGACATAGGTCAGGCGGAGAGGCGTATAATAACGCAGCGCAAACGTGATGAGCAGTAGAATAAACGCGATGATCAGCCCCAACGCCGGACGGCTGCGCAATTCCTGAAGATATCTCTCGATGATCATGGGCGCCAAACTAACACGGCGCTTTCCCGCGAGACAATGGCGCGACACGCATTTCACCGGTGATGGAACCCGATGGGCCATGGCGTGGTTCAAGAATCCGGCGGGAAATATCGTCTGGGTGATGCGGGAAAAATGAGTTGGGCCCGTATCCGCTTGATTTCGAGCGGCAACCGGTCCATTTTCCGCGCGCGTCGCACCCCCGTCCAAGGAAAAGCATGGCCAAGGAAGAACTGCTCGAATTCGAAGGCACTGTCACCGAACTTCTCCCCAACGCGACCTTCCGCGTCAAACTCGACAACAATCATGAGATCATCGCCCACACTGCGGGCAAGATGCGCAAGAACCGTATCCGCGTGCTGGCCGGCGACCGGGTGATGGTCGAGATGACGCCCTATGACCTGACCAAGGGCCGCATCAATTACCGTTTCAAGTAAGCCCTTGATGGCGGAGACCCGCGTCAAGCTTGTGCTCGCCAGCGCCTCGCCCCGGAGACTGGCGCTTCTCGAGCGCGTCGGCTTGACCCCCGACCTGCTCAATCCCGCCGATGTCGACGAGACGCCACTGAAGCGCGAGACGCCGCGCCGGCTGTCGATCCGGCTGGCCGAGGAGAAGGCGGCGGCAGCCCTCAAGATGCCGCAGGTCGTGGCGCTGGGTTTGCAAACCTTCGTGCTGGCCGCCGATACCGCCGTGGGGCTGGGGCGGCGCATCCTGCCCAAGGCCGAGACGCTGGCGCAAGCGACCGACTGCCTGTGGATGCTGTCGGGCCGCGCCCACTGGGTTTATTCGACCGTCTGCCTTGTGGGGCCGGGCGGACGCAAGGCGACGCGCTGCGTTGAAACCAAGGTGCGCTTCAAGCGCCTGTCGCGCGAGGATATCGAGAGCTATCTCAAATCCGAGGAGTGGCGCGGCAAGGCCGGAGGTTACGCCATCCAGGGCCGGGCCGAAGCGTTCGTGCGCTCGCTGTCGGGGTCTTACTCAGGCGTGGTGGGCTTGCCGCTTTATGAAACGGTGCATCTGCTCCAGGGCGCCGGCTTTCCGGTCTATCATAGCTGGATGACCGCGCCCTCCGCGCTGGTGTGATGCCTGAACCCATCCCCTTGCGGCCGAAGCGTCCCTGTCCGATCTGCGGCAAGCTTTCGCAGCAGAAGTTCCATCCGTTCTGCTCGAACCGCTGCGCCCAGATCGATCTCAGCCGCTGGCTCGGTGGGAACTACGCCATTCCGGTGAAAGAGCAGTCCGACGAGGACGACCCGGACAGGCCCTGAGGTAAAGCTGGCATTGCCCGGCACACCGGCCTAATAGGGCCGCACTCCTTGCGGCCGGCGATCCGGGGGAGGGGCACCAAAATTCAGGGGGACTCGATGGCTCAAAGTGCAGCTGTTCATACATCCAGGCGCGGGCGAGGCATGACCAAGGACGAACGCTTCGTCGTCTTCGCCTCATCGACCGGCACCGTTTTCGAATGGTACGATTTCTATCTCTACGCCACGCTGGCGCCGTTTTTCGCCGCCCTGTTCTTTCCGCCGGGCAACGATACCGCCGCCCTCCTCTCGGCTTTCGCCACCTATGCGGCGGGCTTCCTGGTGCGCCCCTTCGGCGCCTTGTTCTTCGGCCGCTTGGGCGACCTGATCGGGCGTAAATACACCTTCCTCGTTACTATCATGGTGATGGGTGTCTCGACCTTCGCGGTGGGCCTGTTGCCGACCTATGCGACGCTCGGCTGGGTCGCTCCCATCCTGCTCGTGGGCCTTCGCCTGCTGCAGGGCCTGGCACTCGGCGGCGAATATGGCGGGGCCGCGACCTATGTGGCCGAACACGCCGCCAACGGCCGCCGCGGCTATGCGACGAGCTGGATCCAGACCACGGCGACTCTGGGCTTCTTCCTGTCGATCCTCGTCATTGGATTGTGCCGGGTCTATATGACGCCCGCCGACTTCGCCGAATGGGGCTGGCGCATTCCGTTCATCGTTTCCGTCGTGCTCTTGCTGTTCTCGGTGTGGATCCGGCTCAAGTTGAACGAGTCCCCAGTGTTCCAGAAGATGAAGGACGAGGGCAAGGGATCGAAATCGCCGCTCACCGATTCCTTCCTGCGCTATCCCAACAACAAATACGTGCTGCTCGCACTGCTGGGGGCGACCGCCGGCCAGGGCGTGGTGTGGTATACGGGGCAGTTCTACGCCCTGTTCTTCCTCACCATCACGCAGAAGCTCGACTATCTGACGGCCTACTGGCTGGTCGGCATCTCGCTCCTGATCGGCACGCCGTTCTTCATCTTTTTCGGGGCGCTGTCGGACCGGATCGGGCGGCTGAAGATCATCCTGGCGGGCTGCATCATCGCGGCCCTCACTTACTTCCCGCTGTTCGGCTGGCTTGCCTCGGCGGTCAATCCGGATCTCGCCGCCTATCAGGAAAAGGCCAATATCGTCGTCACCGTCGATGGGACCCAGTGCAATTTCAACATTTTCGTTGGACCCTGGTCGAGTTTCGGCGACTGCGACAAGGCCAAGGACTTCCTGACCAAATCGGGCCTGTCGTTCACATCGGTCAACGGGCCGCCGGGAACGCCGGCCACGATCGAGGTGAACGGCGCCAAGATCGAGGGGTTCACGCCCTATTCGTGGTCGAAGGCGCTGGTCGACTCGGGCTATCCGCATCTCAAGAACAACACCTCGGTGATCGAACTGGATAAAGCTGGCGCCGATCAGGTCGCGGCGCTGCAGGCGGAAAAGAAATCCGCCGACGCGCTGAAACTCCTGTCCGACGCGCGCATCGCCAAGGATGCGGCGGCGGCCAAGATGGCCCCGATCGCCAGCATCGATCTCGTGGAAGCGAACCCGGACGGGACGGCCAAGGTGACGGTCAGCGAGATAGCGCCCAGTCCCGCCGACAAGGCCAAGGTGAGCTGGCCCAAGGCCATCCTCATTCTCTCTATCATGATGCTCTATGTCACCATGGTGTACGGGCCGATCGCCGCGTTCCTGGTCGAACTGTTCCCGACCCGCATCCGCTACACCTCAATGTCGCTGCCCTATCACATCGGCAACGGCTGGTTCGGCGGCATGCTGCCTTTGCTGGCAACCGCGATCGTCGCCTATACCGGCAACATCTATGCCGGCCTGTGGTATCCGATCGTGGTGGCGGTCATGACGGTGGTGATCGGCGTCCTCTTCCTGCGCGAGACGAAGGACTTCGACATCGCGCATAACTGAACGATCAGTCGCAAGCGAAACCCCGTCTTCGGACGGGGTTTCTTTTTGTTGCGAAGGGGTTGGCGATCACCTATACAGCGGCCCGTTCAAACACCCAGTGCCCAGATAGCTCAGTTGGTAGAGCAGCGGACTGAAAATCCGCGTGTCGGTGGTTCAATTCCGCCCCTGGGCACCATCGTTTTTCAATTTGGGAACAAATCTAGATTTCCCTTTGAGAATTTTGCCGTGGTACCGCAGTGGTACCAACTATTCCGCGAACACACGCTCCACCCCTGT
>JANNSP010000354.1:0-1980 GCA_031402975.1 Hyphomicrobiales bacterium
GCCCAGAAGCATCGTCCGAACCCTTTCCCGTGTGCTGATTCATTGCAGAGCCAACATACAGGCGAAGCTCAGCCGATGCTTCCAAAACCTCCTCAAACGGCGGAAAATTCAACTCGCCAATGCAATTTTGCAAGTGGCTCTTAGGACTTTTTGCGGAACATTGCGTACAGGCCACGTCCGACACCATAGCCAACTGCGACCCAGATGAATGCGGAAATGAACGCCCAGATCGCGTATTCACCAACATCCTGAGTAACGACGCCGGACTCAACTTGAAAGGGCCGGCTCATTGTCACGTAGAAAACAACATGCAACGCTGTCGCGGAGGCTGCCAAGACCGCCGCCCACCAGAGCGACGTTCGATGCCAGCCCAGTACAACGGCGGCGATGAAGCCGAGCATGTCAAACTTTCAAAACGTGGCGTGCGGGACCTTCTTTCTCGCACGTTTTCTCGCACGTTCGCGCGACGTTCTGCAAGTACAGCCCTAAGTCCTTGAAATCCCTGGTGGGCGATGTAGGACTCGAACCTACGACCCGCTGATTAAGAGTCAGCTGCTCTACCACCTGAGCTAATCGCCCGTCCCATGAGGGAAGTTGCCCGGCCGTGAAACACAGCCAGCGGCGCGGTCTATACGTGGGCCGCCGGGCTTTGTCCATACCGTGTAGTCCGATCACGCCTTGAGCGCGCGGTTGACACCGGAGACGACGGCCTTCAGCGACGCCACCACGATATTCTTGTCGATGCCGACGCCGAACAGCGTGTTGCCGCCGGCGAGGCGGAGTTCGACATAGGCGACCGCCGTGGCGTTGGCGCCGGTGCCCAACGCGTGTTCGCGGTAGTCGGCGACGTCGAAGGCGAGTTTTGACTCCTTGCGGATGGCATCGACGAAACCGTCGACCGGGCCGTTGCCGTGGCCGGTGATGATTTTCAACTTGCCGTCATCGGTGAGTTTGGCGGTGAGATTCTGGTCGCCGTGATCCGATTTGGCCTGATGCTCCAGGAATCCGTAGCGCCCATTGCCGTCAAGATATTCGGTCTCGAAGGCCCGCCACAACCGATCGGCGGAAAGTTCTACCCCCTCCCCGTCCGCTATTGCCTGCACTGTCCTGGAAAATTCGATCTGCAGGCGGCGCGGCAGTTCGATGCCGTGTTCCTTCTCGAGAATATAGGCGATGCCGCCCTTGCCCGACTGCGAATTGATGCGGATCACCGCTTCATAGCTCCGCCCGACGTCCATGGGATCGATGGGGAGATAAGGCACCTCCCAGAGCGGCGAGTTCGACGCCTCCATCGCCTTGAAGCCCTTGTTGATGGCATCCTGGTGCGAGCCGGAGAATGCCGTGAACACCAGGTCGCCGGCATACGGATGGCGGGGATGCACCGGCAACTGGTTGCAGTATTCGGCCATGCGCACGAGATCGTTGATGTTGGAACAGTCGAGGCCCGGATCGATCCCCTGGCTGTAGAGATTCATGGCGAGTGTCACGAGGCAGACATTGCCGGTCCGCTCGCCATTGCCGAACAGCGTGCCCTCGACCCGGTCGGCCCCCGCCATCAAAGCGAGTTCGGTCGCCGCCACCGCGCTGCCGCGGTCGTTGTGCGGATGCAGCGAATAGAGAATGGATGAGCGCTTCTTGATGTTACGGATGCACCATTCGATCTGGTCGGCATAGATGTTGGGCGTCGCCATTTCGACCGTGGACGGAAGATTGAGGATCAGCTTCTTCGCGGGCGTCGGCTCATAGACATCGATCACCGCCTCGCAGATCTCCTTGGCGAAATCGAGTTCGGTGCCGGTGAAGCTTTCCGGCGAATACTGGTGGCGGATGACATTTTCCAAGCCCAGTTCTCGCTCGAGCTGGCGGATAAGGGTGGCGCCCTTGACCGCGATGTCGATGATGCCGGCGCGGTCAAGTTTGAACACCACGCGGCGCTGCAATTCCGACGTCGAATTGTAGAGATGGACGATGGCGCTCTTG
>JANNSP010000355.1:0-6991 GCA_031402975.1 Hyphomicrobiales bacterium
AAGGCGCCGGCCGCGCGCTTAAGCTTAGCCATGGCACTCCGTCATTGTAAAGCAGCGGCGATTCACCGCCGGCCGAACAGGCGCTCGATGTCGGCGAGTTTCAGTTCGACATAGGTCGGGCGCCCGTGATTGCACTGGCCCGAATTGGGCGTCACTTCCATTTCGCGCAGAAGCGCGTTCATTTCCTCGGGGCGAAGCTTGCGGCCGGCGCGCACCGAGTTGTGGCAGGCGATCGTCGCCAGGATGTGATCGCGGCGCTCATCGAGCGACGTCACGGTGCCCTCTCCCGCCAGTTCAGCGGCGAGATCGCGGATCACGGAGGCGATGCTTGCGCCGGCAAGGGCCGCTGGAATTTCGCGCACGATGACGGCGCCTTCGCCGAAGCTTTCGACGGCGAGTCCCGATTGCGCCAGAAGATCGCGGTTGGCGACGATGCGCTCGGCCTCGACGGAATCGAGATCGACCACCTCGGGCACGAGCAACGGCTGGACCGCGATGCCGCCGTCGAGCCGCTCGCGCTTCAACCGCTCATAGACGAGACGCTCGTGCGCCGCGTGCTGGTCGACCAGCACCATGCCGTCCGCCGTCTGCGCCACGATATAGTTGCCGTGGATCTGGCCCCGCGCCGCGCCGAGCGGATGGGACGTTTCGGGAAAATCGTCAGCGAGCGGAGGACTGGACGGAGCTCCGATGTCGAAGGCGCTCTGCGCCTCGGCGAAACCACCGGTGGGCGAAGTTGCGCGAAAACTCTCCGCCACCTGGCGCGCCACCGAGGCATTGCCGGTGACGGCACCGGCGGCAAAAGCCCTTCGCACCGACGAGACGATCAGTCCACGGATCAGTCCGCCGTCGCGGAAGCGCACTTCCGCCTTGGCCGGATGCACGTTGACATCGACCGATTGAGGGGGGCAAGTGACGAACAGCAGGATCGCGGGAAAACGCCCCCTGGCCATCAGATCGGCATAGGCGCCGCGCACGGCTCCGGCCAGCAGCCGGTCGCGCACCGGCCTCCCGTTGACGAACAGGAATTGCCGGGCCGAGTGGCCGCGCGAATAGGTGGGGAGCCCGGCATAGCCCGCGACCGACACGCCCTCATGCGCGGCTGAGATCGCTATGGCGTTGTCCATGAATTCGGCGCCGATCAGGCGGCGCACCCGGGTCCCGGAGGTTTCCTCCGGGGCCACGTCGATCAGGCGTCGCTCCTCGGTGGCGAAGCTGAAACCCACATGCGGATGGGCAAAGCCAAGGCGGCGGACGACGTCGGCCGCTTCCGCCGTTTCGCTCCGGTCGCTCTTGAGGAATTTCAGCCGCGCGGGCGTCGCATAGAACAGGTCGCACACCTCGATCTCGGTGCCGCGCGACAGGGGCGCGGGGCGCAATTCCGTGGCTACTCCGCCGTTGATCGAGACCGAATACGCGCTGTCGCCGGTGGCGGTGCGCGAGGTGATGGTCATGCGGGCGACCGCGCCGATCGAGGCCAGTGCTTCGCCGCGAAAGCCCAGTGTTTGGATATCGATCAGGTCGTCGCCCGCGAGTTTCGAGGTGGCGTGGCGCTCGAACGACAGAGCGAGATCGGCCGCGTCCATGCCGGACCCGTCGTCGGTGACCCGGATCAGGTCGCGCCCACCACCGCGAAACGCCACATCGATCTGGGTCGCGCCAGCGTCGATCGAGTTCTCGACCAGTTCCTTGACGACGCTCGCCGGGCGTTCGACCACCTCGCCCGCGGCGATGCGGTTGACGGTGCCTTCGGGAAGCCGGCGGATTCGCATGGGCCTGCATGGTAAGCCAAGAAGCGATCTTTGTCCTCGCCCGCGAAGCGGGAGAGGAAGGGCCCCGCTGCGGAGCAGTGGGGAGGTGAGGGCCTTCGCGCAAGTTCCGACCGTTGGCCCCTCATCTCCCCCATCGCGAAAGCGCGATGGGGTCCCTTCTTCTCCTGCTCGCGGGAGAAGACGAGCTACTGAACCCCTTCGGGTTTGCCGACCACGGTGACGATCAGCCTGTCGGGATGGAGCAGGCGGCGGGCCTGGGCTTTGACCTGGTCCAGCGTCACCGCTTCGATCAGGCCGTTGCGGCGGGTGACATAATCGATGCCCAGCCCCTGCTGCTGAATGCCGAGAAGCTGCCCTGCGATCTTGTTGTTGCTGTCGAAGCGGAGCGCGTAGGAGCCGGTCAGATAGGTCTTGGCCTCGTCGAGCTCCTGCTGGCTGGGGCCCTCCTCCGCCATGCGTGCCATGACGGTCTTGACCAGTTCGAGGGCTTCCCCCGCCTTGTCGTTCCGGGTATTGAGCGAGCCCAGGAACAGCCCGGCTTTCGCCATCGGCACGAGGCTGGCGCCGACGCCATAAGTCAGGCCGCGCTTTTCGCGGATCTCGCCGGTGAGGCGCGAGGCCGCTTCACCGCCACCCAGAATCTGCGACATGACGAAGGCGGGGAAGAAGTCCTTGTCATCGCGAAGGATGCCCTCATGGCCGAACACAATGATGCTCTGCGGCATGTCGCGGGCGATGACCTTGACCGAGGGACCGGCGGCGACGGCTGCCGGTGGTATATCCGCTTCCGGCGCGGTTTCGGGGAGGCCGCCGAAAATCTCGTCGAGACGGCTTGCGAGCGTTTGCGGATCGATGTCGCCGACGACCGCGACCTGCAGGGTCTTGCGGGTGAAGATGCGTTTGTGGGCGGCGGCCAGGTCGGCGGAAGTGACGGTGGCGATGGTAGGTTCAGTGCCGTTCAGCGCGCGCGCGTAAGGGTGCCCGCCAAGCGCCGCCTCCATCCACGCCCTGGACGCGATGCGGTCGGGATTTTCGCTGTCATCGCGGGCGCCCAACAGAAACTGCTGGCGGACCCGCTCCAGCGGTTCGGGATCGAAGCGCGGCGAATTGACCGCGAGCTTGAGGAGTTCGAACGAAGGTCCGGCATTGCGCGCCAGCGTCTGGAACGATCCCTCGAAAAAGTCGAAGCCCGCGTCATAGCCCATCTTGAAGGCGAGTTCCTCGCGCCGGGCCTGGAATTGGGCGGAATCCATGGTGCCGGCGCCCTCGTCCAGCATGCCGGTGAGAAAATGCGTGACGCCGTCTTTGCCAGGGGGATCGAAGGCGCCGCCACTGCGAAAGGAAAACTGCATGGCGATGAGCGGAATGGTGCGGTCCTCGACCAGCCAGGCCGTGATCCCGAGGGGGCTGACCACCTTCTGGATGTCGATGGCTGCGGCCGGCCGCGCGAAGGCCACGACCAGCAGGACAAACAGGAGAGGTCTGAGAAACAGGTTGCGCATCATGCCTCAATTCTGGGGTGCGGGAGCGGGCAGCAGGATGCCGGTGACCGAGGCCCTGATGTCGAGCACGCGCACCGCCGCCGCCTTGATGTCGTCGACGGTGAGCTTTTGGATCTTTCCCTCCCAGCCGAGCACGTCGGCGACACTCTGGCCGGTGCTGAGTGCCACGCCGAACATGCGGGCGAGTGCGGCCTGGCTGTCGAGGGCATAGACGGTATCGGCGAGTAGCTTGTTGCGGGTGAGGTCGAGTTCGGCCTGGGTGACGCCCTCCTTCACCAGCCGCGCTACGACCTCGTCGATCGCGGTTTCGAGCCGGGCGATGTCCTGTCCGGGATTGGGCGCGGCATAGAAGCCGAAATTGCCGTAGTCCGCAGCGTCGCCCGAATACCAGCTTCCGGCATAGGCGGCGATCTTCTGCCTGATCACCAGGTCCTGGTAGAAGCGGCTCTGGGTTCCACCGCCCAGTATCTCCGCCAGCACATCCAGCGCTTCCGCCGTGTGGCCCTCGTCGGAAGGATAGGAGGGAGCCAGATACTGGCGTTGAAACACCGGTGTCGGGGTTCTGGGATCGCTCATCACGATCCGCCGCGCAGCGATGGGCGTAGGCTCGGCGGTGCGTTTGCGGGGCGTGGGCGTGAAGCTGTTCTCGAGGCTGCCGTAATACGTCTCGGCGAGTGTTCGCACCTCGTCCACCGTCACATCGCCCGCCACCACCAGGATGGCATTGGCCGGGGTGTAGTGGGCGCGGTAGAAGGACAGCGCGTCTTCGCGGGTCAGTTGCACGACCTCGGACATCCAACCGATCACCGGCTTCCGATACGGGTGGGCGATGAACAAAGCGGCGTTCATCTGTTCGGCCAGGAGCGAGGACGGATCGTTGTCGGTGCGCTCGCGGCGTTCCTCCTGTACCACGTTCAATTCCGGCAGGACATTCTCGTCGGTCAGGATGAGATTCTGCATGCGGTCGGCTTCGAGTTCCATCACCAGCGCCAGGCGCTCCTTGGCGATCCTCTGAAAGTAACCGGTATAGTCGGTGCTGGTGAAGGCGTTGCCGTCGCCACCGTTGCGGCTGACCTGGCGGTCGAATTCGCCGGGCGGATATTTCGCCGTGCCCTTGAACAGCAGGTGCTCAAGAAAATGCGCGATCCCCGATTTGCCCTGCGGCTCATCGGCGGAGCCAACCTTGTACCATACCATGTGGGTGACCACGGGGGCGCGGCGATCGGGAATGACGACGACCTCCATGCCGTTCTTCAGGGTGAAGGCGGAGACGCCGATATCGAGCGCGAGCGCCGGAATGATCGTGGCGAGAAAAAGAAAAAATGCGGCGGCCGGACCGAGAACTCTGTTCATTCTGTGACGTGACCTTTGGAGACGCGTAACCTCGCCACCTGCGGGACGCGGCGGCGACTGTCCAATGAAATCGACGTAATGGGGATCAGCCGTCCTTGAAGATGGCGCCGACATTCCAGATCGTGCCGTAGCCCGGCTCGCTCTGGCGCTTCTTGGCCAGATAGGCCTTTTTCAGTTCCGCCTGAAGTTCGCCATCGGACTTTTTGGTTCCGTCCGGCCGGGTCTTGGAAATGCCGTAGCGGTCGTAGATGTCGCCGGCGGGCTGGGCCGGCGCGGCAGTCTTGACGGCGCCTTGCGCGGGTGCTGCGGCGGGCTGATCGTCGGGCAGACCCTGCTCCACCAAATTCTCGTTGGTCATACTATCGTCCGCCGGCGGATCGTAGGTCGCCACCTGCGCCTCGCTGCTGGCGGCGCCGGGCTGAGGAAGGCGAAGATCCGGTGGCATGGCGAGGTTCTGGTTGGTCTGAACCTGCAGGTTCCCGGCGGCGCTAGGCTTGCCGCCCGACAGCATGTCGGTCAGCCTGGTTTCTCCGCAGCCGCCAAGGGCCAATGCCACTGCGGCGATCAACAGAGCGGATGCCCCCTGCTTCATGGTTTATTTCCTTCCCGCTGCACCGCCATAGCCAATGACGCCCAATTCCGGCAATTCCATGGCCTCAAGGCACGCGGCGCTCGACCAGTGATTCATACAGCAGAAGCGCCACCCCCGCAACGATGGCGACGTCGGCCAGGTTGAAGACGTACCAGCTGAAGGCGCCCACGTGAAAATGGAAGAAGTCGGCGACCGCCCCGTGGATGGCGCGGTCGAGGGCATTGCTGAGCGCGCCGCCGATGACGAGAGCCAGCGCCGCCACCGTCAATTGCCGTGGGCTCCGGTTCAGCCAAACCCACAGCAGCAATGATATCGCCAGGCTGAGCGCTATCAGCGCGCCCTGCATGGGGGTGCGGAACAATCCGTAGGAAATGCCCCGGTTCCAGGTGAGGACGAGATCGAGAAAGGGCAAAACGGCGACCGGCTCGGCGGTGATGCCATAGACGTTCAGCATCCACCATTTGTGGGTCTGGTCTATGCCGAAGACGAGCGCCACCAGCGCCAGCGCCACGGGGGCGAGCGGGCTCCAAACGGGAAAAGATTTCACAAAGTCTTCCCGAACCGCTTCTGCCAGTTGCGCACCGCGTCCGCGTCTCGGGGCGTGATGTCGGGAAATTCCAGGTCGGAGCCGACGTCGTCTGTGATCTTCCAAGATCGCGCGCATTTGCGTCCCCGCGCCGGTTTGAACACCACGGCCACGCCTTTCACGCTGTCGAGCCGGAAGGCATCGGCCGGGCCTTCGCCTTCGATCAGGGTGGCGCCCGAGGTGATGGAGATTTCGGCGAGATCGATGCCGTCGAGTGCGGCAATGATTTCGGTATCCGAAACATGGATTTCGGGCGCGGCTTCCAGCGCCGAGCCGATGGTCTTTTTCACCTGGCGCTCGATTTCAAGGGCGCCCGTCACAACCGAGCGAACGTCCCTCACCTTCTCCCACTTTGCCGCAAGTGCTGCATCGGCCCATTCGTCCGGGGTCCGGGCGAATTGCATGACGTGTACGGACGATCCTTCGCCCGGAAAGCGCGTGAGCCACACTTCCTCCATGGTGAAGGCGAGGACCGGCGCCCACCAGGTCGTGAGACAATGGAAAAGCTGGTCCAGTACCGAGCGGCAGGCGCGGCGGCGGGGCGCATACCACGGATCGCAATAAAGCGAATCCTTGCGGATATCGAAATAGAAGGCCGAGAGATCGACCGTCATGAAATGGTTGAGGACGGCGAACAGGCGCTTGTAATCGAAGATTTCGTAAGCCTCGCGTACCTGGTGATCGACTTCATGCAGGCGGTGCAGGATATAGCGTTCGAGCTCCGGCATGTCCTTGTGATAGGTGGTCTCCCAGTCCTTGAGGCCATCGAGCGCGCCGAGGATATAGCGCATGGTGTTGCGGAGCTTGCGATAGGCCTCGATATTGGTCTTGAGGATTTCGGGTCCAAGACGAAGGTCCTCGGCATAGTCGGCGGAGGCGACCCAGAGCCTGAGAATGTCGGCGCCCGACTGCTTGATCACCTCCTGTGGCGTCACGATGTTGCCCAGCGACTTCGACATCTTGCGGCCGTCCTCGGCGACGACGAAACCATGGGTCAGCACCGCGTCATAGGGGGCGCGGCCCCTGGTGCCGCAGGCTTCGAGCAGCGAGGAATGGAACCAGCCGCGATGCTGGTCCGAGCCTTCGAGATAGAGGTCGGCCGGCCATTTGAGATCGGGGCGCTGTTCGAGGCAGAAAGCATGCGTCGAGCCTGAGTCGAACCACACATCGAGAATGTCGCGGACCT
>JANNSP010000356.1:0-9849 GCA_031402975.1 Hyphomicrobiales bacterium
CTGATTTCGGTGATGGACCACACGCCGGGTTACCGGCAATTCGTGAGCCTCGACAAGTTCAAGGAATACTACCTCGGCAAGAAGCTCATCCTGCCGGAACAGATCGATGGCTATATCGCCGAGAAGCAGGCGCTCCAGGCCTGCCACGCCGCGACGAACAAGAAGCACATCCTGGAATTCGCCAGAAGCCTCGCCATCCGCCTCGCCAGCCATGACGATGCGACGGCGGCGCATGTCGCGGAAGCCGTTGCCGATGGCGTGACCATCGCCGAATTTCCGACCTCCGCCGATGCTGCATCGGCGGCCCATGCGCACGGCCTCGCGGTGCTGATGGGGGCGCCCAATATCGTGCGCGGCGCGTCGCATTCCGGCAATATCTCGGCGGCGGACGTTGCCGCCAGCGGGCAACTCGACATCCTCTCATCGGACTATGTGCCAGCCAGCCTGTTACTGGCGGCATTTGCGCTGCCCGCAAAAATCCCCCACATTTCATTGCCCCGGGCGCTGGCCTTCGTGACCTCAAACCCGGCGCAAGCGGCGGGCTTCGAAGATCGCGGCGCCATCGCCATCGGCAAACGCGCCGATCTGGTGCAAGTCAGCGTTAGACGCGGGCATCCGGTGGTCCGCCGCGTCTGGCGCGAGGGTGTGAGGGTATTGTGACCAATGGACGTGGCAGACTGGTTCTGGTTGTCGGCCCGAGTGGTGCTGGCAAGGACAGCATTCTGCAATATGCCAAGGATCGTTTCGCCGGAAACGATGCTTTTTTATTCCCCCGCCGGCTGATTACCCGCATGTCCGACGCGACCGAGGACCATGTGTCGATCGACGCGAACGCATTCGAGGATCTGCTGGTTCAAGGCAGGCTGGCTTTGCACTGGCAGGCGCACGGCTTCAGATACGGCATCCGAGATGAAATAGACAGCCAACTGGAACTGGGACAAATCGTATCGGTGAACGTCTCTCGCACCATTCTGGGCGAAACGGCTCAACGTTACCCAACCGCGGTCATTGTCGAGATTTCGGCAAGCCCCACGATCCGCGCGGCCCGCATCGCGACGCGGGGACGAGAGTCGGCGCCCGATGCCACGCTCCGCTCACAGCGCACCGTGCCGGTGCCCGCGACCACGCTCCCGCTGCATGTCATCGAGAACGAGGGAGACATCGCCGAAGCGGGAGCAGCCTTCTGCGCCGTGCTTCGGCAATTGGCGCCGGATGTGCCGGCTACTGCAGGGACCGGCTCGGAAAACGTCAGCCGCCTGATGCCGGTCTCGTCGCCTTCAATGCCGAAATCCGAGTCGGACAACACGATCATCTCGGTCGGGGACATCACCGCCATCGCCTCGATCTTCTTCGGCATGTTATCGACATCGTCCGAATCGAGCACCAGGGTCTTGACCAGCGGCTTGATGCCCTTCGCCTCGAGATCGGCGGCACTGAGCTGTTCGAGCGATGGGCTGGTCGCGGCGTCGTCATAGGCTTGATCGAGGGCCGAGCCCGATTTCAGATCGACCAGATAGATTTTGGTGGTCTTGCTGATCCGCTCCAGCACCAGGAGCCGATCCTCGCCCACCGCCACCATTTCGCTGAGGCGCACGGCGTTCTGCTTCTGCGCTTCCTTCTTGTTGTCGGCCCTGAAGGACGTCGCATCGTCGAGCGTGTAGACGAATTCGCCCGCCACCTGGGAGGTGGCGCGATCGATCTTCCACAGCCTGGTATTGGCGCTCGCCTTGTAGGCATCGTTGTCGGGATGGGCGAGCGGGTTCTGCATCAGAACGTAGAGATACGCGCCATCGGCAGAGAGTGCCACATTCTCGATGCCGCGGTTCAGCGCGCGCTTTGCGATGAGGGCGGGAAGCGTTCCCACCACCTCGTAGTCGGCGCCCGTCAGCTCGCCTTCGAGTCCTACGGGCACATGGCGCTTGGTGATCGTGCCGTCGGCTGAAACCTCGACCAGCGACGAAGCATATTCCTCGCCGACGATGAACGATCCATCGGGCAGCCGGACCAGGGCCTCGGTATCGAGGCCGGACGGATCGCCCGCGATCAACACGCCCTTCCCGTCATAGGCCGCCTCGAGCTTGAGCCCCGCCGAAGTGAACGGCAGTCCTGTAATGGGCTTGCCGGATTTGCCCTTCAGCGGAATCGTCTCAAGCAGTTTCGCCACATTGTCGGCGCCGATTTCGATCCGGGCGATGGCCGGCGTGAAATCCGGCAGCGGAAAATTCTTCGCCTTGTCGTCGCCGGCGCACAGCTTGTCGATCTTGAGACCGGCGATCTTGTCGATGCCGGCGCAATCGAGATTGGGTCCGCGATCGGTGATCGTCCAGATCACGCCCGGCGGGTCCTTGGCGTCGCGCCACGCCGCCGAGCCGATCCCAAGATTGAGTTTCAAGGTTTTTCCGCCGTCATAGACGGCATCCGGCAAGGGGAGATCGGGCGCCTTGATCTCAGTCACTGTCACCGTGGGTCCCGCCAGCGCGGTTGAGGCCAGAAGAAAGAACATCGCGGTGAAACCGGCTGTGCGCATGATGGACCCCTTTTGCGTGCTGATGATCCCTGCCGCTAAATCCAGTTGATTGCAGTTGTGTGACAAGCGGCAGGGCTCTCAACTCAATAGGCCGGATAAGCGTCAGCCGTGTGTCTAGGCACGTGACGATCTCGCTGCAAGGAGGACCATCGAAGCACCACGAAAGCTCCAAAACTGGTGCAAACCGCATCCCCGCCCAAAAGGAAAGGACCCGCGATCCGCTTGAAATCACAGGCCCTTTTTGGTTGCGGGAGCCGGATTTGAACCAACGACTTTCAGGTTATGAGCCAGAAGTTCAAAGGTGGCAGATTCCGTAACTCCCGTTGTGCGAATGACGCGCCGGATTACTTACGCTGGCTTGCAAAAAGGGGGCAGCACCCAAAGAACACTTACGTCTATGATTTCCTTTAGGTAAATTGCCCCTGCACAAACAGAAAAACTGGTGGCGGTATCATGGGCGCAGTTGAAGAAATCTTAGACTGGTCTGCGAGCAGACTGGCGAAGTGGCGCCAAAATGCGCTTCGCCGACTAGCTGGTTCATCCACACTGACAACACAAGACCACAACGAGTTGCTTGATCTTATTAAAGAAAAAGTGGGCTTCTATCTCACCGCAAAACCACCAGCACCGACACCCCTGAGCAAAGCTCACATTGCGGCGGTCACGAGCGGTTCACCTCTTCAAATCAAAGGCATTCGAAACGTCAAAAACGTTAACCGTCTTGTTCCTTCCGCCGGGCTGCCATTCACATCCAACGGCCTGACAGTCATCTACAGTCGGAACGGCAGTGGCAAGAGCGGCTTTGTCCGAATCTCCCGCACGGCCTGTCACACCCGTACCGACAACCCGGCCAAGCTCAAGGTGCTTGCTGACGTCTATGGCTCGAGCGGTGGGCCGCAAGAAGCCGAGATCATCGTTGACCTGGGTAGCAGCGATGTCGTCAGCCGCCTCGACTTCGTCCTGCACGAAGAACTTGGCTATCTGCCGTTCGCCCACGCCGGCGGGCGGCTCCTGTTCCATCTGGTCAGCAAGCATTATTAACGCACATCCATCATTGTCACCACCAACCTCACCTTCAGCGAATGGCCATCCGTTTTCGGGCGTTCCCCCAATCACACCAAATAGCGGGTGACTTTTGGACGCCGATACCGGTCAATGTTCAATGCCGATTGACATCATCGCCAAGCTCGGCGGATGGACTTGCTATTACGGCATGCCAGGCCCGCAGACGATGCGATATGGCCTCGAACGCTAGCATGCCATCAAACTCGGGACAGTGGTCGCAAAAGATGTGTGAATCCGATAGCCGCTTGCGCGGGGGTGACGGATACGGGTCGAGGTTGCGTTCAACCGACCGCCCGGCGCTCTAGTCTACCGACAGCCACTTCAGGGCCCGCCGACTCGGCATGAAAAAATAACCGCCGCCACGCATCTTGATGAATTTGCGCAGCCCGATGATTTTGATCGGTCCGGCTGGCGTTGGAATGGTCATTTGGCTGGACTTGGTGCCCCGGCCCAAGATCGGGTCAGTTTCATTGTCCACCCCATGAAACTGGGTGGCCATGCACCAAGTCTGCTGGATGAACTCAAACTGCCGCTCGATGTCGGCATTGAGGCACATGAACAAAAGACCGGAGGGCCTTTTGCCACCTTCAACGAACGACCGGCCGACGCGCAGGATGCGATGCCGGTTGGTGATTTGGCGCTGCAATTCGGAGCCGGGCGAAAAACTATCCCGCGGATTTGCCCTACGGACATGGGCGCTCAGCGGACAGGCGAACCCCGATGGGTCTTCCTCGCCAAAGCGGAATCGGTTGTCGGCAAACTCACGTTCGCCCGCCGCGGTACGCGGGTGCGCCGGATGCCGGGCCATCGACGATCCATCCTTCCAGCGGCCGACCATCTTAGCGCCAATCCAATCCTCCAATGTCACCTTTGAAAGATCGGCATCGACCCACTTCATCTTCGCCGACGACTTCAAGCGCTTCGCTTCCCCGGCCAGATAGTCATTGAAGGCGGTCACATCCTGTTGCATCTGGCGGACGACAAGATAGGAACCGTTGCGGCCAAAGTCTCTTTCCATGCCCGCCTCGGAATTGGCGAAGTCCGGGCGTTGCCGGCGTTGATCGCGTATCGCCGTGCGCAGCAAGTTTTCCGGATCCCGGTTGGCGCCGACCACCGGCGTCGGCGGCAGAAAGCCCCGATTGTCCGGATACCCCAGAATGAATTCGCCGGGCTCGACCAGATGATCGGTTTCCATGGCAAATTTTTTGGCCCTTGGTGAACCCTTGATGATCGGCTGCGAGATGCCATCGGCAAAACCGAAGGGCTCGAGAGCGCGTTCGCCGTCCGCTGTCTTGGCGATCGCCAGCTCGATCGTTCGAATGATCGCCACGCTATGATCGGCGGCTCGTTCCCTTTCCCTCTCCAGGAGGGCCCTTAGATCCTTGGCCGTCTTGGCATAGAGCAGCAAGATCGCGTGAACCTCGCTTTTCGGATCGTGCGTCCCGCCCCAGTCCCAATTCTCGGGGCAATCCTCGTCGATGTCGCCCAAGACGCGAGCCCGCCATTCGGTATTCATTCCATGCTGAAAGGCTGGCGGAAAGTCGTCGATGGCCGTTTCTGCAGGCAACAATTTGCCAATTCCCGGGTGGGTGAAGGCAACAATGCGCGCCGCGGTCTCGGGAAACTGCTGCGCCGTGGCGATCGACGGTTCCACCGAACGCAGCCAGTTTCTGGCCCCGGTCCCATCCTTGGAAAAATTCAAGATCAGTGCCCGCGCGAAGGAAAGATGCCCCATGGCACCATAGGCAATCGACTGGATATCTTCGGCTTCAAGCGTGGAGGTGGTTACAGGCGCGGAGTTGAAGCAGGAAATCCAGTCGGCGGCCTCGCTGGGCGTCATCACCGCGAGTATGCCCTGCCGGATCGCCGCATTGGCGCGAACGCGGGCAGTGCTGAGGTTCGGATATGCGGTGTACCAGCACAGCGACGGTAGCTGCTGACGGCGGGCCCAAAGCTTGAAGCGGTCGCCGTCAGTGGCGCCGTCGAGGAACAGAGCGCGGGCTTGCGGAAATCCGATGGTGTTGCTCCAAATGGCGGTCAGCCCCTGGTTCGCCTTGGTGATGAAATCCTCCAGATAGCTCTCCCAACTGCCGCCGTAGTTCGACAGGAAGACCAGTTGGCTGGTTCCTGGCAGAACGACCCAGCGGGCAAAGTGGATGGTCCCGATTTCGCCGAGAAACCCCGGCCGGTACAGCTTGCCGAGCAGGTTTGCGACGGTCCAATAAGCCAAGCGAAGCGTGAGCCGCCGCAGCAGGCCCGCTTTGATGAGCGACACGGCGAACATATGATTCTGAAGGACCGGCACGGCATTGGGTGGTGCTTCGGTCGAGCGGTCCTTGGCAAGCGGCCCCGCTTCGCGATCCGTTTCCACGACCTCATCGAACAGAGGCTCCTGCAGGCTCGCATTCTCTCTGCTCATGATCGCCGCAACGATGGCTTGATCGAGCGGCAGGGCGACCGTCGTTTCGGCCCGTTCGCGGCGGCGCAGGACAAAAAACGCAAGTCCGGCGAGCAAAACAGCGGCGCCTGCGGTAACGAGCAGAGTCTTCGCGGCCGGCGGGAGCGCGTGAGTTATCGCTTGCCAGGCGCCAACCCCTTGCCGAATGCCGCTTATCAATCCGGCGGCGAACGCCACGCCGGTCAGAATTGCGGCCGCCAGCGTCAAGGGCAAAAGGTAACCGGTCAGAAGTTTGAAGATCAGGCGTGGAATGAGCGGCGCCAACGCCGCCGCTGGGCCACCCAGGAAGGGGGCATCCTCCGGACGCAACATACGGGCAAGACGTTCACGGACAAGAGGAGGACCGGATTGAGACTGGTCCGTGATCTCCGAGCGGATGCCGGTAAGCGTCTGCAGCGGCGTTGCCACGGTTTTGGCTCCGAAGACCCGGCTTCCAGCGAACTCGGCGAGTTCGGCCTCATCGACAATGCGTTCAACCGTCATCTCCGGCGTGCCGCAGAAATTCAAACCCGTCTTGTCGCGCCAGCGGATTCCGGGATTGACGCGATAGCGCGGATCGCGCAGCAAAGCGGTTCGATCGCCGCAGCTCGATGGCTCGAGGCCGATCGCCTCGACGATGTCATCGAGCGGCTGTTTGAGTGCCGAACACCAGCGCTCCAGAGTCACATCGGCCGCGCCGTCGACCGTCAGTTCGATCAGGAGGCGCGGACGCTGTCCCGGCCGTTCGGGAGGCACGACGTTGATGCTGAAGAAGTGGATCGTACCGATCGCGTCGACCGCTTTCCGCCATGGTTTTTCGAGAGGATTGCCTAGGACTCCAATTTTGACCTCGGCCGCCGGCTGGCGCTGAGGCGGAAACGGGATGGCGATTGTGACAAAGGAATGGGTCACTGCTATCTTCCTTGTAATGCCACGACAAGCTCGTCGGGAAATGGGCCATCGAAACGCAGGTCAGACACGAGGCGCGGGCGCAGCGCAACAAGCGCGCCGACAAGGTTGGGAATCTGGCGGACATTCGCATCGAGTCCAGCGCAACGATGCAGGCCACCGCCAAAGTGAAAGTAGCGGTCGAGGGGGCGATCATCGAGAATGATGCCGCTCCGGGGAAACGCGCTTTCGTCATGCATCGCTGACAGCGTCATGGCCCAGACCATCGCTCCGGGCGCCACGGATTTGCCGGCGACGACGGCCGCTGGGCCGGCCTGCCGTTGCACGAGCGGGTTGTGCGGCCTGAAACGCAGCGCCTCGTAGCAGAGTCCGAGCAGCTTGCGCCGATTGCCGACGGCGGACTGCATGGCAGACAAGAGACTCGGCCGCGCCAGCGCGACTTCGATCACATTCGCCACAGCGGTCGCGGTCGTGTCGATGGAGCCGACCAGCATACCCGCCACGTTCCGCGTCACAATATCGTCGTCAAGCCCCATCGCCAGCAATTGACCCAGAAAATCCGGCACGATGATTCCGCCGCTGCGCCGGCGGGCGATTTCCTGGCCGATCCACTGCTTCAGTTCTCCGCCCGCCGCGACGGCGCGAGCGTTGATATCCAGCTTGCCTGAGATATTGAGAAAGGTTTCGTGGAACATCGCGCGAGCCACGCGCATGAGGTCGCTTTCCGTGGGGCCCGGAATGCCAAACAGCCGCACGGCCGTGCGCGCGGCGAGCGGGCGGGCATAACCGTTGACCACGTCAATCAACCCCGACGACGCGATGGCGGATCTCAATAGGCTCTCGGCATCCAGACGGGCCGTCTCGACAATTTCGGAAATCGGCGTCTTGCCGAGCGCGCCATAGACAATTTCGCGCTCCTTGGCCAATTGCGGCGAACGGTCCATGCCGAGAATGAATTCGCCGCTCACGGCCGCGATTTTGTCGCGGTTCACCGGCGCGATGCGGAAGGCAAAGTCGTTGCTGAGAACCGCACTTACATGTTCATGGCGCAAGACCAGCGCGAAGTTGCCTATGCGAAAAACCGGCGTCAAGGCCCGCAACACCGCTAAGGCTCGCCGTGTCAAACCGGGCGGGACAAATTCGCGCGACGGCCGCCGGAATTTCAGAAGCTCCTGCGGCGTGCCGCGAGCAGTCGTATAGACCCGCAGAACCAGTTGCCCCGCCGGATGGGCCCTGCACGTATCGAGATAACTTCGAAATTGGCTCGGAAGCTGATTGGTCTCGGGAAGTTTTGCACCGTACTCGGCGGGAAAGACGACTGGCGCGGCCAAAGCGGCGAAAATGATGTCCAGCCCGCACGGCGCGTCACCACCAAGATAGCGCCGTGACTGCAATCTTTCAGCAACGAGATCGAAGGCCTGGGCAATATCGAGTGGCGCTTGGGCAACGAGGTCTGGGGTGAAATCCAGGCCCCGGGCCATCAACTTCCGCCACAGCGGATACAGCAGGCGGACGAACAGGCTCTCGATCAGCGGCGCACCGTCGGTAGCGACCGGCTTTACCAGGTTCGGGTATGGCAGGAGCTGAAAATATACGTATCTTCGAACTTGCCGGAGCATCAGACCGAAAAGTCTATCGACAAAGTCAATCTCCTCATCGCGCGTTGCCGGCACACCCGAGAAAATCGCTTCGCGGCTCGGGAGCTTGGCGTCGAGGCGGATGACAAAGTTGCGTGCGCCATCCCACAGGCCTTCCGGCGTGACCGCAACCGGGATCTCAACCCCGCCGCCAGCCCAGCGTGTCGCCAAGACGTGCAGTATTGGTGCATGGGGGCGCTCGCTATAAGGAATTCGAGATCGCTCAAGCAGCCAGCGCGCCAATTCAACCATGGGGCTTACGCGGGCGGTAATCAGCTTAATTCTTGGTCTTTCCATCGCAAGTCCTTTGCGAAACAGTCCCACAACCAGTCTCAGTGACGCCAGTGTTTGAGATATTCCCCGAGTCTGTCAATCGCTCCTGAATATTGCAGGCCGATACATAGTAACCGTCCAGCCTTGCTTGCAATTACCCACAATTCTGGTTCCCATGATTGCACGTAATTCTATATCCATGAGGCGTGACAAGCCTTTCCACATGACCATATTGCCAAGTGGTGGATCGTTGGCGCGGGCAAGATAGCCGCCGAGCCTGGCGATTTTGGTGAGGTAGTGGGGCAGTGTCTTCGTTCCCGCTGGGCTTCTGTTTGTGTCTCTCACAAGATGATCGAGGAGAGTGATCTCCATGTCGGTCAGCGCCAGTTTGGGGGATGCGTCCTGTGTTGCACGGTTCATCATCGTCATCCAGAACACCCGCCAGCTCAGGATGCAGAAGACCGCAATCAAATTCGCCAGGCGTTGCGCGGTTCTGAGCTTCGAGTGTTCGGCCCTGCAGCCCGATTTCAGAATCTTGTGAAACACCTCGATCTTCCAGCGCATGGCATACCAGTTGAGTTTCTCGATGGCGTCTTTCTTAGAGCCGACAGGCAAGTCGGTGAGGAGTTTCCAATCGATTGGCTTGCGGCCCTTCGGCGCGCCGCGTTCTTGCGCATGGGTAACTGTCAAGTCCAGCGCAGGGTAGCGCTTCTGCTTGCCGATTGGGGGCAGGACGTGAATGCGGCGGTATCTGAGTTCAAGAACCGCCTGGCTGGCGCCGCCTTTGCCGTCGCCAACCTCGACGCGATGAAGCCCCTTGATGGCAACAGCATCCATCTCATCGGAGATTGTATGGGCTCCGTCTCCAGCCAGACGATCGACACAGGTTCGCAAGAGGAAATGGGTTCCCGCCTCGTGTGCCGTGCGAAACAGCTCATAGATGTCGCTCTCGCGGTCGCCGATGTGGACACATCTTGGCGGTTCGCCGAGAAGCCCTGTGG
>JANNSP010000357.1:0-1882 GCA_031402975.1 Hyphomicrobiales bacterium
ACGGAACAGGATATCGAGGTCAGCAGCCGGATCCGTCGATAGAGGTCGCAGACCCCTGGCAATGCGTTCGATCGTGCCGTCGCGTTTCGCCGAGGCCGGAAGATCCAAAATGGAGCAAAAATCCTCCAGAGCCAGGCGGCGCTGGTCCTGCGGACCGCACCGGATATCGAAGCGCTCGACCACCAAGGCCGGCAACATGCCTTCCGGCATCTCGATCAACGCCGCTGCGGGCACTTCAAAGCCAGCGGCACGACCGAACTCAAGGCAAAGCCATTCGACGACAGGCAACGTCTCAAACCCGGCCGTGCCGGCCGGTTTGAGAATGTGCGTGAACGACTGGTCGATGGCCGGGATAAGATCGCCATCGGCGCCGAGGTTCATCGGAGCCTTGATCTGGACGCCCGATAGGCGGGGCGTCTCGGCGCGAGCATAGATCCGCGCGAGCTTTTGTTCGAAGGTCTCCTCGATCTCCCCTCGCGCCGGCCCTGCATAGCGCCCAGTGAACCGGCCCGCATGTGTGAAGGCGGCAAGCGGCGTAGCGAGAACGTCGACCGCCAAGGCGGCCAGCTTCGCGCGGTTTTGGACGATGACGATGTTCGACATGTAGCGTCGACCTCGCCTAAGCGCCTCGCGTTCGTCGCGTTCATGCAAGACCTGCGCGAGCCAGCCTTCGGGCAGAAGCGACTCGATGAAGGCCGGAAGCTTTCCCGGCGTGGTCTCCCGAACCAGCGCCGGTCCGGTACGCTTTTGAGGTTTCCATCGCCATTCAAAGCCGTCGTGCGTGAGCCTGCCAAGCGGGTCGCCATGCCATGCGACCAGAAAGTCGAGCGCGGCCTTGTTGACTGGGGTCTTGGCCGTTCCCAACTGGGCCAGTAGGAAGCGCTCAGCGCCCTCCCCTTCGCGATACCAAACATTCTCGCGCGCCAACGCCCAGACCGCATCGGCTGCGGCCTGCAGCGAGCCGTGCTCTTCAACCAGACGCGCCGCCATCTGGGTTCGCATATCCGCAGTGACCGCGCTGGCATGTTCACTCCTCAGTCGGAAGGCCTCCAGGAAGCGTTGGCGGGGCGACGACACATCGATGCGCAACTCCCCGAGGTCGTCGCCGATCACCGCAATGGCGGTCGACGGATGTGCCGGCGCCTCGTTCTGGACGATCTCAAGAGTGCGCAGGCGCGTGCGTTGATTGCGCCGGCCGCTTATGAAAAGCCGTCCGTCGGGCGTGGGCGCAAGCAGAACCGCGCTCGCTGATGACAGATAGGCGTTTGGGTAGAGATAATGGGCGATGCGGATGGCATGGCCGAGGATAGAGGTCTCCGCGTCCCCGTCGTGATCGACATAAACACCACGGACAAGCTGGATCAGCTCGCCCGATTGGGCCCTAAGGTGCGCCCGTTTGGCATCGATGGTTTCGCCAACAAGATGGATAGCCATCAGATTATCCCGCACCTCAGATGCGCGTTAATATCATTAACGCCACAAGAAGTCAAGAATTATTGCGAATCTGAGATGCGCGATAATTCTACGTCGTGTCGCAGGAGGCCCGTCTTGTAAGACTTAGGCGCCAAAGCTGGGATCTCGCCCCCGTCGAAGCCTGGATCGACCCGCGAAGGGAAGACTTTGCCTTGCGTCGTTGCCAAACGTACATCTGAGACGGACATGTCCGGTCAAATTACCCCAGCCAGTCGGGTGGCCAGAAAGATAGCGGAACGGTGCCGACCGATATGACAATTCCTCTGCTATCCAGCCTGTCAAGTATTCTTGTACGAGTGAACGTAAACCGTTGAAACAGTTTGGTTCCCTGGATTGTTCGCTTCGGCCTTTGGGCAAAAAGAAACCCGCCGCAGTTTCCTGGGGCGGGCCGGGGACGAAGGGGGAGGAG
>JANNSP010000358.1:0-2999 GCA_031402975.1 Hyphomicrobiales bacterium
CTGGCCTGCAGCCAGGCATCGTAGGCGTCGTGGTCTGCCTCTGAGAGCAGAGTGCCGCGAGCGAAATAATCGCCGGTGCTCTGGGCAAAGAACTCGCGGATCATGGCCGTGTTTCATTCGACAAAGCCCAACATAGGACCGCCAGGTATTCCTCTCTGCCGGCGTGCCAGTATACCTTGTTCTGTTGGTGCTACTTTAGGATGGCGAGGCTCGTCTACTCCGGCCCATTATCGGAAATAATGATCACCGGGGCATTGCGGCGCGCTATGTCGGGATGAAGTTCATGGTCAACACCATGCCCCGAGAGCGAATTGTCCACCACCACCGCCAAGCACTCAGCACCAAAGTAATCGATTGATGCCTCGCACTTTACCTCTAGCCATTTCGTTTCACGGGGAAGACTGCGTATTGTCACCGACCCTTTAGTATGCTTCTATTATGCACATCAGAAAAAGGCTGAGATCCAGTGCTACAAACAGGGTCCAACTATTGCTACAAAACTTAGCACAAGGCCTATTGTAAGTTAATGTTTTTACTAGTTAAAGCTTTAGACTGTCGTTTCCTGTAACCGGCACCAGGCCGATGGAAGAAATTTCTGCCACCGGGGCGTTTGCGGAGGCGAGGCGAGATGGGTAAGAACAGGTGGCTCTTGGCGGTCCTGTCGGTGTGGATTGCCGCTCTGGTCCTGGCCGGGACGGGTCTTGCGGCGACACGCCCGTTTCCGTTCCATGTCGCCTACACCGCGGGCGTCATCCGGCCGACCAATGTCACCCAGGCGCAGATGGATGCCGCCGTTATCCGCCACTACCGGGCGTGGAAACTCAAATACCTGCGCAATGCCGGCGGCGAATTCTGGGTGAAATACGACGACACCAACACGACCGTATCGGAAGCCCACGGTTACGGCATGGTGCTGACGGCCTACATGGCGGACAAGGCTCTGTTCGATTCCATGTTCCGCTACTTCAAGGCGCATCGCAGCAGCAACGGCCCGAATCTCATGGCGTGGAAACAGACGCTCAGAAACGGCAGGATGGTGAATATCGAGGGTTCCGACTCGGCCACCGACGGCGACCTCGACATTGCCTATGCGCTGTTGCTCGCGCATGTGCAGTGGGGCTCGGGCGGCGTCATCGCCTACCGGCCGCAGGCGCTCCTCATCCTGCACGACATTCTCACCCACGAAGTCAACGCCGCCACCTGGACATTGACGCCGGGCGACTGGGCCAGCGGTGTTGATGCCATCCACACCCGGCCCTCCGACTTCATGACCGGCCATGTGCTGGCCTTCGCCAAGGCCGACATTGTCAACGCCGCGAAATGGCGGGCCATTCACGCGGCCATTGTGAAGATCGTGAACTTCCAGTTCACCCACGGCAGCGCCGCCACGGGCCTGATGCCGGACTTCATGGTGAAATCGGGCGGCAATTTCGTGCCGGTGCCTGGCCAGTATCTGGAATCGATCCATGACGGCGATTTCTCCCACAATGCCTGCCGCACGCCGTGGCGGCTGGCGCTGTCCTACATCGCGCTGGGCAAGACCGACATGCTGGCGGCACTGCGCAAGCAGGCAGCCTGGATCAGGGTCAAGACATTCGGCGATCCGTCGCGCATCAAGGCGGGCTATATAGTCCGCAACGGGGTCAATGGCGCGAGCTTCGTGAATTTTTCCGATCTGGCTTTTACCGCGCCTTTCGCGGTCAATGCCATGACGGGAGGAAGTGCCGGACAGGTCTGGCTCAACAAGCTCTGGACATCGATCACCGGCGGCGGCTTCGCCGTGACCGAAGACTATTACGGCGATACCGTCAGGCTCCAAGTCCTACTAACAGTTGCGGGAGATTGGTGGCAACCATAGCTCGACAGAAAAAAGGAACCCCGCCAAGCTCGCGCCGGCGGGGTGCACTGTCCTGGCTTCAGCTAGAGCGTTCGACGCGCATGAGGTAGTCGTCGATAATGGCCGTGCCGCCACCGTTCTTGCGCCAGACGATGCGGAAGGTGGTCGAGCCCGCGTCGATCTCGCGGCACCAGGTCATGGTATGGGTTTCGCGAAACGTGCTGCTGTGGAAGGTGTCGGGCTGATTGGGTCCCATGTTGATATAGGGGCCGCCGTCGATGCTGACCTGCGCCTGCACCTCATAGTTGCCACCGCCGGTGACAAGAGCCTCGCCCGACAGGGTCACGGTGTAAAGGTCGACACCGCCACCCGATCCGCCCCCGTCGATCGTGGTGCTTGGCATGGTGACGAAGGCCGCCGAGGCGGTTGACTGGGTGGCATTCTGGGTATTGGTGACAACCGCTTCCTGGGCAAAGCCGTCGCAGGTGCCCACGGCGCGATTGGTGGCTGCCCTGCGGGTGTCCCCGACCTGGGCGGTAGCAGCGGTCACCGCCGCAAGCAGGCTTGCCGAAGCAGCCAGTGCCATAACAAATTTAGATGTCTTCATTGTCACTACTCCAGGTTGTCGATGCGGATGCCCGTGCTTCCGGTGATCGAATTGTTATCGCCCTCTCGAAGGTTGTTAACGCCGTAAGTTGCCGTGAGTTCCGGGGCGCGACCAAAGATATGATAAATTGCCAGGGATCGAGGGTCACGCAGCCTTGCGGGCCACGGGGTTTTGGGGGACCGTGTCGCCCTGCCGCCGGTGGCGGGCCCCGCCGCCGCCGACCAGTTTCCGGGTGACGGTTTTGGCCAGGAACAGGCATTCCCATAAGGCCGGCTTCAGGTCATCGCCGACGAAGGAGTCGGAATGTTCGTGGCCCGTGATCCAGCGCAGCGGCTGCAGCAGGAAATCGCCCACATCGCGGACCCAGGCGCCAAGCTCGGCCCCGCGCAGGCGGCGAAGGCTGCCCAGGAGGCTCAAACCGTCCAGCATGTAGTTCCGGCTCCTGACGCCGATCCGATAGTCGATCGTTGGGGACTGCCGCCCCTCCGCCATGAGTTCGTAAAGGAGCCGCGGGAAATCGACGCCGATCGCCAGTGGCAATCCCATCGAGCCCCA
>JANNSP010000359.1:0-12476 GCA_031402975.1 Hyphomicrobiales bacterium
CCTTGAAGCTTAACCCGCCGGACACGCATCCGGAACTCGAACCCGCCTCCTATGGCTTCAGCGAAGCCGACATGGACCGGCCGATCTTCCTCGACAAGGTGCTGGGCCTCGAACATGCGACCGTGCGCCAGATCGTCGAAATCCTCAAGCGCACTTACTGCGGCACGCTTGGCGTCGAGTTCATGCATATCTCGGACCCCGAGCAGAAGGCGTGGATTCAGGAGCGCATCGAGGGCGTCAACAAGGAAATCAATTTCACGCCCGAGGGCAAGAAGGCCATTCTCGCCAAGCTCATTGCCGGCGAGGGCTTCGAAAACTTCCTCAATGTGAAATATACCGGCACCAAGCGCTTCGGCCTTGACGGCGGCGAGAGCATGATCCCGGCGCTGGAACAGATCATCAAGCGCGGCGGCCAGTTGGGCGTCCAGGAAATCGTCTTCGGCATGGCGCATCGCGGCCGCCTCAGCGTGCTGGCCAATGTCATGTCGAAATCGTTTTCGGCGATTTTCCACGAGTTCAAGGGCGGCTCTTCGACTCCGGATGAAGTCGAAGGTTCGGGCGACGTCAAATATCATCTGGGGTCGTCGTCCGACCGAAGCTTCGACGGCAACACCGTGCATCTGTCGCTCACCGCCAACCCGTCGCATCTCGAAATCGTCGATCCCGTCGTTTTGGGAAAGGCTCGCGCCAAGCAGGACCAGCGAGGCGACAAGGAGCGCACCTCGGTGCTGCCGCTCATCATTCATGGCGACGCGGCTTTCGCGGGCCAAGGCGTGGTGGCCGAATGCTTCGCCCTGTCGGGCCTCCGCGGGCATCGCTCCGGCGGCTCCATCCATTTCATCGTCAACAACCAGATCGGTTTCACCACCAGTCCCCTATGGGCGAGATCCTCGCCCTATCCATCCGACGTGGCCAAGGTCATCGAGGCGCCGATTTTCCATGCCAATGGCGACGATCCGGAAGCCGTGGTGTTCGCCGCCAAGATCGCCACCGAGTTCCGCCAGAAATTCAGGAAGCCGGTGGTCGTCGACATGTTCTGCTACCGGCGCTTTGGCCATAACGAGGCCGACGAGCCGGCCTTTACCCAGCCCTTGATGTACAAGCGGATCGCCGGCCACGACACGATCGTGACGATCTATGGCAGGCGGCTGGTGGCCGAGGGCATCGTCACAGCGGACGAACTCGAAGCGATGAAGGCCGACTACCGCAAGACGCTGGATGATAATTTCGCCGTGGCCGAGAGCTACAAGGCCAACAAGGCCGACTGGCTCGACGGACGCTGGTCCGGCATGAAGGCGGCGCGTGACCACGAGGACCCGCGCAAGGGCCAGACCGGCGTGCCCCTGGCGAAGCTCAAGGAGATGGGCCTCAGGATCACCCGGGTGCCCAAGGGCTTCAAGGTCCACCGCACCATGCAGCGCGTCCTCGATCAGCGCCGCAAGATGATCGAGGACGGCGTCGGGCTCGACTGGTCGATGGCCGAGCATCTGTCGTTCGGCACGCTGCTGCTGGAAGGGTTTCCGGTCCGCCTGTCGGGCCAGGACGTGCAGCGCGGCACCTTCTCGCAGCGTCACGCCGTGCTCGCCGACCAGGATACCGAAAAACGCTACACGCCGCTCAACCATCTGGTGAAGGAGCAGAAGTGCAAACTGGAAGTCATCAATTCCCTGCTGTCGGAAGAGGCAGTGCTCGGCTTCGAATACGGATACTCGCTGGCAGAACCCAACAAGC
Source organism: Hyphomicrobiales bacterium (assembly GCA_031402975.1). GTDB lineage: Bacteria > Pseudomonadota > Alphaproteobacteria > Rhizobiales > Aestuariivirgaceae > Aestuariivirga. Next base: position 1,732 of record JANNSP010000359.1, read on the forward strand.
TCGTCCTGTGGGAAGCGCAGTTCGGCGATTTCGCCATCGGCGCGCAGGTGGTGTTCGACCAGTTCATCTCGTCAGGCGAGCGCAAGTGGCTGCGTATGTCGGGCCTCGTCTGCCTTCTGCCGCATGGCTATGAGGGCCAGGGGCCGGAGCATTCCTCGGCCCGGCTCGAACGCTTCCTGCAGATGTGCGCGGAGGACAACATGCAGGTGGCGAACTGCACGACACCCGCCAACTATTTCCACATTCTAAGGCGGCAGTTGAAGCGCGATATCAGGAAGCCGCTCATCATCATGACGCCCAAGTCGCTGCTCCGCCACAAGCGCGCCACGTCGAAGCTGTCCGAGATCGATGAGGGCACGTCGTTCCACCGTCTGCTGTGGGATGACGCCGAAATCCTCGACGGCGAGGCGATCAAGCTGGGGCCGGACGCCGCGATGCGCCGCGTGGTGATGTGTTCCGGCAAGGTCTATTACGATCTCTACGAAGAGCGCGAAAAGCGCGGCATCAAAGATATCTATCTGTTGCGCGTCGAACAGCTTTACCCTTGGCCGCACAAGGCGCTGATCCAGGAACTGGGCCGCTTCAAGGCGGCCGAATTCGTGTGGTGTCAGGAAGAGCCCTACAATATGGGCGCCTGGAGTTTCGCCCAGCCCAATATCGAGCGGGTTCTCGAATTCGTCGGCGCCCAGAACCCCCGTCCGCGCTATGCCGGGCGGCCGCCGTCGGCATCGACCGCGACCGGACTGATGAGCAAACACCTGAAAGAGCTGAGAACCTTCCTCGAGGAAGCGCTCGGCGAACACAAGAAATAAGAGGACTCCCGATGGCGAAAGAAATCCGCGTACCGGCACTTGGCGAATCGGTGACCGAGGCGACGATCGGCAAGTGGTTCCGGGCCGAGGGGGACGCGGTGAAAATGGACGAGCCGCTGGTCGAACTTGAAACCGACAAGGTGACGGTGGAGGTGCCGGCGCCGGTCTCCGGCAAGCTCGCGGCGATTTCGGCCAAGCCCGGAACCACGGTGAATGTCGGAGCACTCCTCGGCGCGATCGAGGAAGGGGCCGCGGGCGCGGCGCCTGCAAAAGCCGCCGAGGCGCCTGTAAAGAAAGCCGAACCGGCGAAATCCGAAACACCGCTGTCGCCGGCGGTGCGGAAGCTGGTTGAGGAAAACAAGATCGAGCCCGCCTCGGTCGCGGGAACCGGCAAGGACGGCCGCATCACCAAGGGCGATGTCATCGAACACCTGGCGAAACCTTCGCCCGCCGTTGCGCCGCCCGCAGCCGTCAGAAGTCAAGTTCCGCAGGACGCGGATGGGCGCGAGGAGCGGGTGCGCATGTCTAGGCTGCGCCTCACCATCGCGCGGCGCCTCAAGGACGCGCAGAACACCGCTGCCATGCTCACCACCTTCAACGAGGTCGACATGACCTCGGTGATGGCGATGCGCAATCAGTACAAGGAAGTGTTCGAGAAGAAGCACGGGGCGAAGCTCGGCTTCATGAGCTTCTTCGTGAAGGCGGTGATCCAGGCGCTGAAGGACGTACCGGCGGTCAATGCCGAGATCGACGGCGACGACATCGTCTACAAGAACTACTATCACATCGGCGTGGCGGTCGGCACCGAAAAGGGCCTCGTCGTGCCGGTGGTGCGCGACGCCGATCGCCTGTCATTCGCTGGCGTCGAGAAGGCCATCGCCGATTTCGGCCGGAAGGCGCGCGACGGACAGTTGCAGATCGCCGACATGCAGGGCGGCACCTTCACATTGTCAAATGGCGGCATCTACGGCTCGCTGATGTCGACTCCCATCCTCAACGCGCCGCAGTCGGGCATTCTCGGCATGCACAAGATCCAGGACCGGCCGATCGCCGTCAACGGCCAGGTGGTCATCCGCCCGATGATGTATCTGGCGCTCAGCTACGACCACCGCATCGTCGATGGCAAGGAAGCCGTGACCTTCCTCGTCCGCATCAAGGAAGGCCTCGAAGACCCGCAGCGGGGGCTATTGGATTTGTGACGTCTCGACGGCAACATTTTCCCCTTCCACCGCAAGGGGGGAAGGGGAAGAAATTGTGGTCTTTTCAGGCGGCCGGGATCAGTCCGGCGCGGACCTCAATCCAATTCCGCCGTGTCGCCTCCGCCCGCCGTCGAGCCCATCACCGACATGCCGGCCGGAGTCCTGACCGGGGCCAGGGCGGCCGGGTCCATTACGGCGCTGACTTCCGATGTTGGGGCGTTGCTGCCGATTGACTGGATGGTCAGGAAATCGAAAGCCAGGGTGTGGCCGGTCGCCGGATTTGGAAAGAAGGCGTCCAGCGTGATGCCACCCGCGACATAGGTTGCATCGCTGACCGTGCAGACCAGCCGGTTGTTGAGAAAATACGAATGCGAGGTTCCGTCGCTGACCACCCGGATGGTGTTGAGCCCGCTGACCGTGATAGGGATATGCTTGACACACAGCAGCGACAAAGACGACGCGCCTCCATTTTCGTGATTGAAATCGGCAATCCGCCAGAACACCGCCTGGCCCGGCTTGTCCGCCGCGTTGCCCGTGCATGCACCCGAAATGGCGTTGGTCCGGCACTTGTTGTAGGCGACCCAGTAGCCCGAGATCGTCTCATTGGTGAAGTTGGCCTGGGCCTTGAACATGATGCCGCTGTTCCAGTGGAACCCGGTGGGATTGGTCTGGGCATCGACGCGGCGCAGCTTTGACAGAATGCTGAGCCTGGTATTGCAGTTTGCAACATGGCTGCCGACGCCGCCGGCAATCGCCGCCGCCCTGTATAATCCGCCCGAGAGTGTCCAGGTGCCGCGCAGCGGCGACCAATCGAGAAGTTCGGCGGCGGCGCTGAACGGCCAGCTACGGACAACATTCGCGGGTTTCCTGAGATGATAGAGGGCGCCGAGCAGATCGATGCGCGGCTTCTGCGGATCAAGTTCGACAGGCGGGGCCGCGTTCACAAAGCGCCGGTCGACGATCTTGCCGCTGCAGGTCAGAGCTTCGAGGATCTGATCCACCGTGGCGGTGGGTTTGGCATTGCGCAATAGCGCGAAGGCTCCGGCGACGTGGGGCGCCGCCATCGAAGTCCCCGTCTTGAGTCCGAGGCCTCCACCTATCACCGACGAATTGATGTTCGTGCCCGGCGCCAGCAGTTTCACCAGCGACGAATGGTTCGAGCCACTCCACACCAGATCGTTCTTCGTCGTATTGCCGACGGCGACGGCCACGGAAATGCAGGCCGGGATGGCGATGAAACCGTCGAAGCCGTCGTTGCCGGAGGCGATGATGGTGGCGATGCCGGCAGTGCGCAGATTGGTGATGGCCGTCGTCCGCGCCGGTTGCGCCGCATCGCAGGCGGCTGCCTCCTTGCCGCCGCCCAGGCTCATATTGACCGCGGCGATCTTGAAGGTGGTGCGCAAGGCATGGACCCGCTGCAGCGCCTTGACCTGATCGGTCACGAAGCTCGACACTTTATTGGTGACGGTGTTGCGGCGAAACACCTGGATGGCGATGAGCTTGCTGTCCCGCCCGATGCCGTCAAGGAGCGCCGAGTTGCCCACGGAGATTCCAGCGACATGGGTGCCATGGCCGCAACTCGCGATCGCGGCGGTGCAATTTACGCCCGAGCCAGTGGCGATCGATGAATTCACGCCGCCGGGGCAAACGGACGCGGAATTGGTTGCCGCGTTCGTCGTCGAGTAGCACGCTTCCGACACCACCTTGCCGGCGAACATCGGATGCGTCTTGGCGACACCCGTATCGAGAACCGCGACCACCTGGTTTGTGCCGTTGAACCCCTTGGCCCAGACATCGTCGGCGTTGATCACCTTGGCGCTGTCGTCGAGCAGAGGCGGCTCCGGGATATCTTCCTGGATACTCACCACCTGCGGATCGGCCAGCAGCAGCCGAAGCTGCGCTGCATCCACGAACATCGACATGAAGGGAATGAAGGTGAAGCGGTCTTCGTTCTGGGCGTTGGCGGAGCCGAGCACGCGGGATGCCACACCAGCCTGAATTGTCTGCAGCGCCCGGAGCTGGGCCGCCGCGTCCGCGGCCGACAGGCTGTCCTCGGACTTCATCGCCATGCGCAACCCGATAATCACGCGGATCTGGCCCTGGGAGGTGGCGCGCTGGACGAGTTGTTCGGCCAGGCCGCCGGGCGCCCTTATGCTCGAATCCTGGGTATAAAGCGTGATGGCTTTGACGTTCTCCTCACTCGCGGCGGCGGCAATGCCGCCCGCGCCCAGACTGGCGATGATGAGGGTCGCGATCGCGGAGGCGCCGATGCGGCACGCTGCGCCAAAGAGCTTTGACATGACCGATCTCCCAAATATGAAATGAAAAGATCAACTTGACAGCGAGCGCAGAATAATACAGCGGCTGATGTTTGGCAAGGAATGATGAAAGACAGGACGGCATGCAGGTTTTCGACGTCACCATCATCGGCACCGGACCCGGCGGCTATGTCTGCGCCATCCGCGCCGCCCAACTGGGCTTGAGCGTGGCCGTGGTCGAGAAGCGCGCGACCCATGGCGGCACCTGCCTCAATATCGGCTGCATTCCGTCGAAGGCGCTGCTGCATGCGTCCGAACTCTATGCCGAGGCGGGGCATAGTTTCGGCAAGATGGGAATTGAAGTTTCGCCCAAGCTCGATTTCGCGCGCCTCATGGGGTTCAAGCAGGAAGCCATCGACGGCAACACCAAGGGCATCGACTTCCTGTTCAAGAAGAACAAGGTGACGGTGTTCCGCGGCGAGGGAAAGATCGCCGGTCCCGGCAAGGTGCAGGTGGGCGACCAGACAATCGAGACGAAGAGCATGGTCGTCGCCACCGGCTCCGATGTAGCGCGGCTCAAAGGCATCGACATCGACGAGAAAAGGATCGTCTCGTCGGAAGGGGCGCTGGAACTGGACAAGGTGCCGGAGCGCCTCGCGGTGATCGGTGCTGGGGTGATCGGGCTCGAACTCGGATCGGTCTATGCCAGGCTCGGCGCGAAAGTAACCGTCATCGAATTTCTCGACCGCATCCTGCCCGGCATGGATCTCGATGTGGCCAAGAGTTTCCAGCGCCTGCTGCAGAAGCAGGGCTTCACCTTCAAGCTGTCGAGCAAGGTCATGTCGGCGGTGTCGGGCAAAGATGGCGTCAAGCTGGCGGTGGAACCTTCGGCCGGCGGCACGGCCGAGGTGTTCGACGCCGATGTGGTGCTGGTGGCGGTCGGACGTATTCCGTATACGGAGGGTCTCGGTCTCGACGAGGCGGGAGTGAAGCGCATCGCCCGGGGCATGATCGAGGTCGACGGGCATTTCGCCACCAATGTCCCCGGTATCTACGCCATAGGCGACGTGATCAGGGGGCCGATGCTGGCGCACAAGGCCGAGGACGAGGGCGTGGCGCTAGCTGAAATCCTGGCCGGCCAGGCGGGGCATGTGAATTACGCGGTCATTCCGGGGGTGGTTTATACGTCTCCGGAAGTTGCCTCGGTCGGACAAACGGAGGAGGAATTGAAAGCCGCCGGCATCGCCTACAAGGCCGGCAAGTTTCCCTTCCTCGCCAATGGCCGCGCCAAGGCCAATCAGACCACGGACGGTTTCGTCAAAGTTTTGGCGGATGCGGCGACCGACCGGGTGCTGGGCTGCCACATCGTCGGCGTCAATGCCGGCGAACTCATCCACGAAGTTGCCGTGCTGATGGAATTCGGCGGCTCGGCGGAAGACCTGGCGCGCACCTGCCATGCCCATCCCACACTGTCGGAAGCGGTGAAGGAAGCGGCGATGGCGGTCGCCTCGCGCTCCATCCATTCCTGATCAGAAGCCGGTCGTTGGCTTTGGCTTGCTGCCGTCGAAGAAGCGCTGATAGCGGAAGGGCGTTGGATCGACGCAAGGGCGCTCGCCCGTCACCAACTGCGCCATCAGTTTTCCGGCGCCGGGGCCAAGGCCGAAGCCGTGGCCGGAAAATCCCGTCGCCAGATAGAATCCGCCAATCCTGTCGACCCTGGATATCACCGGGATTGCGTCGGGCATGGCGTCGATGATGCCGCCCCAGCGCTCGGCGATCCGCATGTCGCGAAACGCCGGGAAATAATCGCGGAGACTCGCCGCCGCCTCGTCGAGAATGGCATCGACCGGGGCTGGATCGAGCACGCGCACTTGCTCAAAGGGTGAAATTTCATCGAGCCGCCAGCGCCGCTTGAGGCGGGCCTCAGCGAGGAACCGCTGGCCCAGCCTGAGCCGCAGGCCACTGCGATCCAGCATCAGCGCTGGGAGGAAATCGAAAAATAGCCGGAAACTGTCGGGCACGATATCGGCAACCGAGAGATGCCGGTGGGCGATGGTGAAGCCGCCGTCGGCGCGCTTGCGGAAAGAGAATTTACCGCCCGAGCACGACCGCGTGAGACCGGTGTCGATGGGATCGGTGCGCATCACCGAATTGACGACCGTCAGTTGCGGCAGCGGCACACCGAGATTGTGACAGAAGCGCCGCGACCAGGCGCCGCCCGCCAGCACCACGGTATCGCAGGCGATCGCGCCCTTCTCGGTGACGATACCCGAGACGCGGCCGGCTTTGGTTTCAATTCCGCGCGCCGCGCAGGAGGTGAATATTTTTGCACCCAGCTTTCGAGCGGCACGCGCCATCGCTGGAGCCGCGTGAAACGGTTCGGCCCGACCATCGTCAGGCGTATAGAGAGCGCCCTTCCAGGCCCGGGTCGAGCCGGGCTGCAGGCGCTCGGCCTCTTCCCCCGAAACCAGTTTCGTCGACAGCCCGAACGGCCTGGCATTGGCCTCGAACCATTTGGCCCGGGCGGCGAGTTCGGCCTCCGTCTCGCACAGATAAAGCACGCCGCATTGCTCGAACCCGGTGCCGCCGCCGATCCGCGCATCCATTTCCCGCCACAGTTTCATCGCTTCGAGAATCAGCGGAAGCTCGCGTGGATCGCGCCCCATCTGGCGGCACCAGCCCCAGTTCCGGCCCGACTGCTCGGCGCCGATTTCCCCCTTTTCCAGCAGCACCACATCGATGCCGCGTTCGGCCAGTTCAAGGGCTGTCGCGACGCCGATGATGCCGCCGCCGATGACCGCCACCGCGGCTTGCTTCGGCAGATCGATATCGGATGGGACATGATCGAATCGGGGCATGGGTCTCGTCAGGCGCGGGGATGGGCCTTCCGATACTGCGCGAGAAGATGGGTGCGGTCCACCTCGGTATAGATCTGCGTGCTTGAAAGGCTGGCGTGGCCGAGCAGTTCCTGGATCACCCGGAGATCGGCGCCGTTGCCCAAGAGATGCGTGGCGAAGGAATGGCGGAGCGCATGTGGCGTCGCGCTGTCGGGCAGGCCGAGTGCCCCCCGCAGGCGTTCGATCAGGAGCTGGATGTTACGGGCATTGAGGGAACCTCCCTTTTCACCGCGGAACATGGGTTCGTCGGCTTTGAGCGCATACGGGCAGAGTTCCAGATAAGAGCCGAGTGCTGCTTTGGCCTCGGGCAATATCGGCACGATCCGCGTCTTGCCGCCCTTGCCTGTGATGACCAGGGGATCGGTGCCGGACTGGCGAAGCGACAGGCCCACCGCTTCCGAAATGCGCAGGCCGCAACCATAGAGCAGCATCAGCACGGCGCGGTCGCGCGCCGTCACCCAGGGCGGCGTTTCATCCGTGGACAGAGCATCGGCGCGGGTCACCTCGAGCGCCTTCTCGGGGGTTAGCGGTTTCGGCACCGAATGCGGCAGCTTGGGCGAGCGCACGCCCGAGATCGCGGCGTTCTTGAACAGACCGCGGCGTTCGGCGAAGCGAAAGAACATGCGGAGCGCCGATAGCTGCCGCGCCAGGGTGCGGCTCTCGGCGCCGGAGGTCCGCCGCTTGGCGAGGAACGCCCGGAAATCCGAGGCGGTCAGCGACTGAAAATCGGCAATCGTCACTCTATCGCCGAGGTGACCGCTGAGAAACGACGTGAACTGGGCCAGGTCGCGCGTGTAGGCTTCGAGCGTCTTGGGCGCGAGCCGGCGTTCCGAGCGGAGCGAGGTGATCCAGTCGGCGGCGGCGGCGGCCGCATCGGGCGACAGTTGCAGGGCGACATCGGACATTGTCAGGCGGAAGCCGCCGGCTCGCCGTAATGCTCGATCACCGGTGCCGGTTCGTAGAAGTGATGCAGCAGCGCGCGCCATTGCTGATAGCGCTCGGAGCCGCGGAAATTGACCGTGTGGGCTTCGAGCGTTTCCCATTGCACGATGAGAAGGTAGCGGTCCTTCGTCTCGATGCAGGGGCTCACTTCGATGCCGATGAAGCCGTCGGTCGCGGCGATCAGCGGCAGGGCCTGTCGGATCGCTGCCTCGAACGCCGCCGACTGGCCGGGCTTTATATTGAGAATTCCGTGTTCGACGATCATAGGATGGACTGCCCGGTTTTCTTCCAGTCGGCGAGAAACATGTCGATGCCTTTGTCGGTCAAGGGATGTTTGACGAGACTCTTGAGTACCGCGGCCGGAGCGGTCGCCACATCCGCTCCGATCAGCGCCACCTGCTTGATATGGAGGGCCGTGCGGATCGAGGCGGCGAGGATTTCGGTCGAGAAATCGTAATTGTCGTAGATCTGGCGGATCTCGGAAATGAGTTCGACGCCGTCCAGATGGATATCGTCGAGGCGGCCGATGAAGGGGGAAATGAAACTGGCATCGGCCTTGGCCGCCAGCAGCGCCTGGTTGGCGCTGAAGCACAGCGTGACATTGACCATGGTGCCTTCGCCGGCCAGCGTCTTGCAGGCCCTGAGGCCATCGAGGGTGAGCGGCACCTTGACCGTGACATTCTTGGCGATCGAGCGAAGTTCTTTGGCCTCGCGCATCATGCCGTCGAAGTCGAGTGCCGTCACCTCCGCACTCACCGGGCCATCGACGATGGAACAGATTTCGGCGATCACCTCCTTGAAAGGGCGGCCGGCCTTGGCGATCAGCGAGGGATTGGTGGTCACCCCGTCGAGCAGGCCCATCCCGGCCAGTTCGCGGATTTCCTTCACATCGGCGGTATCGACAAAGAATTTCATGCGGGTTCCTCGATTTCGGCGGGTGAGAACCGCTTCGTAGTCCTTGCCGCGTTTCAAATCAATTGCGCAGCGCGTCGAAGATCGCGCGGACCGAAGTTTGAGGCATTGGCATGCCGTTGAGTTCCGTAACCGGCCGAACCAGTCTGAGACTGTTGGTGAGAAACACCGCATCGGCGGCAGCAAGCTCGTTGGGGCCGACGGGACGCTCGATCACTTGAAGGCCCAGCGACGGGGCGAGATCGAGAATCACGCGGCGCGTGATGCCGGGGAGAATGCCCTGGCCGAGCGATGGCGTAACAAGCGTTCTGTCTAGCAGCAAGAAGACATTGGCGATTGTCGAGCTTGCGACGAAGCCGGCGGTGTTGAGCATCAGCGCGTCATCGGCGCCGCGGGACTGGGCATCCCGCGCGGCGGCGATCGAATCGGCATAGGACAAGGTCTTGAGCCGCGAGGACGGCGCGGTTTCGTTGCGCCGGATCGCCGACGTCACCAGCCGGACCGGTTGGAACTGCGTCTCACTTTTGATTGCCGTCAGGGTCGCAAGCAGGTTCGAATCGCCGCCCAGCGCCACGCCGCGCGTGAGGGTCAAGCGGAGCGAGGCGATCTCCAACGGCCCAAGCACAGCCGCGACGGCCTCGCCGACCCGCGCCTCGTCGAAGTCAATGCCAAGCTCGAATGCGGCCTCGCGCATGCGGGCCAGGTGCCGGTCGAGCCACACCGGTTTGCCATCCGCGACCAGGATGGTTTCAAAAATCCCGTCGCCCAGCAGCAGCCCCCGGTCGCGCGGATCGAGAGGCAGCGTATCCTCGACAATCTTGCCGTTGAACCACACGCAGTTCATTTGAGGTGCTTAAGAAAATTTCGCAGCATTCCGTAGCCGTGTTCGGTCAAGATCGACTCGGGGTGGAACTGCACGCCGTAGGTCGGATGGTCGCGATGGCGGAGCGCCATGATCTCACCCTCGCCGCTCCTCGCGGTGACTTCGAGCGGCGTTTCATCATTGTCGATCTCGACGATCAGCGAATGATAGCGCCCGGCGCTGAAGCGGTCGGGAAGCCCGTCGAAAATTCCGCTGCCGTCATGACTGATTTCCGACGACTCGCCATGCATCGGCCGCCGGGCGCGCACGACCTTGCCCCCGAAGGCCTCGCCGATCACCTGATGACCGAGGCAGATGCCGAGGATGGGAAGTTGGCCTGAAAACCGCCGCACGATGTCGAGCGATTGTCCTGCTTCATGGGGGGTGCAAGGGCCGGGCGATATGACGATCGCGTCCGCGTCGAGATCGGTTTCCTCCACCTGATCGTTGCGCACCACCTTCGGCGCAAACCCCAGCTCCTCGAAATAGCGCGCCACGTTGTGGACGAAGCTGTCGTAGTTGTCGACGATGAGGATCACGGCGCGAAGGCCTCCATGATGCGGCTGACCTTGGCCAGCGTCTCGTCATATTCGCTTCCCGGATCGGAGCGCGCGGTGATGCCGCCGCCGCCCGAAACGCGTGCCTGGCCATTGGCGAACAACGCGGTGCGGATGGCGATGTTGAGATCGGCAGGACCGCTGAAACTGAAATATCCGATCGACCCGCAATAAACGCCGCGCGGCGTTTGTTCGATCTCGGCTATCACCTCCATGGCGCGGATTTTCGGCGCGCCGGTGATCGAGCCGCCAGGAAATGTCGCGGTAACGAGATCGCCCATCGTCCGGCCGTCGCGCAACTCACCG
>JANNSP010000360.1:0-7313 GCA_031402975.1 Hyphomicrobiales bacterium
CTGGCGCTTCCGGCGCTGGTGCTGGTGGGACTTCTGCTTGCTACCGCGAGGACGGCAATGGTTGCCGCGCCCACTCTCCGCTCGGTCACCGGAGAAGTCCTGGTCACTGGCACGATTGAACGGAAGCTGGGCGGCCCGGTGCGTTCCACCCTCATCATCGGTGTCGACGGCATAGAGGGGCTAGCTTCCGCTGCGATGCCACGGCGGTTGCGCCTGTCGTCGCTGGGTCGCTACGGCAATCCCGGCCTCGGCCACCGCATCGCCTTTCCCGCCAGGCTCCAGCCGCTGCCCTCGCCGGTCCTCCCCGGCGGTTTCGACTACGGCCGCCAGCTGTGGTTCGAAGGGGTCGGCGGAACGGGGAGAATCACCGGCGAAATCAAGGTTCTGGACGCAAGCGTTCCAGTCCGCCTGCAACTGTCCGCCGGGCTTCTGTCGCTGCGCGAAACGATTGGCGCCAAGGTCCGCGCCGCGATCCCCGACAAGACCCTGGCGGCGATCGCCGAGGCGTTGATCAACGGCCAGCGCTCCTTCATCCCGAAACAGGTGAACACCAGCCTGCAACTCTCTGGTCTGGCTCACATTCTGTCGATCTCCGGCCTCCATATGTCGCTTGTCGCGGGGGGCGTGTTCTGGTTGGTGCGGGCGATCCTTGCCGCCTTTCCAATGCTGGCCCAGCACCGGCCGATCAAGAAATGGGCGGCGGGGGCGGCCCTTGCCGCCGGGCTGTTCTATCTGCTGCTGGCCGGTTCCGACACCGCGACGCTTAGGTCCTATGTGATGATCGCGGTCGTCTTCTTCGCCGTCATCGTCGATCGCCCGGCGCTGTCGGTGAGGAACCTCGCTCTGGCCGCGCTGGTCATTCTCGCCGTCACCCCCGAGGCGGTGATGTCAGCCAGTTTCCAGATGTCCTTCATGGCGGTCATGGGCCTCGCCGCCTTTTACGAATACTGGACCGCCCGCCGCCGCGCCCGGGCCGATGACGAGCGCGAACCGATGAGCCGGCCACGCAGACTGGCTCTCGCCATCGGCGGAGCCTTCGCCGCAGCGACCGTCACCACGCTCATCGCCGGCACCATGTCGTCGCTGCCCGCCGCCTACCATTTCGGCCGGATCGCGCCTTACGGAATCGTTGCCAACGGCCTCGCCGTTCCGGTGGTGAGCATCGTGGTGATGCCGTCGGCGCTGGCAGGCGTTCTGCTGATGCCGCTCGGCCTCGAAGGCTGGCCGTTCTGGCTGATGGGCAAGGGGCTCGAACTGGTGCTGGCGATCTCCGACTGGGTGGCGGGGTTTCCGGGATCGGGCCATGTGGTGTCGCGGCAACCGGTATTGGCCGCCATCGTCACGGCATCGGGCGCCATCCTGTTCTGCCTGCTCTCGGGCCGGATCAGGTTTGCCGGCCTCGCCGTCGTGGCGTCGGGGCTGATGCTGGCGCGAACGGCCACGATGCCCGACATGCTGATCGAGCGCACCGCCGCCAACGTCGCATTTCTGAACCAAGCCGGCGAACTGGTTCCGGCCGATCCCCGAAAGGGAAAATTCGCCGTCGACAAATGGCTCCTCGCCAATGGCGAGCAGGGGACGATGAGGGACGCCGCCACGCGTCCGGGCTGGACCTGCGATGCGAGCCTTTGCACCGCGAAGGTCAGCGGAAAATCCATAGCCTGGTTCCGCGACGAGAAAACCACGCCCTCCTGCGCCGGCATCGACATCCTCATCGCCAGTTATCCGTTGCGTGGGGCCTGCCGCGCAGTGGCGCTGCGCATCGACCGGTTCGACGTCTGGCGCAGCGGCGCACATGCCGTCACGATCAAGCCTGGGGCAATCGACGTCACCACATCGCGGGGCGAAAGTGGCCTCCGCCCCTGGGTCACGATACCCGAGGCCCGCAAGCGCCCGGCTACCGCAGTGCAGCACTAAAATCCATCGACGCAATCGCCCGTTCTGGGCTAACTGCCGCCATGAAATTCCCCCATCTCTTTTCCCCCTTTACGCTCAAATCGACCGAGATCAGGAACCGCATCTTCTCGACGGGCCACGACACCTATCTGCCGGTGGGCGGGCTCCCATCGGACGCGCTCATCGCCTATCAGCGGGCGAGGGCCAAAGGCGGCGTTGGCCTCATCGTCATCCAGGTCGTCGGCGTGCACGAAACCTCGCGCTATACCGAAGCCTTGCTGATGGGCACCGATGACGGCTGCATCCCGCATTTCCGGCGGCTCATTGAGGCGATCCACAGCGAAGGCGCCAAGGTTTTCGTCCAGCTCTTCCATCCGGGCCGCGAATTGCTCGGCCGCTCGGAGGGCGTGCTGCCGGTGGCCTATTCCTCGTCCCACGCTCCGTCCGAACGTTTCCGCACCATCCCCCGCGCGATGTCGACTGACATGATCGGCGAGATCGTCGAAGGCTATGGCGCGACTGCCAGGCGAATGGCGGAGGCCGGCGCCGACGGGGTCGAGATCGTCGCCAGCCACGGCTATCTCCCGGCCCAGTTCTGGTCGCCGCATGTTAACCATCGGACCGATCACTATGGCGGCTCGTTCGACAACCGGCTGCGCTTCGTGCGGGACGCCATCGCCTCGGTTCGGGCGCAGGTGCCGTCTGACTTCATCGTGGGGCTTCGCTTCTCCGGCGACGAGCACGATGCCGAGGGCGTGGCCGAGGACGACTCGATCGCCATTGCGCGTGCCCTCAAGCACAGCCTCGACTATCTGAACGTCATCGCCGGAACCTCGGCCACGTCCTCGGGCGCCGTCCATATCGTGCCGTCGATGGCGCACGGCCACGCCTATGTCGCGCCCTATGCGGCGAAGCTCAAGCAGGCGACGGGCTCGGTCGTTCTGGTGGCGGGGCGCATCAACCAGCCGCAGGAGGCCGAGCGCATCCTGGCTGAGGGGGCGGCCGACCTGTGCGGCATGACGCGGGCCCTGATCGCCGATCCGAAAATGCCTGAGAAGGCGAAGGCCGGTACGGTCGACGACATCCGCGCCTGCATCGCCTGCAACCAGGCCTGCATCGGTCACTTCCAGCTCGGCATTCCAATCTCCTGCATCCAGCATCCCGAGACGGGGCGGGAACTTGACTACGAAGCGAAGCCCCGCGTGGCGAAACCCCGCCGCATCATGGTGGTGGGCGGCGGCCCCGGTGGATTGAAAGCTGCGGCCGTCGCCGCCGAGAGGGGCCACAGCGTCGATCTGCACGAGCGCGACGGCCAGACCGGGGGACAGGCCCGCCTGGCACAACTCCTGCCGCAGCGCGCCGAATTCGGCGGCATCGTGGGCAATCTCACCCGCGAAGCCGAACGCCATGGTGCCAGGCTTCATCGCAGGAGCGAGGTGACGATGGATATGATCGCCAGGGAAAAGCCCGATGCCATCATCCTCGCCACCGGCAGCCGCCCGCATATGCCGGTGATCGAGGGCGAGGCCCAGCACCTCGTCCACATCGCCCAAATCCTGTCGGGCAAGGCCACGAGCGGTGCCCGCGCCGTCATCTATGACTGGAACGCCGACTGGACGGGGGCGGGGGTGGCGGAGAAACTCGTGAGGGAAGGCGTGCATGTCCGTCTCGCCGTCAACGGCATCTGTGCCGCGATCAACACCCAGAATTATATCCGCGACGAAATCAACGCGCGCCTGTTCAAGGTTGGCGTCGAGGTGCTGCCGTGGATGCGGCTCTACGGCGCCGACGGCCGCACCGTCTATTTCATCCACACGGCGTCGCGCGAACCGGTTGTGCTGGAAGATGTCGACACGCTGATCGTCTCGACCCCCAACCATCCCGAGGACGGGCTTTACGAGATGATCCGTGCCCGGAACATCGAGTGCCAACTGATCGGCGACTGCCTGTCGCCGCGTACCGCCGAGGAAGCCGTCTACGAAGGCCTCAAGGCGGGCATGGCGGTATGAAGAACTCGTAATGAAGAAACTTCCCCCCGCCGACATCGTCATTGTCGGCTCCGGCATGGGTGGCGCCGCTTTCGCCTGGCGGCTGTCCAGCGAGCACCCCAAACTTCGCATCGTCATCCTCGAGCGCGGCGGCTGGACCAATGTCACGGACATGCCGCCGCTCTATCACGACTGGCAACGATCGAGCTTCGGCGCGTGGGCGCCGTCGCCCATGATGCGTCTCGCTGCCGGCGGCAACGGCATCAGCAACGATTACGCCATCGACGAAACAGCGTCCCCCTTCAAGTCGCTGATGTGGAACGGCGTCGGCGGCTCGACCGTCAACTGGGCGGCGCATTTCCCGCGCCTCAAGCCGTCCGACTTCCGCACCCGCACGCTGGATGGAGTGGGCGACGACTGGCCCTTCGACTACGCGGCGCTTGAACCCTATTACGACATCAACGACGCGATGATGGGTGTGTCGGGGTTGAGTGGCGATCCGTCCGCGCCGCTCAAGCCGGAACG
Organism: Hyphomicrobiales bacterium; assembly: GCA_031402975.1. Classification (GTDB taxonomy): domain Bacteria; phylum Pseudomonadota; class Alphaproteobacteria; order Rhizobiales; family Aestuariivirgaceae; genus Aestuariivirga. Next base: position 4,410 of record JANNSP010000360.1, read on the forward strand.
CGACGGCCCGCCCATCGCCATGGGCCGCATCGGGCGGAAGGCGGCTCTAGCCTTCAACCAGCTCGGCTGGCACTGGTGGCCGGCCGACTCGGCGATCTTGACCCGTCCGCGCGAGGGCCGCGGCGCCTGCAATCATTGCGGCCCCTGCCAGCAGGGCTGCGTCAGCCGCGCCAAGGCCTCGACCGATGTCACTTATCTGCCGCAAGCCATGGCGAACGGCGTGGAGATCAGGACCTTCGCCACGGTCACCGCCATCCGCGTTGAGGCGGGACAAGCGAAAAGCGTCATCTACCGCGATGCCGAAGGCCGCGACTGCGAACAGCCGGCGGCTGTCGTGGTGATCGCCGCCAATGGCGTCGGCACGGTGCGTTTGGCGCTGGCGTCGGGGCTGGGGCTGGGGCCAGGCGATCCGCTCGGCGGCAGCCTGATGTTTCACCCGGTGTCCTATGCGCGGGGTATTTTCAAGGAAGACCTCGATGGCCCGGCCGGTCCCATCGGCTGTGCCATCTACAGTCATGAATTCTACGAGACCGATCTCGCGCGGGGATTTGTGCGGGGCCTCCATGTGCAGATCACCCGCGAAAATCCGCTGCTCGCCTGCGCTCTCCGCCAGGAGCCGATGTTCGGCGTGGAGTCGCAGCGCCTCGTCGCCGAGCAGTTCCGCCACACCATGGCCTTCCTGATGATGACCGAGGACCTGCCGGATCCCTTGAACCGAGTCAGTATCGGCGCTGAAATCCTCGACGACGGATTGCCGCTGCCGCGCATCGCCTATACGATCTCGGAGAACACGCGCCGCATGACCGAATTCGGCTTCGCCCGCGCCGATGAATTCTTTTCGGCGGCGGACGCAGCGGAGGTGCATCGGGCGGAGTATGTGCCATATACCGGCTGGCATCTCCTCGGCACGGCGCGCATGGGCGACGATCCCGCGGCCAGCGTCGTCGACGCCTCGGGCAGGATGCACCGTGTACGGAATATCGTGGTGGCCGACGGCAGCGTCATGCCGACTGCGGGCGCGTTAAATCCCGGCTCGACGATCGGCGCGGTGGCGCTCAAATTCGCCGACGACCTGGCCAGGGATTTCGCATGACCAGGGAGGAGATGAACCGGCTGCTGCCGGGCGGCCGTCTCACGGAAGACATCACATTGCCGCCGGCCGGCGACATCATCGCGGAGGCCGCCGATGAAATGGACCTTCTTGCCCGTTACTATTCGCATCCGGCAATCGCCGCCGCCTTCGGCTGGCGCGCCGATCCGCCGCAGCCAAAGGGTCACGGCCTCGAACCATTTGACGAGGCGCTGCTGGAATTGGTGAGAAAGAGAAAACCGTTCTGGCGGTAACTTCCGCACTTCTCCTTCTCCGCCCAAAGGGCGGGGAAGGTGGCAGTCGCGGCACGCGACTGACGGACGGGGGTCTTTGTCGGTCGGCGAAAAGAGGCCCCATCCGTCACGCACCGAAGGCGGTGCGCGACACCTTCCCCGGCCTCGCAAGCGAAGCCGGGGAAGCAGTTACCCACAAATCCCCCGCAGTGCCTGCCACTGCGCCTCCGTCAGCACCGGCCGTGCCGTCACCCCATCGGGCAGCGGTTCGATCCGGGCGATGCGGTCCTCGGTGCCGGGATGCGTCGCCAGCACGTTGCCGATTTTCTTGAAGAAACCCGTGGACGTTTCAGGCCGGTCCTTCTGCAAGCGTTCGAAAAAATGCTTGAAGCCCAGGGGATCGATGGCGGCGGCCCGCATCACCCATAGCGAGTAGGCGTCGGCCTCGCGTTCGGCGGCGCGCGAATAGCTGAGGATGGCCGCCAGCCCGGCAAAGTTGCTGAGTTGGCCAGCACTGCCACCGGTCGCCACATTGATCAGGATTTGAAGCCCGGTGGCGCGCACAAGCTGCGCCTCCGAATGGCGGTTGACCACATGGCCCACTTCATGCGCCAGCACGCCCGCCACTTCCTCCGGCGCTTCGGCGGCCTGGATCAGCGCCTTGGTCAGAACGATCCGCCCGCCCGGCATGGCAAAGGCATTGACGATGGGAATATCGTAAACCCGGATCGCCGCCGGCGGAATGGCGGGGTCGCCGTCCGCCAGCCTTAGCGCCATGGCCCTGAGAGCGGCCTCGCCGCCCACGTCCCGGCAGTGTTTCGTGCCCTCGGTAAGCGACGCTTCGATCTGCGCCCCGGCGCGGTCGCGCCAGCTGTCGGGCAGCAGGAAGGCGACACGTTCGGGCGCGTATTGCAGGATGAGGTAACCGACGATGGCAACCCCGGCGAGTCCAGCCACGGTCCAGGCGGCGATCTTGCGGGCCAGATGCGGATTGAACCCGCCGCTGAGATGTGGCGCCCGCGCAATCAGGCCGGCGATGAAAGCCTCGTCGCGGAAAACCAGCCTCGTGCCGGGCTGGCCCGCATGCGAGAGACGGAAAGGGTGGCCGGCATGGTGCCGGTTGATGGCGCTCAACGTGCCGTAAGCCCAGGACTGCGGACCCACATCGGCGCCCGAAATCAAGAGGCCGTCGGGGCCCAATTCCACCTTGACCTGGCGGTCGGCCGCAACCTCGCCGTCGAAATAGACCGCCTTGACCGCCATCAGATACCGCCTACGTCGAAGGCGTCGGCCAGGCCTTCGCCGGCCGTGCCGAGTGGGGCTTTCGATTGCAGGATGCGGTCGATGTCGACCGTTCCCTCGGCCGTCATGCGCTCGCACAGATAGCGGACGCGCCGCTGCTGGATGTAGGGCGCGGCGATGCCCAGCGTAAAGAGCCACAGCAGCGCATTGCCGAACAGCAGGCGGAAGATGCTCCAACCGGTCGCCCGCAACTTGAACCTCGCCTGGTCGAGCGTCGTGTAGGAGGCGAACACCGCCAGTTCCTTCGCTGTATAGACCGACCAGATCAGCGGATAGACC
>JANNSP010000361.1:0-6676 GCA_031402975.1 Hyphomicrobiales bacterium
CCCGCAGAAAAACTACACCCGCTTCATGCTGATCGGGAAGGCGTGATTCTTTCTTTACCTCTCCCGGAGGGAGAGGAAGGGGCCCATTGCGGAACGCAATGGGAAGGTGAGGGGACACGGCATCAACTATTTTCGTCCGGTCCCCTCATCCTCCCACCGCCTCCGGCGGCGGGCCCCTCCTTCTCCCTCCGGGAGAAGGGAAGCATTGGCGGTTCACGCCGCATAGACAAGCTCGCGGGCGCCATTGATAGCTTTGAGCACATACGGATTCCTGATGGCGCCTGGCTCGACAAGATCAACTTTTCGGCCAAGCAGCGCGGAAAGCTCCGCTTGCAGCCCGAAATATTCCTCCAGTGGGCCAAGCCTGCCTGCGTTCCGGTACTCCACCAGAAAATCGGCATCGCTATGCTTTTCGTCGAAATCGTCGCCGCGTGCCGCCGAGCCGAACACTTCCAGCCTGCGCACGCCATAGCGGCGGCACAGCGCGGCTATCGCGGACCGGTTTTCCGCGATCGACCGGTGCATCTCACATCCCCTTGTTGATCTCTTCCGTCATCTTCTTGGCGTCGCCGAACAGCATCATGGTGTTGTCACGCCAAAAGAGCGTGTTGTCGATGCCCGCATAGCCTGACGACATGCCGCGCTTGATGAACATCACCGACTTGGCTTTCCACACTTCGAGCACCGGCATGCCGTAGATGGGGGACGCGGGATCTTCCTCGGCCGCGGGGTTGGTGACGTCATTGGCGCCGATGACGAAGGCGACGTCGGTCTGGGCAAATTCGGAATTGATGTCTTCGAGCTCGAACACTTCGTCGTAGGGCACGTTGGCTTCGGCGAGCAGTACGTTCATGTGGCCGGGCATGCGGCCCGCCACAGGATGGATGGCGTATTTGACGGTGACGCCGGCCTTCTTGAGATGGTCGGCCATTTCGCGGAGCGCGTGCTGGGCCTGGGCTACCGCCATGCCGTAGCCCGGCACGATGATGACCGAGCCCGCGTTCTTCATGATGAAGGCGGCGTCGTCGGCCGAGCCCTGCTTGACGGGCTTCGTCTCGCCTTGCGCCGAGGGGCCCGCCGTCTCGCCGCCGAAGCCGCCCAGGATCACTGAAAAGAAGGAGCGGTTCATGCCCTTGCACATGATGTAGGAAAGGATGGCGCCCGACGAGCCCACCAGCGCGCCGGTGATGATGAGTGCTGTGTTGTGCAGCGTGAAGCCGATCCCCGCCGCGGCCCAGCCCGAATAGGAGTTGAGCATCGAGATGACGACCGGCATGTCGGCGCCGCCGATCGGCACGATCAGCAGGAAGCCGAGCGCGAAGCTGACCAGGATGATGAGCCAGAAGGCGATCGAGCTTTGCGTGGCGTAGAACAGCCAGATGAACACGACGAGCGCCACGGCCAACCCGATATTGATCAGATGGCGCTGCGGCAGGAGGATCGGTGCCCCGCTCATCCGGCCGTCGAGCTTGAGGAAGGCGATGATCGAGCCGGTGAAGGTGACAGCGCCGATGGCGGCACCCAGCGCCATCTCGACCCGGCTTAACTGATGGATGTCGCCGCCGGTGGCGATGCCGAAGGCGTCGGGCGCGTAGAAAGCCGCCGCCGCCACGAACACCGCGGCAAGGCCGACGAGCGAATGGAAGGCGGCGACGAGCTGCGGCATGGCGGTCATCGGGATGCGCTTCGCCGTCACCGCTCCCACCGAGCCGCCGATGGCGATTCCCAAGATGATCAGCAGCCAGACGATGGCGCCGGTCGGACGCGCCAGAGCGAGCGTCGTGAGGATGGCGACCGCCATTCCCGACATGCCGTAGATATTGCCGGCGCGCGAGGTGGCGGGCGACGACAGGCCCCGGAGCGCCATGATGAAGCAGGCTCCGCAGACGAGATAGAGAAGGGCCGCGACATTGGCCGACATGCTACTTGCCCTTCTTCTTGTACATGGCCAGCATCCGGCTGGTAACCAGGAACCCGCCGAAGATATTGACCGAAGCGAGGATCAGCGCCAGGAAACCGAAGATCATGGCGATGACCGAGCCCGACGCGATGGCGCCGGCGCCCACCGCGAGAAGAGCGCCGACCACGATGACGGATGAGATAGCATTGGTCACCGACATCAAGGGCGTATGCAGCGCCGGCGTCACGTTCCACACCACGTAATAGCCGACGAACACGGCGAGCACGAAAATGCCGAACAGCGAGATGAAGGGATCGGTCACATGTTCCATCACTTCACTCCAGCAAACATCGGATGGACGAGTACCCCGTCGCGGGCGATGAGTGTGCCCTTGATGATCTCGTCGTCGAAATCGATTTTGAACGTGCCGTCTTTCTGCACCATGAGGTCGAGAAAGTTCGCGAGGTTTTTGGCATAAAGCGGCGAAGCGTTGCCGGCAAGGCGGCCGGCGAGATTGAGCGTGCCGAGGATCGATACGCCATTGTGGACGACGATCTCGTCGGGCCTCGACAAGGGACAGTTGCCGCCGCGCTCGACGGCGAGATCGACGATCACCGATCCGGGCTTCATCGTCTCGACCATCGCTTGCGTGATGAGCACCGGCGCCGGCCTGCCTGGAATCAAGGCCGTGGTGATGACGATGTCCTGGGTCTTCACATGCTCGGCGACGAGTGCCGCCTGCTTCGCCTTGTCCTCGGCCGAGAGTTCCTTGGCATAGCCGCCCGAGGTCGCGGCATCGGCCACGTCGGCGAACACGAATTTGGCGCCGAGGCTTTTGACCTGTTCCTCGGTCGCCTTGCGCACGTCGGTCGCCGACACGATGGCGCCCAACCGCCTCGCCGTGGCGATGGCCTGCAATCCGGCAACGCCCACCCCCATGATGAACACCTTGGCCGGAGGCACCGTTCCCGCCGCCGTCATCATCATCGGAAAGGCCCGGCCGTAATGGGCTGCGGCGTCGATCACCGCCTTGTACCCCGCGAGGTTGGATTGCGACGACAGGATGTCCATCGACTGCGCCCGGCTGATCCGCGGCATCAGTTCCATGGCGAACAGCGTCTGGCCCGACTGGGCGAGGGTTTCGAGACCGGACCGGTCGCCGTAAGGATCAAGCGCGCCCGCCACCACCGTTCCCACCTTGAGCGACTTGAGAAGTGCGGGCGAGGGCCGCCTGACGGTCAGCACGATATCGGCGTCGCCGAAGCCGTTCCGCGTAATCGTGGCGCCGGCGGCGGCATAGGCCTCGTCTGAAATATGGGCGCCAGCGCCCGCCCCGGCCTCGACCTCGACGGCGAGCCCCTTCTTCACATAGGCCTTGACCGTGTCGGGACTGGCCGCGACCCGGGCCTCGCCGGGGTGCGTTTCCGCCGGGACCGCGAGTTTCATGGGGCTCACGACACGTTGATGGCGGTGATGAGGCCGAAGACTACCAGGACGCCGAGCGACAGGAACCAGCGCGAACCCATGCGGGCATCGATCGCCACCGCGATGAAGCCGATGATCAGCCCCGCGAAACCGATGAACACATTGAGCGTCTCGGCGAAGCGGAACGACACCAGCGCGACCAGGATGAGGAAGCTGACAAGGGTCAGCACGATCGAGCCCTTGACGAAGCCCTCATAGGTTTCGCGATGATCGCTCAGGTGGTGGTCATGATTGTCCGCCGGTGAATGATCGGCCATGCTGTTCCCCTCGCCCGGTTGCGTCACTGGCGATTACTAGCCAACTGACGCCAAGCCCGCAAGCGCCAGCCCGCGGCGCGGCGATGAGTCACTGGCGAACCGGTGGGTCATCAAAAAACCTGCCTTTTAACCACGTCGATTAGGTAATCTGGAAAGATGTTTGGGCCTATTCAAACCTCACCACACTGGAGGACCGGCACGATGCGCCCCACGCGACTGAAGTCCACTGCCAGAAAATTTATCTCTGGCGAGGCGGGCTCTACCGCCGTCATTTTTTCCATCTCCGCCGTGGCCCTTCTGGCGGGGGCGGGCGCCGGCCTCGACTATGGGACGGCGGCGATGCTGCGGACGCAATTGCAGAATTCGGTGGATTCGGCGGTCATGGCGGGGGTCAGCGCCTCGATCAATCCCGACAAGCAGCTCGCCATCGCGAAGAAATATTTCGATGGCAACATGAGCGCGGAAACCGGGACTTTCGCTGCCGTATTCACCGAAAGCAGTGGCAAGCTCACCGGCACGGCCAGCGGCACGATGCCGACATCCCTGCTGGGGCTGGTCGGCATCGACACGCTGAACATCAATGCAAGCGCCGAGGCGACCTCCAATACGATCTACGAGCCCTTATGCGTGATGGCCATGCATCCGACCCGCAAGCACACGCTGGAACTCAAGGGAAGTGTTTCGGTCTATGCCCCCGATTGTAATATTTACGGCAATTCAAACCACGAATTCGACGTGGTCGATCCGCACACGCCGCAGAATTTCCTGACCGGAAAATTCGTCGCCGCGATCGGCGGCGGTCACCACTTTCTCGAAAACGTGACGCCGCCGGTGGAGTTCGGCACCGAACTGGTCAACGACCCGCTCACCGCTTTGAGCGTGCCGGCGCCCGGAGCCTGCACCAAGACCAACTACTCCATTTCCGCACAGACCCTGACCCTGGCGCCTGGACATTATTGCTCCGGACTGACGATCGAGAACGGCTCAAAAGTGACACTGACCACCGGCGGCACCTACTATATTTCGGGCGGAACCTTCGAGATCGATTCGTCCGAATTGAAAGGCGAAAGCGTCACCATCTTCCTGACCGATGCAAAGGCCAATTTGGAATGGGTTGAGTCCAAGATCACCCTGTCGGCAAAGAAGACTGGAACCTATGCGGGCCTCGCCGTATTCGGGGCGCGCGTTGAAACCGACAATGAATTCTCCGAATCCCAGATCGACATTCACGGCGCGCTCTACATGCCGGACGGGGCATTCGAATGGGACAATACCGGCGAACCGGTTCCTACCGCCAAATGGACTGTCTTCGTGGTCGACGGCTTCTCATGGGTCGGCAAGGGCAAGATCACCATCAACTTCAAACTGAAGGACAGCGACATTCCCTATCCCGCCGCGTTCAACGCCATGCCGAGGCCCGGCACGCCGCGCTTGATAAACTGACTCCTGTCAACCTGCCTCCAGTTCATCGATCATGCCTGAGATGACCGACAGGCCCTTGAGCCAGAATTGCGGATCGGCGGCATCGAGGCCGAATGGTTGCAGCAGCTCCTTGTGGTGTTTGCTGCCGCCGGCCTTCAGCATGGCGAAATATTTGTCCTGGAATCCCGCTTCGCTGTCGCGGTAGCGCGCGTAGAGCGAATTCACCAGGCAGTCACCGAAGGCATAGGCGTAGACATAGAACGGCGAGTGGATGAAATGCGGGATATAGGTCCAGAAGACCTCGTAGCCGTCGCCGAATTCGATCCCGTCGCCGAGACTTTCGCGCTGCACGTCAAGCCAGATTTCGTTTATTTTGTCGGGAGTTAGCTCGCCTTCCTTGCGTGCTGAATGAAGCTTGCGCTCGAACGTGTAGAAGGCGATCTGGCGGACCACCGTATTGAGCATGTCCTCGACCTTCGACGCCAGCAGCGCGTGCCGCTGCTTCGTGTCCTTGGTGTCGCGCAGCAGCGCCTGGAAGGTCAGCATCTCGCCGAACACGCTGGCCGTTTCGGCCAGCGTCAGCGGAGTGGACGCCATCAGCGCGCCCTGCCCGGCCGCCATCACCTGGTGCACGCCGTGACCCAGTTCATGCGCCAGGGTCATCACGTCGCGCGTCTTGCCCTGATAGTTGAGCAGAACGTAAGGATGCGCCGACGGCACGGTCGGATGCGAGAAGGCGCCCGGCGATTTGCCGGAGCGGGCCGGCGCGTCGATCCAGCTTTTGTCGAAGAAGTCTTGGGCGATCGCGGCCATCTCGGGGGCGAATTCACCATAGGCACTGAGCACCGTGTCGCGCGCTTTGGTCCACGGCACGAGGCTCGTATCTTCGTTGGGCAGAGGCGCGTTGCGGTCCCAGTGCATGAGCCGGTCCTTGCCCAGCCACTTCGCCTTCATCCGGTAATAGCGATGCGACAGCTTGGGGTATGCGGCGCGCACTGCCTCGACCAGCGCCGCCACGACTTCGGGCTCGACGCGATTGGACAGATGCCGCGCGTCGGCTATGTCCCTGAAGCCCCGCCAGCGGTCGGAAATCTCCTTGTCCTTGGCCAGCGTGTTGGTGATGAGGGTGAACAGCCGCAGGTTTTCCTTGAACGTCACGGACAGCGCGTCCGAGGCCTGCTTGCGCCTTGTCTCGTCTTTGTCGAGCAGCAGGTTGAGAGTGGGCTCCAGCGTCAGTTTCTCGCCGTCGATGTCGAAGCGTAAGGCCGCCATGGTTTCGTCGAACAAACGGTTGAAGGCGCCGAAGCCGGTCTGCGACTTTTCGAGGAACAGTTCTTCCAGTTTGTCGTCGAGCTGATAGGGCTTCTCGAGGCGGAGGTTGTCGATCCACGGCCGGTAATGCGCCAGCGCCGGCACCTTGAGCGCGGTTTCAAGTGCGGCATCGTCAATGCGGTTCAGTTCGAGTTCGAAGAATATGAGCAGCGTCGAAATCTCGGTCAGCCGGGCACCGGTATCGCCATAGAACTTGCCGCGCTTGGGGTCCGTGGTGTCGCCGACATAGTAAAGTTGGGCATAGGAACTGACGCGGCCGAGAAGATCGGAAAGCGCTTCA
>JANNSP010000362.1:0-4122 GCA_031402975.1 Hyphomicrobiales bacterium
GGCGTCGATTTCGCCAAGCATGCCGAATCGATGGGAGCGCTGACCCGCAAGGTCGAGAGCCTCGCCGAACTGGGGCAAGCCATGGACTGGGCCAAGACGACGGATCGCACCACCGTCATCACCATCGTCTCCGACGCCTTCACCTGGTCGCCGGGTGACGCGCTGTGGGATGTCGGCGTGCCGCAGGTGAGCGAGCGCGAGAGTGTCCGCGAGGCGGCGAAGTATCAGGAGAATGTGAGAAAGCGCCAGCGGGTCGGAGTGTAACCTAAATGAAAGCGAAACTCGGCATCGCGCCCATCGCCTGGTGGAACGACGACCTGAAAGAACTGAGCGACGACGTGTCGCTGGAAGAGTGTCTCGCTCAGGCGCGGGAAGCGGGCTTCACCGGCATGGAGACGGGGCGGCGCTTTCCGCTCGATCCGAGAGTACTGGGCCCGATCCTGAAAGCCCATGGCATCTCGATCTGCGGCGGCTGGTTTTCGGGCCTGCTGCTGGAAGGCGACATTGAGAAGGAGAAGGATCGCATTGGCCCGCAGATGGACCTGTTCAAGGCGATGGGTGCTCCCTGCATCGTCTATGGCGAAACGGCAGGCACCATCCAGGGCGACCGCTCGAAGCCGCTCGATCTCAAGCGCCGCCTCGATGCCGATCAGATGAAGGCTTACGGCCGCAAGATGACGGCGTTCGGCGAATGGTGCACCGAGAAGGGCATGCCGATCTCCTATCACCATCACATGGCGGCGGTGATCGAGACCGAGGACGAGCTCGACCAGTTGATGAATTTTTCCGGCGAAGGCCTGCCGCTGCTTTACGACGCGGGCCACATGGCCTTCGCCGGCGGCGATGTGCTGCGCGTCATCGACAAGCATCACAGCCGCATTTCGCATGTCCACACCAAGGACGTGCGCAAGCGCGTCGTCGAGTCGATCGACCGCTCGCGGCAGTCGTTTCTCGACGCGGTGGTGCTCGGCGTCTTCACCGTGCCGGGCGACGGCTCGCTCGATTTCGGCGAGATTGCGAAACGCTTGGCGGGCCATGGCTATGAGGGCTGGTTCGTGGTTGAAGCCGAGCAGGACCCGAAGAAAAGTCCGCCCTTGAAGATGGCGAAGATCGGCCACCGCACCCTCGTCGATGTACTCGACAGAGCCGGCTACCGGATCGAATGAATAACGGGTTCGACCCGGAAAATCTGCGGCGCTGGCTCGGCCGTCATTTCGGCGAGGATGCGCCGTTCAAACTCGAACGCATCACCGGCGGCCAGTCGAACCCGACTTTTTTCGTGGAGTTCGGCGCCCGCGACATGGTGCTGAGAAAAAAGCCCGCCGGCGACATCCTGCCCGGCGCCCATGCAATCGAGCGCGAATACCGCGTGCTCGACGCTTTGTCGAAAACCGCCGTGCCGGTTCCCGCGCCGATTCATTTGCAGTCCGATCCCGCGATCCTGGGAACGCCGTTCTATCTGATGCAGCGGCTGCGCGGCCGGGTCTTCCACGACTGCGCGCTGCCGGGATGCAAGCAGGAAGAACGCCGCCGCATCTATCTGGCGATGGCGGACGTGCTGGCGAAGCTGCATGCGGTCGATCCGTCAGCGATCGAGCTTGCCGATTTCGGCCGGCCCGGAAATTACGTCGCCCGCCAACTGGCGCGCTGGACGAAACAATGGAGGGAATCGGACAGTCCACCCATCCCCGAACTCGACCAACTCGTCACTTGGCTGGAAAAGAACATCCCCGAAGACGACGGCCAGGTGTCGATCGTGCATGGCGATTTCCGCCTCGGCAATCTCATGTTCGATCAGGACGCCCGGAACGTCATCGGCATTCTCGACTGGGAACTGTCGACGCTCGGCCATCCGCTTGCCGATCTGGGTTATGCCGCGATGCCCTGGCACACCAGCCCCGACGAATATGGCGGCATCAAAGGGCTCGATCACGAAGCGCTCGGCATCCCCTCGCAGGAAGACTTCGTCCATCGCTATTTCAATGCGGCGCGGACGCTCGACGATTTCTACATCGTCTTCGCGCTGTTCCGGTTCGCCGTCATCTTCGTCGGCATCGCGGATCGCGCGCAGCGCGGCAACGCCGCCGGCGACGACGCACGCCGCTTGGGCGGCTTGGCGCAATCCTTCGCAAGAAGAGCGCTGGCTCTTGCCTGATTCCCTTCTCCCAAAGGGAGAAGAAAAATCAGCCCTTCGGCGGGACGACACCTTTCTTGAAAATGAAGCAGCCGTAGAATCGCGTCTCGCCGGTGACGATCACGCAGTAGGCCCGCTTGGCGCGCTCGTAGAAAGCGAAGCGCTCGACCGAGCCCATCGGCCAGGATTTGCCCTCGGCCTTGTCGACCGCCTTCTGCACCTCGGCCTGAACCGGGGGAATCTCCTTGGGTTTGCCCACGAGTTCCATGCGCTCGGCGGGAAAATCGACAAAACTGTCGAGCGGGAACACCGACAGGATGGCTTCCGCCGCTTCCGCCGAGGTCATTCCATCCATGCGCAAAAGCTTGCCGATGGCCGTCTGCCGCGCCGTCGAGTCGGCGGGAAAGTTGGTGTCGCAGATCACCAGTTCGTCGCCATGGCCCATGGCGCGGAGCGCGCGGATCACGTCGGCGTTGAGACGATTGTCGAAATTCCTCAGCATGTCATTCTCCGTAAGGGATCCAGATGTTCTTCACCTGCACCGCATGGCGCAGGAATATGGGGCCTTCGCTCGCCGCCGGATCGTACCAGCCGGTGGCAAGTCCCTGGTCGCACAGCGTGCGCTTGAGATTTCCGGCTGAAAGCTTCTCGGCCATCGCGGAATTGTACTTGGTGCCGAACACCCACAGCGCATCGACATCGTCGTGCTCGGCCAGCGTCTTGAGCAACACCGCGCGCTCGCCCGTCACGATATTGACCACGCCCGCCGGCACATCGGAGGTTTCAATCACCTGATAGAAATCACTGGCGGCAAGCGGAAAGCGCTCGCTCGGAACGGCGATCACGCGGTTTCCCATGGCGATGAGCGGCGACACGAGGCTGACAAAACCGAGAAGCGGTGCTTCGTCGGGACAGACTACACCCACAACGCCCATCGGTTCGTGCATCGCCAGCGCCACTCCCCGCAGCGGCGGAGAGTGCACGCGGCCCTCGTATTTGTCGGCCCAGGCGCCATAGGAGAACAGTCGCGCGATCGAGGCTTCGACTTCTTTGACGGCGCGGTAGTGCGAGGTGCCGGTCATCTGCATCAGCCTTGCCGTGAACTCCTCCGCTCGCGCCGAGAGATTCTCGCCGAGATAGTACAACACCTGAGCGCGATTATGCGCCGTGGCTTTCGACCAGCCTTCGGCGGAACGCGCGGCGGCGACCGCGTTGCGGATGTCCTTGCGGTTGCCATCGCCCACCTCGCCCACGAATTTTCCCGACGGCGACACGACAGCGCGCGAATAGTTGCCGTCGGGCCGTGCCTGCTTGCCGCCGATGAACAGTTTCGCCGTGCGGTCGAGGCCGGGCAGATCGAACGTGGCATTGACCTCGGCCTTAGGTACAGGAGCGAGCGCCGCCTTCGGCTTGCGCTTCGCCCACGCCCTGGGCTTCAGATACTCTGAAATTCCCTCGCGCCCGCCTTCGCGGCCGAAACCCGATTCGCGGTAGCCGCCGAAGCCCACGCTCGCATCGAACAGGTTGGTGGAATTCACCCACACCACGCCGCATTGCAGCTTGGGCGCCACGTCGAGCGCCAGTCCGATGGTCTCGCTCCACACGCTCGCCGCCAATCCATAGCGGCTGTTGTTGGCCAGCATCACCGCCTCGTCGGGGGTGCGGAAGGTCATCGACACCAGCACCGGCCCGAAGATTTCCTCCGACGCCAGAACGGACGCCGCTTCGACGCCGGTGATCAAAGTCGGCGGATAGAAACAACCGGTCAGCGGCATCGCGATATCCGGCTGAAACCTGACGCAACCCTCGGCGACGCCCTGATCGACCAGTCTCTTGATCCGCTCGAGCTGCACCGGGGCCACGACCGCCCCCATGTCGATCGACTTGTCGAGCGGATCGCCCACACGCAGCGACTCCATGCGCCGCTTGAGGCGGCGGATGAAATCCTCGGCGATCCCCTCCTGCACCAGAAGGCGCGAGCCGGCGCA
>JANNSP010000363.1:0-5586 GCA_031402975.1 Hyphomicrobiales bacterium
AAGGGCGCGCCGGTCAACCATGTGGTGCCGATCCGCGAAGTCAGGCTGTCGGCGGGCGCGGAATTCATCGTGGTCATCTGCGGCGACGTGATGACCATGCCGGGCCTGCCCAAGGTGCCGTCGGCGGAGGTGATCGGGTTGGACGAGAAGGGCCAGATCGCGGGATTGTTCTGAACCTTCTCCTTCTTCGCCCAAAGGGCGGGGAAGGTGTCGCGCGCGGCCTTTCGCGCGTGACGGATGGGGTCTTTCCTTTTGCGGACGGACCCCATCAGTCACCCCGGAAAAGGACCGGGGTGCCACCTTCCCCACGGCTATGCCGTGGAGAAGGATGAGGGTTATCCTCTCGTCATCCCCGCCGCTTCCAGCTTCCCCAGATACTCGGCCCAGATCGTCTCGCGTTCGCGGCCGAGCTTCATCAGATAGGGCCAGGTGTAGAGCCCCGTCGAGTGGCCGTCGCTGAACATCAGCCGCACCGCGTAGGTGCCGACCGCTTCGAGGCGCGAGATGGAGACATGGCGCTTGCCGGTGACCAATTGCTCCTGACCGGGACCGTGGCCCTTCACCTCGGCGCTGGGACTTTCGACGCGCAGATATTCGGCCTCGAGATCGTAGACGTCGCCGGTGTCGAAGCGGACCTGCAATTGCCGCCCGCCACCTCGCAGGCGCAATTCCTCCGGCCACGGATCAGTCATCGGGAAGTTCGCGCGCTTCGCCCGGCAGCATGATCGGAATGCCGTCGCGGATCGGATAAGCGAGCCTCGCCGCGCGCGAGATCAGTTCCTGCTTTTCTCGGTCATAGGTCAGCGCCGTCTTGGTCAGTGGGCAGACCAATATTTCGAGCAAGGCTGGATCGGCCTCGCGCGGCGCCATTGCTATTGCAGCCTGGTGCGGGGACCGCGCGCGGTGCGGGCCAGCGCCATCTCGGTCAGCGCCACGAGAACGTCCGCCCTGGTCTTGAGATCGGGCGCTTCGAGCAGCGCCTGCTTCTCCTTGGCGGGATAAGGCGCCATCAGCGACAGCGTGTTGACCAGAACTTCGGTCGGGGCCGAATCGACCTGGCCCCAGTCGGCGTTCATGTCGTTGGCGGCGAGATAGTCGCGGAAGGCCTTTAGCAGAGCTGGGCGGTTCACTTCGCCGGCGCCCGAATCGGACACGAGGTCGACGGCAAAGCCATGGAAGTCGACCACCGCCTGGCGGTACATCGTGTCGGCGTCCAGTTCCTCGCCGAGCGTGAAGCGGCTGACCCCGGTCAAGGTAATGAGGAGGCGCTCGTCGGGCGTCTCGGCGTAAGCCGTGATGCGGCCGGCGCAGCCCACCGCCATCAATGCCGGGCGGTCTTCCGCCGCATCCTCGACGAGGGGCTGGATCATGCCGATCAGGCGATCGCCCGACATGGCATCGTCGAACATTTCGAGGTAGCGCGGCTCGAAGATATTGAGCGGCAATTCGGCCCGGGGCAGCAGCAGCGCCCCGCTCAACGGGAACATCGGCAGCCGCCGGGGCAGGTCGGAGGGTTCGCGGTATTGTCCAAGGAAGCTCATGGGGCCCATCATGCGAACAGGATTGCGGATAATCTGCGGCGGCCGCTGAGCGTGAACTCGTCCTTCGGCCCCCAGGCCTCGAAGAATTTCACCAGTTGCTTCCTGGCGCCATCCTCGTTCCAGGCGCGGTCCTTGCCGATCGCGTAAAGCAGGTGATCGAGGGCCTCGGACTTGCGGCCCGCCGCATTGAGCGCCACGGCGAGGTCGAGGCGGGACTGGAAGTCGCCGGGCGACGTCTCGATGGTCCTCAGCAGCGCGGCGATTTCGGACAGATCGACCGGATTGAGGGCGAGATCGAGCGCCGCTTTGGCGCCCAACACATCGACCTCGTTGAGCTTGGCCTTGGGTACTTTTGCGAGTGTCGCTCCGGCGCCGTCGAGGTCGGCCGTTTCGATCTGGCAGCGGGCCATGCCGGCCAGCGCCCCGGCATGTTCCGGGTCAGCCTCCAGCACCTGGGCAAAAATCTGCATCGCCGCCGGATACTCCTTCCGCGCCATGGCGTCGCGGGCTTCGGCCAGCGCCGCCTCGATCTCCTCGGCGAGGCTCCCCTGGCCGCCCAAGCGGTCGATGAACTGCTTGATCTGGCTTTCGGGGAGAGCCCCCATGAAGCCGTCGACCGGCTGGCCGTTGACGAAGGCGAACACCGCCGGGATCGACTGCACCCGCATCTGGGCGGCCAGTTGCTGGTTCTCGTCGACATTGATCTTGACCAGTCGCACTTTGCCCTTGGCCTGGGTCACGGCCTTTTCCAGCGCCGGCGTCAACTGCTTGCACGGACCGCACCACGGCGCCCAGAAATCGACGATCACCGGCACCTGGCGCGAGGCCTCGATCACGTCGGCCATGAAGCGCTTGGTGTCGCTGTCCCTGATCAGATCGCCGATCGCCGCAACGGCTGGCCCCGCGCCATTTCCGGCGCGGACGGGCGGAGTGCCTATCATCTTGTTCATGTCATATCCTTGATCTTCGTCCCGATAAATGGCGCAAAGGCGGCGGAATTACAATGACCCGGTGCTGAAGCGGGCAATCCGGGGCTGGTGCCCGCAGGAACGGATGAAGCCTACGAGATCGGCGCTGGCGATCGAGGTCGTGGCATCGTTGCGGAGCGGGTGATAATTGAGAAACGGGTGGGTCATCATCGGCTCGTCAAGCACGACATTGGCCCGGACGCTCACGTCGTTGATGACGGCGAAGGGCGTGACCGAACCGAGCTCGACGCCAAGCACGTCCATCAAAAGCTGCGGCTTGCCGAAACTGAGCCGTCGCGAGCCGATCAGCGCCGGCACGGATTTAAGCTCGATCCGCGCCTCCTCAAGGCACACCAAGAGCCAGATCGCATCCTTGTCGTCTTTCAGAAACAGGTTCTTGCAATGACCGCCGGGGATTTCGCCGCGGAGTGCTTTCGCCTCCTCCACGGTGAACACCGGCGCGTGGTCGCGGGTGGTGGTCGCGATACCGAGGCTGGCAAAGCGCTGGAACAGATCGTCGCGGCTGGCGGGCATGGGGTCCGGGAGGGTTGGGTTGAGGTGCTTCCCAAGTTGTTCTTGCATTTGACCGGGCCTTGCGCAATAAGTCCGCCACCTCGCCGGTCAGCCCGGCGTCCCCGGCGCGGGCGTAGCTCAGGGGTAGAGCACAACCTTGCCAAGGTTGGGGTCGAGGGTTCGAATCCCTTCGCCCGCTCCAAATTTCCACAATTAAATCATGGATTTAATGATCTCTCTTATTTAGGCGTCCCTCGTGTTTGTCATTTGGGGGGCCGCCTGGGGTGCCATATTTGTTGGCGAGTACGGAATGGGTTTTTCCTAATAGTAAAATCAAATAAGAATCAAAAATCACCCTAGAGACTCATAAAACCCTTATAAATCAACTACTTGACACCATATCGTGGGTTTGCTAGAATAGTGGCATGGGTAGCTTGGCCTTTGGCTCGCACCCCTTTCCCCTAACATCGAGGACACCCATGATTGGACAACCTGCAAAGGTTCTCCGCCCCGATGACGTGCGTCGTGCTCTTGTCTGGGCCGGCCGGCGTCGCCAGGGCCTGAGAAACCGAACGATGATCTTGTTGAGTGTGAAGGCCGGATTGAGGGCTGGAGAAATCGCCGCCCTCACCTGGCCCATGGTGACAGACAGCAGTGGCGAGATCGGACGAATGATCGAGCTGCCGGGCGCTTGCGCCAAGTATGGATCGGGTCGCCGCATCCCCTTGCATGAGGATATCCGGAAAGCGCTTGCCCGGTTGCGCAAAGAATGTGGAGAATCACAGGGGCCAGTGATCAGCTCGGAGCGGGCGGGACAGGCCATGAGCCCCAAGTCGGTCGTCAACTGGTTCCACCTCATGTATGGCGAGCTCGGCCTTGACGGCTGCTCGTCCCACTCTGGACGGCGGACCTTCATCACCCAGGCTGCGAAGATGATCCACAGAGCGGGTGGCTCCTTGCGTGACGTCCAGCAGCTGGCCGGCCATCGCTCGCTCAAGACCACAGAGGGCTACATCGAAGGCGATGGTGTGGCCCAGCAGAAACTGATCCGGCTGATCTGACCGGACCCTACTAGTCCAAGGAACAGTTGACCTCCCTATAGGTCGACTTGCCGACAGCGCCCCGGCTGAAGCGCTGTTGAAGACCCAAGCCAAATCCAACCAACAACAGGAGACGACCATGTCGACGACAGACAATGAGAAGCCTTGCTCCAAGATAGAACATAACATGAACAACAGGGAGCTTGCGGAGGACTCACCGGACCAAGCCGCCGCTCCGGCAGCGGGCGGAGACCAGCGGACCCCCAGGATCAGGGAGCTCAATGACCGGCTGCGGAGCGAAGGCCGGGGCGGGATCATCCACATGACCAATGGCATCGCGGCCCTCGGTCTTCCCACGGTCAATGCCATGTTCCAGGCCATCGCCGTCTTTGACGCCTTCACCCCCGACAACGATCCCTGGAGCGAACATGACTGCGCGGTGATGGAGGTCGAAGGAAATCGGGTGATCTGGAAGATCGACTACTACGATCGGAGCCGGACCTACCTCTCGACGGACCCTTCCGATCCAAAAGTCACGGTCAGAGTCATGACCGTCATGCTCGCCGAAGAATATTGAGGTGGGCCATGGTCAATTCCATTGAAGACGCGGTGGCGATGGTCGAAGCCATATGCCACCTCCCGGGCAACCGGACGGCGCTCCGGCGGCATGAGGCGAGGATCAAGGCCTCGGGGTTGCGAGAGGCCATCACCGCCCACGACACGGCCTTCCTCTATGGCTGGCTGATGGAAATCTTCAGCTTCCAGGGGATCTCTGACTCCATTGCCTGGAATTATATCGAGAAGCATGGCAATGCCGACTGGAAGGAAATCAGGACGCTCCTCCGGGACAATCCTCTCCATTGCCCCAAGCTCAAGGCCTTCGAAGCCTTCAAGAACTGCGGCTACCGGAAGATGGCGCAGACCTGCAATGTCCAGGAGCTCATCGCAACTTGCGTCGTCCCCCGGCTTCCACTTCGAAAGGGAGACCTCAATCAACTGGCCTTGTCCTTGTTCCTGTTCATCCGGGATGTGTGCAAAGGCGACCTGGTCCGGTTCATTGACAAGGCCCTAGCTGACGCGGGTCTCGAGGATGGAGGCGAGTTTGAGAGGTTAGGCCGACGGTCCCTGATCAAGACCTTCAAGCCGATCTTCGGGATCGGGCCGAAGCTGATCTCCATGAGCCTCGCCTCTCTCCTGATCGCCGGCGGCAGACAGAGGCCTAGATGGGTGAGGGTCGGCCGGTCGATGATTGTCGTCGACAGCCTGGTTCATAACTTCCTCCATCGCAGTGGCATTCTCGAAGCCTATGGCAGTGCCCATGCCTAAGGGCCAGCCTGCTATGGGCTGAAGGGCTGCGAGACGATCCGAGTGATGCAGCAGGGCATTGGGTTTGCCGCGCCGCCAGATCGCCATGAGAAGGGCATCGGTCACGAGTTGTGCCGTCATTGAAGCGCTCATCGACCAGCCAACGACACGCCGCGAGAACAGGTCTTTGACCGCTGCCACATAGAGCCAGCCCTCGGC
>JANNSP010000364.1:0-3244 GCA_031402975.1 Hyphomicrobiales bacterium
CTGCCGCTCATAACCCAACTCATCGCCCGCGCAAAAGATCGCATCATCGTCATGCCCGGCGGCGGCATCACGCCCCGCAATGTGGAGCGGATCGTCGCCGTGGCGAGCCCAAGCGAAATTCATTTCGCCGCACTCGATACAACGTCAAGCGCCATGCGGTTTCGCAGAGACCACGTGTTCATGGGGGGCGAGTTGCGCCCGCCCGAATTCGACCGGCCCGAAACCTCGCTTGCCGCCATCCGCTCGGTAATGGCAAGACTATCGGACTGAACCACTCAAGGAGGACACCATGGCGGCTGCAGAAAATCTGGCGAAGACCGAATCCGCCGCATCGCTCGCGGCCCGCATCCGCTCAAAAGAGATTTCCCCCGTCGAGGTGGTGGATCAGGCCATCGCCCGAATCGAGAAGCACAACCCGAAAATCAACGCGCTTATCATCTTCGGCTACGAGGATGCGCGGAAGGAGGCGAAGAAGGCGGAAGCGGCGGTGATGCGCGGCGACCAGCTTGGGCCGCTGCACGGCGTGCCGGTCGCCATGAAGGACTGCTTCGACTTCAAGCCCGGCTGGGTCACCAGTTTCGGCGGCGTGCGCGCGCTGAAAGACTACAAGACGAATATCTACTGCATGTGGGCCGAGCGCATGGAAAAGGCCGGCGCCATCATTTTGGGCAAGACCAACAGCCCGGTCTTCGGCTTCCGCGGCACCTGCGACAACTACCTGTTCGGCCCGTCGAAGAACCCCTTCGATCTCACTCGCAATACCGGCGGCTCCTCGGGCGGCAGCGCCGGAGCGGTCGCCGCAGGTCTCTTGCCGCTGTGCGAGGGCACCGACGGCGGCGGCTCGATCCGCATCCCTTCGTCATGGTGCGGCGTGTTTGGCTACAAGCCGGCCTTCGGCCGCGTGCCGCTGGTGACCAGGCCCGACGCCTTCAGCGGCAACATCCCCTTCATCTTCGAAGGCCCGATCACCCGCACCGTCGAGGACGGGGCCCTGGCGATGGCGGCACTCGCCGGCTACGACTCGCGCGATCCTTATGCCATCGAAGGCAGCGTCGATTTTCTCGGCGCGCTGCGCTCCTCCATTCGCGGCAAGAAGATCGCCTACACCCGCGACTACGGCATCTTCCCCGTCGATCCGCGCGTCGTCGCCGTGGTCGACAAGGCGGTCAAGGCCTTCGAGGAAGCGGGCGCCCATGTCGAGGAGGTGAAGATCGACATCCGCCATTCGCATATGGAGTTGAGCGACGCGTGGTGCCGCTTCATCGCACCCAAGCAAGTGGCGGCCCTTGAAGGCTTCCGGCGTCAAGGCATCGACATCAGGCGCGATCACCACGGCGACATGCCGCCCGAATTCTGGCACTGGGACGAGATCGGCCGCAATATGAAGGTGACCGATCTCATCGCCGACACCGCGATGCGGAGCCAGGTCTTCGACGCGCTACGTGTCGTGCTAGACCGTTACGACTACCTGGTGTCGCCGACGCTGGCCTGCCTCGCTGTCAAGAACGCCACCGACGGCAACACCATTGGTCCGGCGGAGATCAACGGCGACCCCATCAACCGCCTCATCGGCTGGTGCATGACCTATCTCATCAACTACACCGGAAACCCCGCCGCCACTGTTCCAGCCGGACTGGCCGATGGCCTGCCGGTCGGCATGCAGATTGTAGGCAAACGCTACGCCGACGCCGACGTGATCGCGGCAAGCGCGGAGTTCGAGAGGCTCAGGCCGTGGATGGGGAGTTATGAGAAGTGCAGAGTTTAGCGGATTGCTTTGGCGGACCCGGCCCCTGCGCGCAGCGTAGCCAATGGATGATCTGGTAACGTGCCCATTCCCAAATTCATGGCGGCCGTTCACCTCATAGGTCACGGCGGACCGGACAAGCTCATCTACACCGAGGCGGCCCAGGTCCCGGACGTGCAGCCGGATGAGGTTCTGATCCGGGTGCTGGCGGCGGGCCTCAACAACACTGACATCAATACGCGCATCGGCTGGTATTCAGCCACGACGAACGCCGGCACGGCCGAAGCCACGGCTGGGGACCAATCCCCGGCCGATGGCGATTGGACGGGAGGCGGCCTTTCGTTCCCACGCATTCAGGGAGCCGATGTGTGCGGGGAAATCGTGGCCGTGGGCGCCAATGTCGACGCCAACCGAATTGGTCATAGGGTGATCGTTCAGAGCTGTCTCCGGTCTTTGCGGCAGGGATCGTTCACGCCGTGGCTTGGGTCGGAGCGCGATGGCGCCTTCGCGCAATATGTGGCGGTTCCTTCCGCCGACACCTATCGCGTCGAATGCGGCCTGACCGATGCCGAACTGGCCGCCGTGCCTTGCGCCTTTGCCACGGCGGAGAATCTGTTGAGCCGCGCGCGGCTGGCCGCCGGAGAGAGCGTTCTCGTCACCGGAGCGTCGGGGAATGTCGGCATTGCCGCGGTTCAGCTGGCAAACCGCCGCGGGGCCCGGGTTACGGCGATTGCCGCGTCCGCAAAATTCGCCGCGTTGCGATCGGCGGGCGCCGCCCAGTGTATCGACAGGGGTTCCCCTGTAACGCGCGAATTGGGCGCCAACAGCATGGATGTGGTCATTGACGTGGTGGGCGGTCCGCAATGGCCGGAATTGCTGGATGTTCTGAAACCCAGGGGCCGCTATGCGGTATCGGGCGCAATTGCCGGACCCATCGTCGATCTGGACCTGCGCAAGCTCTATCTCAAGGATTTGACCTTGTATGGCTGCACCGCGCAGGACGCCCAGGTTTTCCCCGACCTCGTGGGCTACCTCGAAATGGGTGAAATCAAGCCGGTCGTTGCAAGGCAGTATCCGCTCCGTGACATCGCCCTAGCGCAAGAGGAATTCCTGTCGAAAAGACATGTCGGAAAAATCGTGCTTGTTCCGCCAGCCATTTGAAGCAAAAAGCCGGGCGGTCTCCCTTGCTTGCCAATACCGGACCGTCCCGGCAAGCTGGCTGTTTGACCACCGGTTTCGCCGCCTGACAGCCTACCACAACGTATACCCGCCATCGATCACAAACGCCGCTCCCGTCACGTAGCTGGACGCCGGTGACGCCAGATACACCGCCAGCGGGCCGATCTCTTCCGGTTCCCCGGTGCGGCCCATCGGCACGGATTTGATGAAGGTTTCGATCACCTCCGGGTGGTGCTTGGCCCATTCGACATTGGGTTCCGTCATGAACAGGCCGGGGCAGATGGCGTTCACCGTGACGCCCCTCGGCGCCCAGTCGGCGGC
>JANNSP010000365.1:0-5086 GCA_031402975.1 Hyphomicrobiales bacterium
CACGGTGTTCAATGATGAAGTCCGCCCCGAGCGCGACCGCAAGCCGGACAAGGTGAAGCAGGTCAAGGAAGTGCGCCGCAGCGGCAAGGCCGCCCAGGGCGATCGGCGGGCCGCCGAGGGCCAGCCGGAAGAACAGGGCGTTCCGGCCAACCGCAGGAAGCAGAAGGCGGCGCAGGGCGATGAGCCGCCGCAGGGCGGCAAGCAGGTTCGGGCCGACCGGCGGAAGAAACCGCCGCAGCAGGCCAAGCAGGGCGATGAGCAGCCGGAAGGCAAGCCCGTCAAGCAGCGCCGGAAGAAGCCGATCGTGGTCGAGAAGGGCGATGATACTCGCGCCGCCAAGAAGGCGAGGACGGCGCAGCAACAGCGCCGCGCCAAGCCGGTCCGCCAAGTTAACGAACAGCGGGCCAAGAAGCCTGCAGTCGAGCGCAGGCGCCAGGCCGCCGAAAAGCCGGTCCAGCGCAAGAAGGAAGCTCCTGCCCAGCGCCGGAAGGCCCGCGCCTGCGATCCGAGCGTCAACAAGAACTGCCCGGCGCAGTAACCAGCCGGACCTCAACACACGGTGCCGCCTTCGGGCGGCACTTTTTTGCGTTTGGCCCCGCGCCCTTGACGTTAGACCCCGGTTCCCGCATGTTGCGTGGACAATGAGCCCCGCCCGCCACCCTGCCGTTAACTGTTGCGGCATTATTATCCGCTTCTAGCATTAGACCGCTGGCTGGGCGCCGCTTGACTTGACAAAACTTTAAGCGTTTCCCGGGCCGGCAGCCCCGGAGACCCGTATGCCGTTGCGCCTCTACAACACGCTGACCCGCCGCAATGACGAGTTCACGCCGCACGATCCCTCGAACGTGAGTATGTATGTGTGCGGCCCCACCGTCTATGACTTCGCCCATATCGGCAATGCCAGGCCCGTCATCGTCTTCGACGTGCTGTTCCGCCTGCTCCGCCATCTCTACGGCGAAAACCACGTCACCTATGTCCGCAACATCACCGACGTCGACGACAAGATCAACGCGCGGGCGCTCCGCGATCATCCCGATCTGCCGCTGAACGAGGCGATCGCGCGTGTCACCGAGGCGACGGCACGGCAGTTTGACGAAGACGTGAAAGCGCTAGGCTGCCTTGAGCCGACGCACGAACCCCGCGCCACCGCCAACATTCCGCAGATGATCGACATGATCGGTACACTGCTGAGGCGCGGGCACGCGTATGAAGCCGGTGGCGAAGTGCTGTTCGATGTCACTTCGATGGCGGACTACGGCGCGCTCTCCCACCGCAATCTGGACGAGCAGCAGGCGGGCGCCCGCGTCGCCGTCGAGCCGCACAAGCGCCACCCGGCCGATTTCGTGTTGTGGAAACTTTCAAGTGGAAACGAACCAGGCTGGGACAGCCCTTGGGGACTCGGGCGACCGGGCTGGCACATCGAATGCTCGGCCATGAGCAAGCGCTACCTCGGCGAGGTCTTCGACATCCACGGCGGCGGCCTGGACTTGATCTTCCCCCACCACGAAAACGAGTTAGCCCAATCCAGATGCGCTCTTGGCACTAGCGAGATGGCGAAGGTCTGGATGCACAACGGCTTCCTCCAGGTGGAGGGTCAGAAGATGTCCAAAAGCCTGGGAAATTTCGTGACGATACATGAAGTGCTTAAGGATTGGCCGGGCGAAGCCGTGCGTTTCAACATGCTGCGAACGCATTATCGCCAGCCGATCGACTGGACAAACGCGAGTCTGCTGTCGGCAAATGATGCCCTGGACGAATTCTATAGACTTCGAGCCGACGATTACTCCACTCACGGTGATCTGGATAGCGGCGTGCTTGACGCCCTGCAGGACGACCTGAACACACCTGCTGCGCTCAAGGCCTTGAATGACATCCGTACCAAAATCAAACTCGCCAGTGGTTTCGAGCAAATCGTACTCAAGCGAAAACTGACGGCAAGCGCTAATCTTCTCGGACTGCTTTATAAGGCCAAAACGGTGTGGTTTGTCAGCAGGGCGGCCGGAGTGGATACTCAGAATGTTGAAGCGCTCGTCGCCGCTCGCCTCGCCGCGCGCAGGGCGAGGAATTGGGACGAGAGCGATCGCATCCGCGATGAACTCGCAAAGCTCGGCGTCGCCATCATGGACAACAAGGACGGCACCACGACGTGGGAGGTCAAGAGATGAAAGCCCCGATCAAGAAATCCTGGCACGACAATCTGCCGTTCCAGAAGCACTGGCGCAGCTACGTCGCGCTGAAACTCATCCTGCTCGTGGTCGCGGTCTACCTGCTGCTCAAAATGGGCGGCTTGCTGTGAGGCCATGATGACACGTGCCGGGCGCCAGCCGATCATCGTCGCCGATGCTGGACCTCTCATTCGTCTCGCGGCTGCGGGATTGCTGGGCACGGTGAAAGTGCTCAATCGCCGGATCGTGCTGGTGGACCGCGTGATGGACGAGGTGTGCGGTGATCGTTCGAAACCGTATGCCGATGAAATCTGGCGCTGGATCGAAAGCATGGGCGACGCGATCTCCCATGTGAAAACAGTCTATGGCGCCGGTATCGACGCATTGAAATCAAAGCAGCGGACGGCGGAAGAAGATGCGCTCTTGAAAAGCTCGCTCAGGAATTCCGGCGAACTGGCCTTGCGCGAATTCGTCGAGCGCTGGTTGCCGCAACTGGCCGGCGAGGCGATCGTCGTTTACGAAGACAAGCGCGTGGCGGCGCTGTTCATGGACAGTGATTTTCCGGTGACGCTGATGACCACCAGAAGTTTCGCCCGCGTCATGCAGGACTGGGGCATCAACGCCGACGCGGTGGCGGCGCTTGAGTCGATCGTCGACAGATACGATTTGAAACCGGCGCTCGTGGGCGAAATAGATTCCGAAACGCCGCGTGATCTTCGCGCCCTTCCACAAGAGTTGAAACCATGACCCGCGAGCGGCTCTATCTTTTCGACACGACGCTGCGCGACGGGCAGCAGACTCCCGGCGTCGATTTCTCGCTCGAGGACAAGCTCGCGGTCATCGCCATGCTCGACGGTCTTGGCATCGACTATATCGAGGGCGGCTATCCGGGCGGCAATCCGACCGACACGGCGCTGTTCGGCGAGGAACGCCAGACCCGCGCCACTTTCACCGCCTTCGGCATGACCAGGCGGCCGGGCCGTTCGGTGTCCAACGACGCCGGGCTCCAGACTTTGCTGAACGCGCATGCCAAGGCCATCTGCTTTGTCGCCAAGGCCTGGGACTATCATGTGCGGGTGGCGCTCCAATGCACCAATGCGGAGAACATCGAGGCGATCCGTTCCTCGGTCGAGGCCGCCGCGAAGAAGGGCCGCGAGGTGCTGGTCGACTGCGAGCATTTCTTCGACGGCTACAAGGCCAATCCGGATTACGCGCTCGCTTGCGCCAAAGCCGCCTACGAGGCGGGTGCCCGCTGGACCGTGTTGTGCGACACCAATGGCGGCACGCTGCCATCGGAGATTTCCGAGATCGTCCGTACCGTGACGAAATCGGTGCCGGGCGACCATCTCGGCATCCACGCCCATAACGACACCGAGCACGCGGTTGCCAACTCACTCGCCGCCGTCGATGCCGGGGTCCGCCATATCCAGGGCACGCTCAACGGCATCGGCGAGCGCTGCGGCAACGCCAATCTGGTGTCGATCATCCCGACGCTGGTCTTGAAGAAATCCTATCGCGAGCGGTTCGACACAGGCGTCGGCGACGAGAAGCTGAAGAACCTCGCGCATGTTTCGCGCGCCTTCGACGAATTGCTCAACCGCGCGCCCAATGCGCAGGCGCCCTACGTTGGCAAAAGCGCGTTTGCCACCAAGGCCGGCATTCATGCCTCGGCCATCGTCAAGGAGCCCGAAACCTACGAGCATGTGCCGCCCGAGACCGTGGGCAACCGCCGCCGCATGCTGGTGTCCGACCAGTCGGGCAAATCCAATCTCGCCGCCGAACTGAAGCGCATCGGTCTCGACATCGCCAAGGACGACTCCCGCCTCGACGCGCTGCTCCGCGATGTGAAGGAGCGCGAGGCGCAAGGTTACGCCTATGACGGCGCCGACGCTTCGTTCGAACTGCTGGCCCGCCGGACGTTCGGCTCGGTGCCGCAATATTTCGACGTGCTGTCGTTCCGCGTCATCGTCGAGGAGCGCGGCGCTGAGATGATGTCGGAAGCGGTGGTGAAAGTCAGGATCGACGGCGAGGTCTATCTCAATGCCGGCGAAGGCAACGGCCCGGTCAACGCGCTCGACGTGGCGCTCCGCAAGGACCTCGGCAAATACCAGCGCCATATCGCCGACCTCGAACTCGTCGATTACAAGGTCCGCATCCTCAATGGCGGCACGGGCGCCACGACCCGGGTTTTGATCGAAAGCCGCGACGGCAAAGGCAACCGCTGGTTCACCGTGGGCGTCTCCCCCAACATCGTCGAAGCCTCGTTCCAGGCGCTCTCCGACTCGATCACCTACAAGCTCGTGCGCGAAGGCGCATCGGCGGAATGAGCTGTTAAGCCCCTTTTCATCATGACATGCGGCAAGCTCATGCGACCCATGCCGAGCCGCCGTTTGTGCGTTGCACCCGAAGCCTCTATCTGGCTCCCATGTCGGTCACCGAATTTCCTTCCGCCGTCCGCGCCATGAGCAATGCCGAAAAGGGTGTCGCCCTCAGCATAATGGCGCATCTCGTGTGGGGCGGCATGGCGGTTTATTTCGGGATGATCCGCCATATCTCGCCGGCCGAGATCGCGGTGCATCGGGGCCTGTGGTCTCTCCCCATCGCCGGTTTCATCGTGTGGTACCTGAACCAGCATCGCGACATTCTCGCGGTGTTTGCGAAACCTAAAGTGCTGGCCGTGCTGGCGCTGACTTCCGCCCTCATCGTTTTCAACTGGGGCTTCTATGTGTGGTCGATCGAGCAGGGCCGCACGCTCGAATCGAGCCTGGGTTATTTCATGAACCCTCTGATGAACGTGGTGGCTGGCTATCTTTTCCTCGGCGAACGCTTCCGTCCGGCCCAGATCGTGGCGATAGCACTCGCCGTCGTCGCTGTCCTCATTCAAACCATTTCGGCCGGGGTGTTTCCCTGGCTCGGCCTGA
>JANNSP010000366.1:0-3222 GCA_031402975.1 Hyphomicrobiales bacterium
CACCGCGAGCCCGCCACTCGTCTGGCACCGGTTGTATCCATGGCAAATCCTCCCATTGGTTTTCGCTGCGAGGGACCGCCCTTCTCATGCCGCGGCGGTTCCCTGAAACGGCCATGCTTGCGCCGAAACGAAATGTTGGCAAGGGGGTTGTTGATGGGGTGGCTTCGCGCGGCTCAATCCACCTGCGAGAACGTATGCCACCACGGAGTAAACCACATATATTCGTTTTCCATAGCACGCGTTCCACCAGGAATTCTGAGAATGGGGCCACATGTCGACGTGGTGGTCATGTCGAAACACAGCCGGGCGCCATCGACGCGCGCCATGGCGCTGCCCTTGCCCCAGTTGCCGTGTAGCAGGGCCGTGCCATCGGCCGCCACCGACGCCCCGTGTTCCAGACCGGTTGCGATGTAACGCCCATGCAGGCGATGACCGAAAACCAGCGCGTCGATCTCGGCCGTGTTCAATTTCCAGCTCTCAAAGTCCACCGCATCGTAATCCAAGGGTATTTTGGCTGGAGCCAGCCCGGCGGTGAGCTTCGCATTCTCCGGAACCTTGAGCGCGTCAGAACTCAGGGAGGGCCGCAATTCAAGCATGGCGAAAGGCGTGTCGCCTTGTCTCACCCGCGCCGCGTTGTATTCCCGTACCATGGCGACCAGCTCGTCCACCTTGCCGCGATGGCCATAGGTTGAGGCGAGATAAAGCCGCGGCAGCGGCAGGCCGGGGTTCTGTTTCACCGCCTCCTCAAGGGTCTTCTCCGCCTGCTCGAAACGATCCTGCGCAAACTCCGCCAATCCCTGGTAAAACAGGAAGATCGGCGGGAAGAGCGGATCGAGCCGCATGGCCTTTTCGATCACCGCTTCCGCCTCGGCGGAGCGGCCGGCCCAGATCATGGTGTAGGCTTGGTCGGCGTAACTCAACGAATCGCTGGGGTCGAGTGCTATCGCCGCTTCAAACTCCTTCAGCGCATCGTCGTACCAGCCGCGCTCGCGCGAGATGTTGCCCGCCACCTGATGCGAAGTGGATGTCGGACGGACCTTGGCGAGATTGTAGTGGTCGCGGGCCTTCCTGAAAGCCGCGTCGGTCGACATGCCCAGGCCGCCGCTCAAGCGCTGCTCGAAGCTGCGGAAATAAACCATGGCAAGCGCGGCGTGCGCCCGTCCGTAGTCCGGATCAAGCTTGATTGCCTGCTCGAAAAACGGGATCGCCTTTTTGTAGTCCTCGGGCGTGGTGAGCCGGTAATGTTCCCAGCCGCGCAGGAACGCGTCGTAGGCCGCTGGCACTGCCGTGTCGCGCTGCCCGAGCACCGCTTTCTCGGCCCCCGTGAGTTGCACCGCCAACGCCTCCACCACGGCCTTGGTGACCCTGTCCTGAAGCGCGAAGATGTCGGCATGCGTCCCGTCATAGCGTTCGGCCCATTGGTGCGCGCCGGTTGCTCCGTCGATAAGCTGGATGTTGATGCGAACCTGGGTGCCCACCCGCTGCACGCTGCCTTCGAGGATGTGGCGGACGCCGAGTTCACGCGCCACCTGGCGCAAGTCCATGGCCTTGCCCCGATAGGCGAAAGACGAATTGCGGGCGATCACGAACAGGCCGGACAGACGCGACAGGTCGGTCATCAGGTCTTCGGCCATGCCGTCGGCGAAGAAGGCCTGCTGCGGATCGTCGCTCAGGTTTTCGAACGGCAGAACCGCGATCGAGGGCCGGTCCGGAAGCGGCGGACCGCTCGTCCCCGACCATTGCGTGAACCCGTAAATCGCCGCGATCAGCACCAGAGTTGCCGCGGCAAGAGTTAGCGCCAGCGGCCGCAACCGCGGTTTCGAAGACGGAGCCACGCCGGCGCCGGCTGCCTTGACGTCCTGGAGATTGACCCGATAGGCGTCAACCGGCTCGGCGATGTTCTTGACCTTCTGCGCGCCCATCGATTCGAAGCCGAAGGCGAGTTTCTTCTCGACTTCCCTCGCCACCTTGGCCGAGACGCAGATTCCGCCCGGTTCCGCCAGTTGCTCGAGTCTGGCCGCGATGTTGACGCCCTCGCCATAGCGGTCGTCACCCTCGACGATGACCTCGCCCAGATTGATGCCGATGCGCATCTGGAAGCGCTGGCCGTCGGGCGCATGGGCGTTGCGTTCGGCGAGGCCGCGCTGCAGCGACACCGCGCATTCGACCGCGTCGACCACCGAACCGAATTCGGCCAGCAGCCCGTCGCCCATCAGTTTGAAAACCCGGCCATGATGATGGGCGATGGCGGGCTCGAACAGGTCCTTGCGGCTCGCTCTCAGCCGCTCATGGGTCCCCGCCTCGTCAGCCTCCATGAGCGCCGAGTAACCCACGACATCGGCGGCCAGAATGGTGGTGAGCTTGCGCTCCATGGCGATGGCCTCACTGGAACTCGAATGGATCCAGTGAGGTTAATCTGAACCGCTTCTTGAACAGCGGCAAGAGCAAACGAATCGCCCGGTCAGCCGCCGACGTAATCGAGGCGCAACCCCGCGATGCCGGCGGCGATGTTGAGGCCGGTCTGGACCTGGATGCTGAGCGGCTGGAGATTGATCGAGCGATCGGACCCGCCGATCAGCACATTGGCGCCGAGCCCGGCGATCACGGTGGCTTCGGCCGAGGCGCCGCCATAGGTGCCTTCGAGTGCCCCCTTCTTCACCTTGCCCGGCGCGAACACCGCCCATACGACGACCGTATCGCCGGTGACGCCGATGTCGATGCCGAGCTTGCTGATGCGGCCTTCATAGTCCTCCGCGCGGTTTCCGCCGGCCGGCTGATACACGCAATCGACCGCCTTGGACGAGCCGACGATGAAGCCGATGCCGCCTTCGATATGGCAGGTGAGCACGCCGATCTTGACGCCTTCTTTCGCGGAATGGGCGGCCGGCGCCGCGAGGCCCAAGGCCAGGAGCGAGGCGAGGAGTAGCTTTTTCATGATGTTTCCCTTGTTGATCGTCGTGACCGGTTGTCCGGCCGGAACGTGACCGCAATGCGACCCCATAGCACGAAGCGCCAACCAAGATAAACAGCGGATTGGCCGGTTTTACGCTTGCCAAGCGAGCGCCCTGCCCCCATTTTCGCCAAAACAGCAGCGGAGTCACATGGAACTTTCACCGGCCTATATGCTCGCTGTTGGCCAGATCATCTGGATCGACCTGCTGCTGTCCGGCGACAACGCCGTCGTCATCGCCCTCGCTTGCCGCTCGCTTCCCGAGAACCAAC
>JANNSP010000367.1:0-3450 GCA_031402975.1 Hyphomicrobiales bacterium
TGATCCACCAGATCTATCATGTCGGCGGGCACGGCGATCAGGACAACAGCTGGGAGCCTTACTGGTCGCCGTCGGGCGTGCCGTCGTTCCACGATCCATGGGGCAGCCACGCCATGACCGAGGCGGAGATCGAGGAACTGATCGAGGCGTTCGTCGAAGCGGCGCGGCGCGACCGTGATGCGGGCTTCGACGGCGTCGACCTGTTCGCCGGCTACAACTGCCTGATCGATCAGTTCTGGTCGCCGCTCACCAACAAGCGCACTGACCGGTGGGGTGGCTCGCTCGAAAACCGTCTCCGCTTCACCGTCGAGGTCGCGAGCCGCATCCGCAAGATGGCGGGCGACGATTTCATCATCGGCATGACGATTTCGGGCGGCGAGCTTTATCCGGGCGGTGTTTCGCTCGAAGGCAAGCAGGAGATCGTGAGCTGGCTCGACCAACGCGGGCTTGTCGATTACTATTCGGTCGGCACCGGCAGCTATCTCAACCAGTTTTCCAAGATCGTGCCGAGCTTCCATTTTAACATGCTGCTCGGCCGCGACGATGCGGCGGCTTTCAAGTCGGTGGTCAAGCACGCCCGGGTCACCATGGAAGCGCGCGTCAAGACTCCGGCCAATGCCGAGAAGGTTTTATCCGAAGGCAAGAGCGACCTGGTGTCGATCGTCCGTGGACAGATCGCCGATCCGCATCTCGCCAACAAAGCGAAGGAGGGGCGCGCGGAAGATATCCGCCCGTGCATCTCCTGCAACCAGTTGTGCATCGGGCGGAGGTTCCGCGACTACTATATTTCGTGCCTGGTCAATCCGTCCGTGTCGCGTGAGCATCAGTGGGATGGTGACACCATCGAACGCGCGCAGAAACCCAAGAAAATTCTGGTGGTAGGCGGGGGCCCGGCGGGATTGGAAGCGGCCCGCGTCGCGGCCGAACGCGGTCACCAGGTGCGGCTGGTCGAGAAAACAGGCGAGCTCGGCGGCCAGTTCAGGCTGGCGGCGGGGCAGCCGGAGCGGGGCGAGGTCGGCGGATTCCTTGCGTGGTATCAGGGGCAGTTGCAGAAGCTGCAAGTGAAGGTGGAATTGCGAACGGAGCTTACCGCCGAGGACGTGCGCCAGTCCGGCGCCGACGAGGTGATCCTGTGCACCGGTTCCATTCCCACCCGCAGCGGCTACCAGCGCGCCTTCCCGCATTTGGATCGCATGCCCGGCGCCGGCAGCGACAATGTCCACACGGCGCACGACATCCTCGAAGGCAAAGTGGTGCCCGGAACGAATGTGCTGCTGCTCGACGACCTCAACGGCTGGTGGCCGGCATCGGGCACCGCCATCCATCTGGCTCAGCAGCGCCACCGCGTGACCATCCTCACCGCGTCGGAAAAGGCGGCGGGCCAGCTCGATCTCAGCATGACCGGCGACACCACGCGCGAGCGTTTTGCCAAGCTCGGCATCGAGGTGATCCTGGCCAGCGCGCTCGTGTCGTGGACCGGCAACACCGCGAAAATCATGAACCTCTATACCGGCGACACCGAGGACCGCGATTTCGACTCGCTGGTGATGGCGCTCACCAACCAGCGCGACGAAAAACTGTCGTCCGAACTCGCCGATGAAAGGAATATTCACGCCATCGGCGACACGGTCCAGGCCCGCACCGCCAGCATGGCGATCTACGAAGCCCGCAAGCTGGCGATGACGCTTTGAACTACACCGTCGCGGCCGTTTTCTGTTTCGGCGCGATAGCGAAGACCGGCTCCATGGCGCGAAGTTCCTCAGCCGGCAGATGGCACATGATCTTGTGGCCCGGGGCGAGCTCCTGAACCGGCGGCAGTTCGGTTTCGCAGATCGAGCCGATCTTGCGGTGACACCTCGTCTGGAACGGGCAGCCGGGAGGCGGGTTCATGGGCGAGGGCAGTTCGCCCTTCAGCACGATATGCTTCTTCACGATCGAGGTGTCGGCGATGGGCACGGCGGAAAGGAGAGCCTCCGTGTACGGATGATAGGGCGGCGCGAACACCTGCTCGGTCGTGCCCTGCTCCATGATGCGGCCGAGATACATGACGATGATGCGGTCGGCGAGATAGCGAACGACCGAGAGATCGTGGCTGATGAACACCATGGTGGTGCGCTTGCGGCGCTGGATGTCGGTCAACAATCCCGTGACGGCGGCCTGCACCGAAACGTCAAGCGCCGAGACCGGCTCGTCAGCGACGACGACCGACGCGTTGCCGCCGAAGGCGCGGGCGATGCCGATCCGCTGCTTCTGCCCGCCCGAGAGCTGGCGGGGCTTGCGGCCGGCGAATTCGCGCGGCAGCTTGACCAGCTCAAGCAGCTCGAAGGTCTTGCGCTCGATCTCGTCGCGGGTCTTGGCCACGCCGAAGATCTTCAGTACACGGCCGATCTGGCTGCCGACGGTGTGACTGGGATTGAGCGTCTCGAACGGATTTTGGAAGACGATCTGCAGGCTGGAGATCATGCCGGCCGGGCGCTTCCTGACCGGCATCCGGCCCACTTCGACGCCGTTGATGATGACGTCGCCGCCGGAGGACTGCTCAAGCCCCATCAGCACCTTGGCGAAGGTCGACTTGCCGCAGCCCGACTCGCCCACGATCGCCACGGTTTCGGCCTCGCGCGCCTCGAAATCGAGCTTCTCGTTGGCCTTGACATAGCGGAGCCCGGTGCCGGCGCGGTAGGCGGCAATCGAATTGTCGCGCACCTCGTAATATTTCTTCATGTCGCGGATCTGCAGCACCACCTTGCCGGGCACCATCGGTTCGCTCTGGATGCCCTTGGGCCTATGCAGTTCCCAGTCGATCTCGTCATAGCGGATGCAGCGCACCTCGTGGCCGGGATCGCCCCGGACGGCGATCATCGGAATGCGCTTGTCGCAACGCCCGGCCTCGAAGAAATCGCAGCGCGGCGAAAACGTGCAGCCCATGGGACGGTCGCGGGGCAGCGGCAGTTGCCCGCGGATCGGCACCAGCGGATGCGAATAACGGTCGGTGCCGGGCAGCGGGATGGAGGAGAACAGCCCGCGCGTATAGGGCATGCGCATCGCGTCGAACACCTGTGCGACCGAGCCAAGCTCCACTGACTGGCCCGAATACATGACGCAGATGCGGTCGCAGGTTTCGAGGATGAGACCCAGATTGTGCGAGATATAGATCATCGAGGTGCCGAAGCGCTTCGAAATGTCCTTGATGAGTTCGACGACGCCCGCTTCGACGGTCACGTCGAGCGCCGTCGTCGGCTCGTCGAGCAGCAGGAGCTTGGGCTTCGACAGAAGCGCCATGGCGATGACGACGCGCTGCTGCTGTCCACCCGACAATTGATGCGGATAGGAACTGAGGATGCGTTGCGGATCGGGCAGGCGCACCGCTTCGAGCAGTTCGATGGCGCGCGCTTCGGCGGCCTTCTCGCCGATCCCCTCATGCGTCATCGGCACTTCGATCAACTGGTCGCG
>JANNSP010000368.1:0-12746 GCA_031402975.1 Hyphomicrobiales bacterium
TCCGCCACGCGCGACGGACGCCGCCTGATGATGGTGATCGCCGGATTGAAGACGCTGAACGAACGCAAGCAGGAAGCGCAGAAACTGCTCGACTGGGGGTTCCGGCAGTTCAAGTCCATCGATGTCTATGCCAAGGGCGACAAAGTGAGCCGGGCGAGGGTGTGGGGAGGCCAGCAGAACTGGGTCGACCTGGTGACGCCCGAGGCCGTAAAGATCGCGCTGGCGCCCCAGGAACAGGCGGCGGTCGAGGTCAAGCTCACCTATACCGGTCCCTTGATGGCGCCGGTGAAGGCTGGCGAGACGGTCGGCTATGTGCGCTTCCTGGTGAGCGGCAATGCGGTCGCCGAAATTCCGGTCGAGACCGCTGCGGCGGTCGAAGCAACCGACTCGATGTTCAGCCGGGCCTTGGACAGTGTGCTGATCATGATCTTCGGCGGATGACCGGTGATTGGAAGGTTCATCACGTTCGAGGGCGGCGAAGGGGCGGGCAAGTCGACGCAAGTGAAGCTGCTTTCCGAAAGGCTGGGCGGAACGCACGACGTCGTGGTGACGCGCGAACCCGGCGGCACCGTGGAAGCCGAAGCGATCCGCGCATTGCTGGTGACCGGACATGTCGGGCGCTGGTCGGCCGAGGCCGAGGCGCTGCTCAATTATGCGGCGCGCGATTCGCATCTGGGCCGGGTCATCCGCCCGGCGCTGGAGCGTGGCGCCGTGGTGCTGTGCGATCGCTTCATGGATTCGACCCGCGCCTATCAGGGCTACGCCGGCGGCGGCCGGATGCAGCTCATCGACGAATTGGAACACAGCATCGTGGGACCGACGCGGCCGGATATGACATTGATTTTCGATCTCGATGTGGACCTCGGACTTGCCCGCGCCGGCGGCCGCGCCAACTCCCATGAGGATCGTTTCGAGCGCAAGGGCCGCGACTTCCATGAAAAACTTCGCCAAGGCTTTCTCGATATTGCGCGGCGCGAGCCGGAGCGTTGCCGGGTGATCGATGCCAGCCAGAGGGTGGAGACTGTCTCGGACGCGGTGTGGCGGCATGTCAGGGACTTGCTGTAGTGGCGGAGGAGGGCGATCCCCGTGACCTGGCCTGGCACCCTCGGCGGCGGCACGGCCTTGTCGGACATCAGACGGCCGAAAACCTGCTGCTCACGGCGCATCGCTCCGGCAAACTGCATCACGCCTGGCTGATCGGCGGCCCGCGCGGCATCGGCAAGGCGACGCTGGCCTATCGGTTTGCGCGATTCCTGATGCAGCATCCGGACCCCGGCCCGACGGCCTCGCTCGATGTGGCACCCGAGAGTGCCGTGTCGCATCAGGTGGCGGCGGGAGCCCACCCCGATCTCCTGGTGGTGGAGCCGGCTTACGACACCAAGAACAAGAAGGTCAAAAGCGAAATCATCGTGGCCGACGCCCGCCGGGCCGTCGAACTCGTCGGATTGACCGCCGCCGCCGGGGGCTGGCGGATCGTCATTGTCGATGCCGCGGATGATCTGAACGACGCATCCGCGAATGCCCTGCTCAAGAGCATCGAGGAGCCCCCGCAAAAGTGTGTTTTCCTGCTGGTGAGCCATCGTCCGGGGTCACTGCTGTCCACCATCAGATCGCGTTGCCTGCACATCACTCTGTCACCGTTATCGAACGCCGATACAGTCCGGGTGTTGCACGAGGTTGTTGACGGCGAGCGGGATTTCAGTGCCGTCGCCGGCCTCTCGCGCGGAAGCCCGGGCCGGGCTCTTGAACTTCTCGGCTCCAAGGGTGCCACGGCGTTCGAGAGTTTCCAGAGCCAATCCCGGCTGAAGCCATCCGCCATGATCGAAATCGCCAACGGCTTCGCGGCACGCGATGCGGGCTCCGACTTCGCCATCTTCTTCGATCTGCTCAGCCGGTGGACGGCGGATCGCGCCCGGGACGCGGCGCGGAATGGTGGTGGCGCGGAACTGGCCAAGGCCCATGCGGAGATCAGCCATTCCATTCAGCTTGCCGATGCCCTAAACCTCGACCGGCGGCAGACGGTGATCGATGCGCTGACGCTGCTCGATGAGGCCCTCAAGGCCGCCTGATCCTTCACAGAAACGGCATGCATGCAGAAGACCTACTTCATCACGACCGCCATCCCCTATGCCAATGGCGCTCCCCATATCGGGCATGCCTATGAGCGGATCGCCACCGACGTCATGGCGCGCTTCAAGCGTCTCGACGGCTATGACGTGCTGTTCGTCACCGGCATGGACGAACATGGCCAGAAGATGCAGCAAACCGCCGCGAAAGAGGGCCTGACGCCGCTTCAACTTGCGGATCGTACCGCGGCGCAGTTCGAGGCGATGGGCGAGCTTCTGGGATCGCCCGTCGACGATATCGTGCGCACCACTTCAGCACGGCACAAACTGGCGGTGCAGGACATCTGGCGGCGCATGGCGGCCAATGGCGACATCTACCTGTCCAAATATGCCGGCTGGTATTCGGTGCGCGACGAGGCCTATTTCGACGAGGACGAGATCGAGGAGCGCGACGGCCGGAAATTCACCGTGAAGTCTGGAGCTCCCGTCGATTGGGTGGAGGAGGAGAGCTATTTCTTCCGGCTTTCGGCCTATGCCGATCGCCTTTTGGCGCATTACGAAAAGCATCCCGATTTCGTGACACCGCAACACTATCGCAACGAGATCGTGGCTTTCGTCAAACGCGGGCTCAACGACCTGTCGATCAGCCGCACCACCTTCGACTGGGGCATTCCGGTGCCGGACGATCCGCGCCATGTGATGTATGTCTGGGTCGATGCGCTGACCAACTACATCACCGCGACGGGCTTCCCCGATGCCGCGCGCCCGCGCGCGAAATTCTGGCCGGCGGATGCCCATGTCATCGGCAAGGACATCACGCGGTTTCATTCGATCTACTGGCCGGCCTTTCTCATGTCGGCGAAGCTCCCCGTGCCGAGGCAGATCGTGGTGCATGGCTTCCTGTTCAGCCGTGGCGAGAAAATGTCGAAATCGGTCGGCAATGTGGTGGCGCCCGCCGATCTCGTGGCGCGCTACGGCGTCGATCCGTTGCGCTATTTCTTCCTCCGCGAAGTGCCCTTCGGCCAGGATGGCAATTACAGCCACGAGGCGATCGTTGCCCGGATCAATGCCGACCTTGCCAATGATCTCGGCAACCTGGCGCAGCGCTCGCTGTCGATGATCGCCAAGAATTGCGGCGGGCTGGTTCCCGATTGTGGCGCGCTTCACGATGCCGACCGCGAAATTGTGGCCGCCGCCGATGCGCTGCTCGCGGAAACCCGGGTCCAGCACGATCTTTACGCAATCAATCGGGCTCTCGATGCGATCTGGAAAGTGGTGGCCGACGCCAACCGCTATTTCGCCGGCCAGGAACCGTGGGCGTTGAAGAAAACCGATACGGCACGGATGGCGACCGTGCTCTATGTGACAGCGGATGTCCTGCGAGTGATCGGCCTGCTCATCCAGCCTTACATGCCGGGTGCGGCGGCGAAACTTCTGGACCTGCTAGCGGTTCCGCCAAACTCCCGGTCCTTCGCTTCCATGGGGGTCAAGCTGGTGTCCAGAACGCCATTGCCGGCACCGGCGCCGATCTTTCCACGCTATGTGGAGGAGGGGGAAACCCTTCCCGGAGCCTGAGTCATGCTGATCGTCGACAGTCATTGCCACCTCGACTACGAGGGGCTGGCCGACCGGCTGCCCGAGGTGCTGGCCCATGCGGAGACGGCGGGTGTTGGGCTCATGCTGTCGATCTCCACGCGGGTCCGGCAGTTTCCAAGACTTCTCAGGATCGTCGAGGAAAATGCCAATGTTTTCTGCACTATCGGCACGCATCCGCACCACGCGCATGAAGAGCTCGATGTGACGG
This sequence comes from Hyphomicrobiales bacterium, assembly GCA_031402975.1. Taxonomy (GTDB): domain Bacteria; phylum Pseudomonadota; class Alphaproteobacteria; order Rhizobiales; family Aestuariivirgaceae; genus Aestuariivirga. Next base: position 3,871 of record JANNSP010000368.1, read on the forward strand.
TGGCTGAGCTTGTCGAACTGGCGCGGCATCCGAAAGTCGTGGGCATCGGCGAGGCGGGGCTCGACTACCACTATGATTTCAGCCCGCGCCAAGCGCAGGAGCAGGGCTTCCGCCTGCATATCGCGGCGGCGCGCGAAACCGGATTGCCGCTGGTGATCCACAGCCGCAAGGCCGAGGCCGATACGGCGCGCATTCTGGAAGAGGAAATGGCAATGGGCGCCTTCCAGCCGCTGCTGCACTGCTTTACCTCCGGTTCCGAACTGGCGCGGCGTGGCCTGGCGCTCGGCGCCACTGTGTCGTTTTCCGGCATCCTCACCTACAAGAATGCCGAGGATTTGCGGGAGGTGGCGAAAGGCGTTCCGATGGACCGGCTGCTAGTCGAAACCGATGCGCCCTATCTCGCCCCCGTGCCGTACCGGGGCAAGACCAATGAGCCCGCTTTCGTGGTCAAGACCCTGGAGCAGCTCGCGGCTGTGAAAAACGTGACGCCCGCCGAAATGGCACTCGCCACCAATGCCAATTTCTTTCGGCTGTTTTCCAAGGTGCCAATGCCAACTCGTTTCACCGAAGCCGCGTGAGCACGGTTCTCACCATCCTCGGCTGTGGATCGTCGGGCGGCGTGCCGCGGATCGGCGGTGACTGGGGCTCGTGCGATCCGGAAAATCCCCGGAACCGGCGCCTACGCTGTTCGGTGATGATCGAAAAACGTGTCCGCGCCGGCACGACGCGCATCCTGATCGACACCTCGCCCGATCTCCGCCAGCAGATGCTGCAGGCCTCGGTGCGCAATCTGGATGCCGTGCTGTTCACCCATGAGCACGCCGATCATACGCATGGCATCGACGAACTGCGGGCGTTCTATCTCCGTCAGCGCCGGCGGGTTCCGGTATGGGCCGACGAACTCACCGGACAGATGCTGACGAGCCGCTTCGCCTATTGCTTTTACACCGCACCCGGCAGCGACTATCCGCCGATCCTCGATCTGCACCGCATGACCGCCGGCGAAACCGTGGCCATCGAAGGGGCAGGGGGCGTCATGGAGGCCCTGCCCTTCAAGGTCGAGCACGGCTCGATCGAGGCGCTGGGGTTCCGAATTGGCGGCTGCGCCTATACGCCCGACCTCAACGGCGTCCCTGCGGACAGCCTGGCAGCACTCGCCGGACTTGATGTGTGGATTGTCGATGCCTTGAAGCGTACGCCGCATCCGAGCCATCTGAGTCTGCCCGAGACGCTCGACTGGATCGCCCGCATCAAGCCGCGCCGCGCCATCATCACCAATATGCATGTCGACATGGATTACGCTACACTGCGCCGCGAGCTGCCCGCCAACGTGGAGCCCGCCCATGATGGCCTGCAAGTCGAGATTTGAACATGGAGCGATGAGCATGCTGAAGCAACTGGTGACGGCATTCTGCGTGCTGGCCTCGATCGCGGCGCCTGCGGTTTCACAAACCACCTGCGAACCCCGGAAGCTCGCCGAAGCGATCGACCGCTACGCGCTGGAGCCGTTCAGTGCGCGAACCTGGCGCGTTCTTCAGGGTTACGGCGACCCGATGATCGACTCGTCCTATCAGGACCAGGATAGCTGGACGCGGCGGGAACGCTGGGAGAAGCTCACCGCCCAGATTCTTCCCGATGAGCCTAATCTGCGGAACATCGGCTGGAATTGCCGGATCGGCTATCCGCTCGAGGTTCTGGAAACCCGCGTGGCCGTTCTCGGCCGTGAAAGCGGTTATGTGAAAAGCTGGATATGGGTTCAGGGCAAAGTCCTGGAGGCGTGTACGGCTGAGAGAGCGGCCAGCTTCAGCCTGCCCGATCTCCTGCCGATCCATCCCGCTCTGGCGAAAATGCAATCCGAGGACAGGGCTTATCAAGAAGCCTCGATCGCCTTCTATCGCGACAAGGAAATGGCCACCCCGCTGTTCCGGACGATTGCCGCTTCGGACTCCCCGCACAAGGCGGCGGCGCGCTACAATATCGCCAATCTTCTCGCCAATGCCCGGAAGCTCGGCGAGGCGCGAGCCGAAGCCAAGGCCATCCTCGCCGATCCAAGCCTCGCCAAGGTGCATGGCATCACCCTTGAACTCGTGGGCTACATCTCAAATCTGGAAGATACGGCGGAAGGCTGGACCGAACTCATCGACAACACGGTCGCCATCCTGGAAACGCCGGCCGATCGCATTCTTGCGTCCGACGCGCTCAAGGGGGAATATGCCCGCGCCCTCTACGACATCGACTATGCGGGCATCCGCGGCAAGGACGATGACTGGTGGCTCGACGGAAAGCTGCCGGAGAATCCCACGGTTTCAAAAGCCATCGTCGATACGTCGCGCAAGACGCCGATGGTCCTGTGGATGATCGCCGGCCAATCGGCGGAGGAGTCCTATCGCGTGGCGCCGTGGAGCATGATCGGCTCCAGATGGCAGGCGCGAATGACCTCGTATATCGATCGCGCGCTGGCGATTTCGCCTGCCGGGTCAACTCTCCCGGAATTGCCGCGAAGCATGCTGGAAGCACAAAAAGCGTTGCCGGACGAGGCTTCGCGCGTGGCGTTGTGGGCAAAGGCGCGGACGGCCATCGCGGCGGCCGAGACGACCTGCGGCGCAGCACCCGAGACTGCGGCCGCGGGCTACCTGCTCGCCCACGCCGTGCGGCTTTCGGCGCTGGCGGGCGAGTACGAAGAAATCTACGGCGAACTGGAGCGTGTGCCATTCAAGAACGCGCAGGCCTATGCCGAACGATTTGTTCTGCAACTCGGTGAATATCTTCTGGGGCAGGGCAATCTTGCCGAAGCGCGGAGGTTTCGCGACAAGCTGCTGACGGCGTCCTTCGTTGCGGAAATTCCGGAAGCCTTGAGGAGCGGACTTGTCGATAGATATTCCGAACTGCTCGGCTGGATTGCCGAGGACGAGGCACGGTGGAAAGCCGCATTGGCGATGCATTCGCGCAAGACGTCCAACCTGGTGCTGAATTTCTTGCCCGCGAAGACGCTCTGGGCCTATTCCGAAGATCCGGCATTCTCCGCCGCCGAACGAGGCCTACTGGCGCGCGCCGCCTGGACTCGCGGCTATGCGCGTGGCCTGAAATCGGTCCAGAAGGACCTTCCAGCACTTTACGCCCTCAACCCGAAGCTCAAGGAAACCGCCGGCAAGGTCGCGGCCGATTACCCATCGGCCAACGCCCAGCGCCAGTTGCTGTTGACGGTGCTGCGAAGCCCGCGCCACGGCATCCTGGTGACGGCGCCGGGCTTGTGGGATGCGATCGAGATGGAGCGCGGCGATTTCAACGAGATCGACACCTGGGACCACAACGACAAGAACTGGTGGTGCCCGTTCGAGCCCGACCGGCAATTGATGGGCCTCCGCGATCAGTTCGACATGGCGACGGGTGTTTACCGTCTGGACGAATACGGCCGCCGCCGTATCGGTCCGGTTTACGATCAGGCTTTGCAACAGGCGATCAATGGCCGGCGCGAACAGGTGCTGAAGCAGCACCCGATGATCCGTGCGGTCGACTGGAAAGAGCTCGGATCGCTCACCCGCATGGCAAGCGGACCGAAGCATCTGACGGAGGCGGCGATCCGCTGGGGCAAGGCCAGCAGTGGCAACGACGGAGCGCCGGAAGCCCTGGCCAGGGCGGTCACGGCAACCCGCTACGGCTGCCGCTGGCACGGCCGCCACGGGACATATTCCAAGGCCGCGCAGCAACTCCTGCAGCGAAAGTTCAAACAATCGGAATGGACCGCCAAGACGCCGTTCTGGTTCGACTGCGAGTATCAGGAGTGGGACAAAACCTATAACAAGGTGCAGATCTGCGAGGCGAAGACCTGGCCAAAGCAACCGCTACCAAGATGATAGAGATCACCGCTATCAAATTGTTTTCATTTAATTGTACGGGTTTCTGGGGTGAGGGAAAATATTCCATAATATATATTATGCGAACGACAGGTCACAGTGGCTGTGCCTGATCCAAGCCTCATGGATCCCCGCCGGATCGAGACTCTCAGGGCCATCATGCAGGCGCTGCGGACGCCAGGCACCGGTTGTCCATGGGACCTCGAACAGACATTCGAGACGATCGCCCCCTACACCATCGAGGAAGCCTATGAAGTGGCCGACGCGATCGCCAAAGGCAGCCGCTCCGACCTGTGCTCCGAACTGGGCGATCTGCTCCTGCAGGCGGTCTATCACGCCCAGATGGCGGAAGAAGAGAACTCATTCAGCTTCGACGATGTGGTCGAGTCAATCTGCCGGAAAATGATCCGGCGCCATCCGCATGTCTTCGGCGACGAGACGGCGCGCTCCGCCAGTCTCGCCAAGGGCTTCTGGGACGACATGAAGGCGAAGGAGCGGAAGTCAGGAGGCTCCCCCGGACTGCTCGCCGATGTCCCCGTGGCACTCCCTGGCCTCACGCGCGCGGTCAAGCTGCAGGCCAAAGCGGCGAAGGTTGGGTTCGATTGGCCATCGGTCGAGAATGTCTATGACAAGATCGCCGAGGAAGTGGCGGAATTTCGCACCGCCGAAACTGCCGACAAGGCGGCCGAGTTCGGCGACCTGCTGTTCGCCGTGGCCAATGTCGCGCGCCATCTGGGCATCGATCCGGAAGCGGCGCTGCGGGCCGCCAACGCCAAGTTCGAGCGCCGCTTCGCTCATATCGAGGAGCGCCTGAAAGACCTTGGCCGCTCGCCCGCCCAGTCCAGTCTGAACGAGATGGACGCTTTCTGGGATGAGGCGAAAGCGCTCGGAAAGTAGCTATTCGGCCGCGGCCTTTCGGCTCTGCTGGAGCCGCATGTTCTTGCCGAAGCGGGCGAGCGCCTGGCCCGCCTGTTCTCCGCCAAACCGGACCGACAGCCGCACCCGGCCATCGGGATAGTTTTCCCGGTTCAGAACCTCGCCCCGGTCATGCAGCCAGGCCAGTCCCTGGCCGTCGGCCGGATCGAGGAAGACGTCATAGACAAGATTCTCGCCGGACAGCCGTTCCTCGACCGCCGCGAGGAGATCGTCGACCCCCTCGCCCGTCACCGCCGAGACCAGGACGCGCGACGGGTCGCGCTGGGCCTGGGCATTGCGCGCCTGGCGCTGATCCACGTCCAGAAGGTCGATCTTGTTCCACACTTCGATGATCAGGGCCCGGCGCAGGTCGTCGACGCCGAGGTCGTCGAGGACGCGGGCGACGTCGGCCGCCTGGGCCTCGGTCTCGGGGTGGCTGATATCGCGGACATGGAGAATGACATCGGCCTCCAGCACTTCCTCCAGTGTCGCCCGGAAGGCCGCGATCAAAGCGGTCGGCAGGTCGGATATGAAGCCCACCGTGTCGGACAGGATGATCTTGCGGCCGCGCGGCAGGCCGATCACCCGCATGGTGGGATCGAGCGTCGCGAACAAGAGGTCCTTGGCCAGAACCGTGGCGCCGCTCAGCCGGTTGAACAGTGTCGACTTGCCGGCATTGGTGTAACCGACGAAAGCCGCCACCGGATAGGGAACGCGCGCCCTGCCCTTGCGATGCAAAGCCCGGGTCTTGACCACCGAGGCGAGCTGCTTTTCGATGCGGACAATCCGTTCCTGGATCAGGCGGCGGTCGGCTTCGAGCTGGCTTTCGCCGGGACCGCCGAGAAACCCGAAGCCGCCGCGCTGGCGCTCAAGATGGGTCCAGGTGCGGACCAGCCGGCTCTTCTGGTATTGCAAATGCGCCAGTTCGACCTGCAGCGTACCTTCGCGGGTCGAGGCGCGCCGTCCGAATATCTCGAGGATGAGGCCCGTCCGGTCGAGAACCTTGGCCGACCAGGCCTTTTCCAGGTTGCGCTGCTGCACGGGAGAAAGCTGGGCATTGACGATGACCAGCGTGGCCGCCGTTTCCTCCACCAGCCGGGCGATCTCCGCGACCTTGCCAGACCCCAAGAGGGTCGCCGGTTTTCGCGCCGCAAGCGGCACGATGAGCTCCGCCGCGATCTCAAGATCGATGGCTTCCGCGAGGCCCACGGCTTCGCTCAGGCGCGAGGCGGCGTCGCGGTCGGAAGCCGGCGCATTTCTGGCGCGGCGCTCGACATGCAGAACGATGGCGCGCGTTGTCACCCGCCTGCCGTCTCCTCTTCGAACAGGCTGATGGGTCCCCCCGGCATGATGGTGGAGATCGCATGCTTGTAGACCAGTTGTGACATCCCATCGCGGCGCAGCAGCACACAGAAATTGTCAAACCAGGTGATGACGCCCTGCAGCTTGACGCCGTTCACCAGGAATACGGTGACCGGGACCTTCTGCTTTCGAACATGGTTGAGGAAGGTGTCCTGCAAGTTCTGCTGTTTTTCCTGGGCCATCGGTTTTCTCACTGCTTATGGGGCCTGTCGGCTGTCATGCCTGTTGTTACGGTAACACAGTTTCGCGGCCGGCGGAATTCCCGCTAGGCCGGTCCCTCGTCGCTCCGCCCCGCGAGGCCCAGCAGCTTGATCTTGCGGTGAAGGGCCGAGCGCTCCATGCCGATGAAACCGGAGGTGCGCGAGATGTTTCCGCCAAAGCGCGAAAGCTGCGCCGCGATATAGTCCCGCTCGAAGGCCTCGCGAGCTTCGCGCAATGGCAGCACCAGAAGATGTTCGCCACCGAAAGACTGGATCGACTGACTGGCCGCGCCGACATCCTGGGGCAGCGACGCGGCCGTGATCTCGCTGGCTTGATCTCCGCCCGCCAGGATCATGATGCGTTCGACATTGTTTTTCAGTTCGCGCACGTTTCCGGCCCAGTCGCGGGTCTGCAGGACGGCGATGGCATCGCTGGCGATGTGCCGCAGCGGCTGGCCCGCCGACACGGCATAATTCCGGGCGAAATAGCTGACCAGTTCGGGAATGTCCTCGCGGCGTTCGGCAAGTGCTGGAACATGCACCGGAACGACCCCCAGGCGATGGTACAGATCCTCGCGAAAACGTCCGATCGCGATGAGACTCGCGAGATCGCGGCAGGTGGAGGAGACAACCCGCACATCGACCTTTACTTTTTTCGCGCCCCCTACCCGCTGGAACGTCTGATCGACCAGAACGCGCAGCACCTTGCCCTGGGTTTCCAGCGGCATATCGGCCAGTTCGTCGATATAGAGTGTCCCGCCATGGGCCTCTTCGAGCGCCCCCACGCGGCGCGCCGCTCCGCTGCCGTCCTCGACCCCGAACAGTTCCTCTTCCATGCGCTCGGGCGCCATGGTGGCGGCGCCGAGTGTCACGAACGGCCCTTCGGCGCGCGCCGACAGGGCGTGCAGCGTTCGCGCCGCGAGTTCTTTTCCCGACCCCATCGGGCCGTTGATCAGCACTCGGCTGTTGGCGGGCGCGATCTTTTTCAGCAACTGGCGCAACTGGCGAATGGCGGCAGACGAGCCGATCATCTCGCCGTCAGCGCCCGCCCTCCCCTTCAATTCCTCGTTCTCGCGTTTCAGCCTCGATGTTTCAAGCGCCCGGCCGACCACCAGCAGCAGCCGGTCGGCTTTGAACGGCTTCTCGATATATTCGTAGGCGCCGCGCTTGATCGCCGCGACCGCCGTTTCGATATTGCCGTGCCCGGAAATGATGATCACCGGAACTTCCGGATGCTTCTGCTTGATGATGTTCAGGAGATCGAGTCCATCGAGGCGCGAGCCTTGCAGCCAGATATCGAGAATGATGAGCGAGGGCCGCCGGTGGCCGACTTCGGCGAGGGCCGCGTCGCTGTTATGCGCCAGCCGGGTCTCAAAGCCCTCGTCCTGCAGAATTCCGGCGATCAGTTCGCGGATATCGGCTTCATCGTCAACGATCAAGAGGTCCGCAGCCATTAGTCGTGCCCGCTCATTTCCAAAACCGCTTCGCTTCGATCGATCACCGGGAACATCAAAGTGACTTGCGCCCCCAAACCATCGGCCGAACCCGGAACATCGTCGAGAAGCAAGCGCCCGCCATGCTCCTCCATGATCCGCTTGACGATCGCCAGTCCGAGGCCGGTGCCTTTTTCACGCGTCGTCATATAGGGTTCGGTGAGGCGGCGGCGATTTTCTTTTGGCAGGCCGATGCCATTGTCGGTGACGCGGATAAAGGGGTAGCCATCTTCAATCCCCGCTTCGACCAGAATCCTGCCGCGTGGTTCGGGTGCCGTCAGCTGCCTCCCTTCAATCGCTTCGCGGGCGTTCTTGACCAGATTGGTCACCGCCTGGGTGATGAGCCGGCGATCGAACGGGAAGACGAATTCACCCGAACCCACATTGAGTTCGATGTCCATGTCGCTCGATGAAACCCGCTGCAGCACGGTCGCCTCGCGCACCACGCCGGCGAGGTTCTGCGGTTCGGGCACGGCTTTGGGCATGCGGGCGAAGGAGGAGAATTCGTCGACCATGCGGCCGATATCGCCCACCTGGCGGATGATCGTATCGGTGCACTGGTCGAAGACATGGCGATCCGTCTGGATTTCCTTGCTGTATTTGCGCTTGAGGCGTTCGGCCGAAAGCTGGATGGGGGTGAGCGGATTCTTGATTTCGTGGGCAATGCGCCGGGCGATGTCGGACCAGGCGGAATTGCGCTGGGCGGCCACAAGGTCGGTGATGTCGTCGAAGGTCAGCACATGGCCGTGTTCCTCGCCTTCCGCCACTTCCGTGGTGAAGCGCACGAAGAAACTGCGGTCCTGCCCCCGCGCGTGAATATCGATCTGGCCCTCGGCGAAGCCTGACGGCCTGGACAGCGCCTGCTCGAACAGCGGACGGAATTCCGGCAGGACGGATTCCGTTGGCTCGTCGACAAGGTCTGACTCCTGGCGTCCGAGCAACGCCAGCGCCGACCGGTTGACCAGCGAAATCCGCCCGGCGGGGTTGATCCCGATCACGCCCGCGCTGACGCCCGCCAGCATGGCTTCGGTGAAACGCCGGCGGGTATCGAG
>JANNSP010000369.1:0-12369 GCA_031402975.1 Hyphomicrobiales bacterium
TACGCCCTCTTCCCGCACATGACGGTCGAACAGAATGTCGGCTACGGGCCGCTGGTGCAGGGGCGCCAGGCCAAAAAACTCATCGACGAAACGATCGAGGTCGTCGGCCTCAGCGGTCTCCGGGACCGCTACCCGGCGCAGTTGTCGGGCGGCCAGAAACAGCGCGTTGCCCTGGCCCGCGCCATCGTCTGCGAACCGAAGGTCATCCTGCTGGATGAGCCGCTGGCGGCGCTCGACGCCAATCTCCGCCGCCAGATGCAGCTGTTTCTGAAACAGATCCAGCGCCGCATCAATACGACCTTCATGTTCGTCACCCACGACCAGGACGAGGCCATCGCCATGTCCGACCGGATCGTTGTGATGAACCAGGGCGCGATTGAACAAGTCGGCACGCCGAAGGAAATTTACTTTCATCCGCGAACGAGATTCGTTGCCGGTTTTTTTGGCGACAACAATCTGATCGAAGGCGTGCAGGCCGGACCGGGGATGATCGACACCGCATTCGGCCCATTGCCGGCGGGAACGGGCCGGGCCATCGCGAATGGGCGCAAGGTCTTGCTCGCGATCCGGCCGGAGTCGTTCAGGCTTGGCGAAGGCGCCGCGACCATTCCGGCGCAGATTGAGGACGTGATGTTTGGAGGTGCCATGACCCGGCTGGTGCTGCGAACCGGGTCCGGCATGCCGCTAAATGTCCGCCTGCCGGGAAAGGACATATTCTCCGCCGGCGACAACGTCCGGATAGCCTACGATCCGGCCGATGCCGTGGTGATCGAGGTTTGATATGAAGCATGGAAGCCCGATCGTCCGCTGGCTGATTTTCTTCGCCATCATGGCGCTGCCCATCGCGCTCATCGTCATGCCGATTGGTTCGTTTCTCATTCTATCGCTGTTCAGGGCCGAGAAGAATCTGATCATTCAAGAAATCAGCCTGAACAATTATCTCCGGTTTTTCGGCAACTGGACTTATGTGAGCACGTATCTCGGCTCGCTGCTCCTGTGCTTCGAGGTCGCCGCGCTTTCCATCCTGGTCGGTTATCCGGTGGCCTGGTTCATCTGGCGGCAAAAAGGACGGCGGCGTTACCTGCTGCTGCTGCTTGCCGTCGTGCCGCTGTTCATGAGCTACATCGTCAAACTCTATACGCTGCGCTCGATGCTCGGCCTCAACGGCCTCATCAACCAGTTGCTGGTGGGCATTGGAATTCTTGAGCGGCCCAGCCAGATTTTTCTCTTCAACCAGCGCGCGGTCCTTGCGACCATGACCGTCATCTATCTGCCCTTCGTGATTCTGCCGATTTTCCTGGCGCTCGAACGCATCCCACGCTCGCTGCTCAACGCCTCCGTCGATCTGGGTGCTGGGGCGTGGAACACCTTCCGCAGGATCGTGCTGCCGCTGTCGCTGCCGGGTACGATCGCCGGCGGGTTGTTCGCCTTCGTGCTGGCGCTCGGCGATTTCGTGACCCCGCAAATGGTCGGCGGCACCACCGGATTCACCTTCGGCCGCATCATCTTCTCGCAGTTCGGCCTGGCCTATGACTGGCCATTCGGCTCGGCCATGGCCGCCGTCCTGTTTTTAACGGCGCTCGCGGGCATTGGTCTCGCTGGCTATGCCTTGAACCGGCAGAGGATCTGAGGCGATGCGCGCAGTCCCGGAACGCCGCGCAGAAATTGCGGCTGGGATACTGACCGCGGCCGTCTTCGTGGTTCTCTATGCCCCCCTGTTCATCAGTTTCCTGTTCTCCCTTGTCGAGATAAATCAAGGCAAGATCATGTGGGAAACCCTGAGTTTCGGGCCTTATGTCACGCTCTGGTCCAACCCCAGCGTGATGTCGGCCCTATCGAACACGGCGATTGTCGCCGTGGTTTCGGTCGCCTTCGCTTCGGTCTTCGCGGTGCTGCTGGCCCTTTATACCGATTGGAAGGATGCCGTCGGGCGTCGCATACTCGAGCTCGTGATCTATCTGCCGTTTCTGCTGCCGCCGATCATGACCGGCCTGGCGCTTCTGGTTTTTTCGGCGCAACTGGGCCTCAACCGTGGACTTCTCACCATCATCGCCGGCCACATCGTGTTCGTGCTGGCGGTCGCCTACCGCCTGGTGCTGACGCGGCTGCAATCCTTGCCGCCGTCGCTTGTCGAGGCCTCCTTCGATCTGGGCGGCAGCCGGCTGCAGACGCTGCGCTACGTGCTGCTGCCGCATCTCGTTTCCGCCATTGTGACCGGAGCTGTATTGTCCTTGACGCTGTCATTCGACGAGACGCTGATCAGCACTTTCGTGGCTGGCGACCAGATGACGCTGCCGCTCAGGCTATGGGCCATGATGCGGGTGGGCTTCACCCCCGAGATCAACGCCCTTGTGACGTTTGTGCTGCTTGTCACCATATGTCTGGCCGCGCTAACGGCATGGCGGATGAACCCCATTGAGGACAGGGAGGACGATTGAATGGCAGAGAGTCTGGAACGCCGCCTGGAAGGCCGCGTCGCCGTGGTGACAGGCGGTGCTCAGGGAATAGGGCTTGGGATTGCCGAACGGCTGGCGCGGGAAGGTGCGGCCGTCACTCTGGCCGACATCAAGTTCAAGACAGCGGAAGCCGCAGCGCAACGTATGACGGCCGGCGGACTCGATGCAACTGCGATCCAGGTCGACATCGGCGATGACAATTCGGTTAAGGCCCTCGCCGGCGCCGTCCATGACAAACACGGGCGATGCGATATCCTGGTCAACAACGCGGCGATCCAGGATTTGTCCCCGATCGATGAACTGACCATGGCGCGCTATCAGTCGGTCACCCGCGTCAATCAGGATGGCGCGATCCGCGTGAGTCTCGCCTTCATCCCGCTACTCCGCAAGGGCGGCGCCAACCGCCGCATTCTCAATATCGCCTCGATGCTTGGCGTGCGCGGCTGGCCGAACACGGTGCCCTATGCAACCGCCAAGGGCGCCATCGTGAATTTCACCCGCGCGCTGGCCTGCGATCTCGCCCCGGACAACATCATGGTCAACGCCCTGGCGCCCGGCTTCGTCGATACGCCGATGTCGATCCAGCCCGACGGGTCGCACGAATACGATGCCGAATGGTTCACCGACATCTATGTGAAATACGGCCGCATCCCCTTGCGCCGTTACGGCAATCCCGGCGATATGGCGGGGCCCGCCTATTTTCTATGTTCCGACGATTCACGCTATGTCACCGGCCAGATTCTGCTGGTCGACGGCGGTGCGTCCGCAACCTTCTGAAAGTATTTCGCCAACATGACAGATCATAAACTCAGGTCGACAGCCTTCACCTCGGTCGATCTCGACCGGCCCGGTAAGCAGACCGGTTTCGTCATGATTCCGCATTCGCCCAATGACGACGCATGGGGAGCGACGCGCATTCCGTTGGCGGTGATCGCCAATGGCAAGGGACCAACCGTCATTCTCGAAGGCGGCAATCACGGCGATGAGTATGAAGGACCCATCGTCATCTCCGAACTGATCCGCGATCTTGACCCGAGCGAGATTTCCGGCCGCCTCATTCTGATGCCCGCGAACAATGTGCATGCGGTCATCGCCGGGCAACGCACGTCACCGGTCGACGGGCTAAATCTCAACCGGACTTTTCCTGGCAACCCGGCGGGATCGATCACCGAGCAGATTTCGGCCTTCATCGCGCAGGAGATTTTCCCCCGGGGCGACGTCTTTCTCGATCTCCATTCCGGCGGCTCGTCGCTCGATCTGTTGCCGAGTGCGGTGATCGAACCCAGCAGCGACCCGGCATTGCTGACGAAGAACATCGCGGCGGCCATGGCGTTTGGCGCAGCCGTCGCCATCGTCATTCCGAACCTCGGCGATCCTCGTACCGCGACCGCCTGCGCCTGCCGGGCGGGGCTCATCACCATCGGCACGGAGATGAGCGGCGGCGGCGGGGTTTCTCCTGCAGCCGTCGCTCTTTGCCGCCAGGGCGTGCGGAACGTGCTGGCGCATTTCGGCGTCATGGCTCCAGCGAAAGCATCGCCGCCGCCCCACGGGCAACGCCTCGTCGCCATGGCCGGTTCGCAGGCCTATGTCTACGCCACCGCGGATGGCATCTTCGAATCCTTCCATGCGCTCGGAACCGAGGTTCGCGCCGGCCAGCCGGCGGGGCGGATTCATTTCACCTGGGATCCAGCACGTCAGCCCGAGATATTGCACTATGGCGCCGATGGAATTCTTTATGGCCGCCGTCAGCCGGGCCGCGTTCGTCCCGGCAACTGTTGCGCCGTCGTGGGCTCCGATTACCAAGGCCCAGTGTTCTGACCGTCACGACCAGCCGAACCCGATGCCGTGCCGGTTTCCTAATCTACAATTGACGGCGGTTGGCTGCAGTGCCGGCAAGTGACGCCAGATTGGCCTGGCGCTCGGCTACGATGGCAACCAGTTCCAGAGTGTGCCGGTGAACCTCGCCTTCCCTCACTTCGCGCCGTGCCTGTCCTTCCGCCACGGCTTGGAGCGCGGTCGCTTCGGCAACCCGCGCGTGAACCTCGGGATCGAGTGGCGAGGGCAGGATCGCGTCGGTTGATGCGCCCGCCATCGCCGCCAGGGCTCGCGAAGCGGCGAGGCACATGCCGGCTGTCACCCGCCTTGCCTTCGTGTCGAGAGCCCCGCGCATCAGGCCGGGAAATGCCAGCACATTGTTGCAATGGTTTGGAAAATCAAATCGCCCGCTCGCCGCGATCGCGGCACCGGCAGCAAGCGCCCGGTCCGGCGAGATTTCCGGTTCCGGATTGGCCAGGGCGAATACGATCGGATGCCTGGCCATCGACGCCACCATCGCTTCGCTCACCAGTCCACCGGCCGATACGCCGATGAATGCGTCGGCGCCATTCAGCGCGGCGGCAAGATCGCCGGACCTGTTCTCCTTGTTGGTGCCGGCGCCGATCTCGGTCCAATGCGCGAAAGGATAGTCGATACCGCGGCGCAGAATACCCGGCCGGTCGACCGCCAGGATATCGCCCACGCCGAGCGCTTCCAGCAGGGTTACGGTCGCGGTACCGGCCGCGCCCACGCCATTGACGACGACCCGAACGTCGCCGATGCGCCGGCCGGTCAGCTGTAGGGCATTGATCAACGCCGCCATGGCGACGGTGGCGGTGCCATACTGGTCGTCGTGAATGACCGGAATCGACAGTCGCTTTTCAAGCGAGCGAAGAATGGGGAAGCAATGAGGGGCGGCCACATCTTCCATGTTGATGCCGCCGAATGTCGGTTCCAGCGCCGCCACGACGTCGCAGAACTGCTCGGGACTCGAGACGTCGAGACTGAGCGGCATGCAGTCGATGCCGGCCAATGCCTTGAACATCACCGCCTTGCCTTCCATCACCGGCATGCCGGCGCGGGGGCCGACATTGCCGAGACCGAGCACCGCGGTCCCGTCGGTCACCAGCGCCACCATGTTGTCCTTGGTCGTCTGTACCGACAGGTCTTCGGGATGTTCCAGCAGATGGCGGACGACATAACCCACCCCCGGCGTATAGGCGACCGCCATGTCGTCCAGCGTGGCGGCCCCCACCTTGGGCAGTATTTCGATTTTGCCGTGACCCGAATAGACATCGCGGCCGAAAGCCAGTGCCCTCTCCGCGAAGGACGGAGCAGCTATGCCCCGCTCTTTTTTCATGCCGCGACCAGCCGGCCCAACGTCTTGTTCGCCGCGTCCTGGCCTTCCCGCACCAGGATCTCGTATAGCGCGATCTGGCCAAGCTGCGACCACACATAGTTCTTGAGCTGGTTGAACGGCCGTCCGGTCAGGTCGCCGCCCTTGACCTGCAGCCGGTCTTCGGCAAACCGCCTGAGCAGCGGTTCCGTGTTCAGTTGCGCCGCCCCCATGGCATAGGGCCAGTTCATGTCGGCAAGGTGGGTGACCCACTGTTCCGCCGGTTGTGGCGCCAGCACCATGTCGCCGCCCTTGCGCTCCAGCAGGCCGTAGTCCACCGGATCCACATTCGCCAAAATTCCGGCAACCTTGATGAAATGGGCCACCCGCTCGAGGCCGACCCAGTTGGTGACGACTTTTCGTCCATCCATCGAAGCACCAAGCGCCGACAGCTGGTGCGCCGCCGCCATCGCCATCACGATGCGGCTATCGAAACGCCGGTGCATCAGCTCCGCCGTCACATAGATGCAGTGCGCATGCCAGGTGTCGTCATAGACGGTGCGCGGCTCTTCCAGCCAGCTGCCGTCCTTCTGCCACTGGTACAGCCACACTTTTGGATATTCGTGGACCAGGAGGCCCGCCACCGAAACGTCGCGGTTGACCGGCACGCCATAGACCTGGCGATAGTTCTGCGTATAGGCGTCGGCCATGCGGATATTGAAAGCCACCGTCAGCGCCAGTCCGCCCGGATGGGCGTTGTAGAAATCGTTGTGGCTGGACGGCGCGGTCAGATAGCTCTGCGGCGACATGTGACCCGCGGGCCAGACGTAATCGGGATCGTCGGCGGCATTGAAAAAGCCGAGTTTCACCATTTCGTCGAACAACCTGCGGCGGTCGTCCTCGCCTGGATACATTTCGAGAAATGTGACTTTGGGCCGGGTGATGCATTCCGTCATCAGCCGGCGGTAGCCCTCGTCTTCAAGGCTGGCCGCGGTCTGCAGCAGTTCATTGTAGATGCCCATGATCATTCGCGACGAGCGCGCCATGTCGTCGGGCGACATCGCGACGATGTCCTCCAGCCGCCGCTGCGGCGTCAGTTCGAGATCTCCGGAAAACGCCGCATAGGCGAATTTTCCGGGAAGCGGCCCGTGCTTGCCGCAAGCGCCTGTTACACACATGCCGTCTCCTCCTTGTTTGTTGCAAATGTCTGGGACTGGGCGTCCGCCGCGAGAAACAAGCCCGTCGCTCGATCGAGAATGCGATGCGGAGAGATGCCAAATCCGAACCAGGCCGGGCCTTCCCGGTCGAGCGCATGATCGGCGCGGGTGCGGACTTTCAACATTTGAGCGCCGAGCCGGACGTCGAGAATCCGGTGGCTTCCCAGGCGTTCGATCCACACGACGGTGCCTGGATGTGGCGTCTCGGGACCTGCTTCCTGAGCCACGCCGATTTCTTCCGGCCGTATACCGGCGGCGGCGCTGGCCGGCAGCGCCATTTTCGGCGCCCCCCGCATGATCGTTTCGAAACCCTGGCCACGCACCCGGAGACCGCCGTCCTCCATTGTCAGCTTGACGTCCAGGATGTTCATCGGCGGCGATCCGATGAAGCGGGCCACGAACTCGCTGGCCGGGCGAAAATATATCTTGTCCGGAGTTCCGATCTGCGCGAACCGCCCCTGATGCAGAATTCCGATGCGGTCCGCCATCGACAGGGCTTCAACCTGGTCGTGAGTGACATAGAGCAGGGTCTGGCCGCTGTCGCGGTGCAGCTTCTTGAAGGCCAATCGCAAGGCGATGCGGATGCGCGCATCGAGATTGGTCAGCGGCTCGTCCAGCATCAGGAGATCGGCGGGCAGCACGATGGCGCGGGCGATCGCCACTCGCTGCTGCTCGCCGCCGGAAAAGGTGCGCGGCAGCCGGGTGAGCAGGTGATCGATTCTGAGAAGGGCTGAAATCTCGGCAACGCGGGCCTTGATTTCGCCGCCGGGGCGCTTGGCCACCCGCATGGGAAAAGCGATGTTCTCGAAACCCGAGCGATCGGGGAACAATGCAATATTCTGAAACAGGAGGCTCACCTTTCGCTCGCGCGGTTCGAGCTCATTCAACCTCCGGCCGAAGAGTTCCATCGAGCCGCGATCCACGGGTTCGACGCCGGCGATCGTCTTGAGCAGGGTCGATTTGCCCGAATTGGTGGGACCAAGAATGGCGAAGAATTCACCCTCGCCCACGGCAAGATCGATGCCGTCAAGCGCCAGGATGGACCCGGGATAGGTCTTGCGCAGGCCAACGAGCGAAAGTCCTTTGCTCATGCGGCCTCCGCCGTGGCGACCCGGCCGTTGTCGCTCCGGATGATGTGGGCCCGCGAACCGTCGACGCCAAGCCATACCCGGTCGCCCGGAAAAGCAAAACCGGGAGCGGCGATCGCCGCCGCGAGAGAGCCCCCATAGTCGACATGAACGACGTCCTCGGCGCCGAGTTTTTCAACGAACCGCGCTGTGGTGGCCACGGCTCCGCGCATGGGGGCCTTTGACAGATGCAGATCGTGCGGCCGGATGCCGAGACTATGTTCGCCGTCCGGGACATCGCTGAGAGGCAGCTCGAGAGCATCGTGCAAAGCCGTCGCCACGGCCGTTCCATTGCCCGATCGCTTCACCGTGCAGGCGAATATGTTGATCGGCGGATCGCCGATGAATTCAGCGACAAAGCGCGTGGCCGGCCGGTGATAGATTTCGTCCGGAGTTCCCACCTGTTCGATCCGTCCGTCGCGCATCACCGCGATCCGGTCCGACATCGACATCGCCTCGACCTGGTCATGGGTAACGTAGAGTACCGTCTGCCCGAGGCTTCGCTGGATCAGCTTGAGTTCGCCCCGCAGGGCCGAGCGCATCGATGCATCGAGGTTCGACATCGGTTCGTCGAGCAACAACAGGCGCGGTTCGGTGACCAGCACGCGGGCCAGCGCCACGCGCTGCATCTCGCTCATGTTCAGGCCGGCGCCGCGGCGCGAAAGGATATCGCGGAGTTCAAGTTTCTCGACAATCTCGGCAATACGCCTGCGGCGCTCGGAACGCGGCACGTTTTGCGCTTCCAGGCCGAAGCCGAGATTGTCAAGCACCGTCAATCGCCCGAACACCGCGTAGTCCTGGAACACCATGCCGATCCGCCTCTGTCCCGGCGGCACGTCATTGATCGGCTTGCCGTCCACCAGGATGGTACCACCGCTCGGCTTTTCGAAGCCGGCGATCATCGCCAGCGTCGTCGACTTGCCGCAACCCGATGGTCCCAGCAGCGAAAGAAATTCGCCGGGCGCCAGGCTCATGTCGATTGCGCGCACCGCTTCCACCTCGGCATAGCGTTTGACCAGCTGCCGCAATTCCAGCCGCGCGATCATCGCTTCACCGCGCCGAAAGTCAGGCCGCGCACCAGATGCTTCTGAATGAGGTAACCGAAGAAAATGACCGGCAATGTCGAGATCGCTCCCATCGCGGCCTGAACGCCATAGAGCTTGCCCGATGATGCGGACACATAGTTGGCGACCTGCAGCGTCACCGTCACCACATGGCCGGATGTCAGCACCAGGGCGAACAGGAATTCCGACCAGTTGAGAATGAAGATGAACAGCGCGGTGGCCAGGATACCGCCGCGGATCAGCGGCAGCGTCACCCTGACGAACGCCTCCAGTCTGCTCATGCCGTGAATCATCGCGACACCTTCGAGCTCGGCCGGAGCTTCTTCGATGAAGGAGCGGATCATCCAGATCGAGAATGGCAGGGTGAAGGCGGTGTAAGCGAGAATCATGCCGAAATAGGTGTCGGCCAGGCGCAGCATTGAAAACAATGCGACGACCGGAACCACCACCGCGATCGGCGGCATCATCCGGACGGTCAGGAACTGAAACGGATAGTTTTCGCCGCCGGTGCGGAAACGCACGATCGAATAGGCGGCAAGCGTGCCGAAGGCAACGGAAAGAAAAGTCGCGAGCGTCGAAATGATGGCGCTGTCCTGGAATGCTTTCCAGGCGCTGCCCGAAACCTTGTAGTCGAGCGAGCCGGCTTCCTCCGCCGCGAACGCGCGCGCCGCCTCGGGGAAGAACACGATCCGGTAGTTCTGCAGCGTCGGGTTTTCGGTGAGCCATACCGGCGGCCAGGCGGCCCATTCCTCGACCGGCTTGATCGATGTCGCCAGCAGCCAGTAGATCGGAAAGAACGCGAACAGCATGGCCACCACGACGGCGAACCGCTTGAGGAAAGTGCCAAGCCGCGACCCGGGCATCTCAGCCATTTCTCCGCAGCGGCTTGGCGATGGCGATCGAGATCGACGTCACCAGCACCAGCACGATCAGCGCGGCCGCCGCGATGTAACCCATGCGGAAATAGACGAAGGCGCCATTGTACATATACATCGAAATGGTTTCGGTCGCCCCGCCCGGCTGGCCCCTCGTCAGGATATAGACGGCGTCGAAAATCTTGAAGGTCTCGATCGAGCGGATCAGAATGGCGATGCCGATCACCGGCATCAGAAGCGGCAGCATGATGCGCCGGAAGATGCGCGCCGGCGAAGCGCCGAGGGACACCGCCGCGCGGATCTGGTTTTGCGGCAGGCCGAGAAGGCCGGTGAGCACCATGAGGAACATCAACGGCGTCCACTGCCAGATTTCGCACAGCATGATGGGAAGCATCGCCCAGGTGGGGTCGGACAGCCACGAGAAGGCAAACGGCCTGCCGATGAGCAATGAGATCACATGGTTGACGGGACCACGGTCGTTGAACAGCATGAAGAAAGCGTTCGCCGCATCGACCGGAATGATCATCATCGGCAATACGATGATCGACACCGCGAAGCGCTTCCACCACCACTCCTCGACGAACAACAGGGCCAAACCCAGCGCCAGTCCCAGCTCGACGGCGATGCATACAGCGACCACGAAGGCGGTTCGCGCCACCGCGTTGACGAAGCGCTCGTCGTACCAGAGATCGTAGAAGTTCCACAACCACACGACCTCGGCCCGCCACCAGGGAATCGCCTGCGTCGGTTGCCAGTCGGTCAGCGCCAGCCAGATGACGATCAGCGTTGGCACCAGAACGACAACCAGCATCGTCAACTGCGCCGGAAGCACCAGCAGAATGTTGAACGGAACACGGAAACGGCGGGACGGCGCCGGATGCGCCGCCCCTCCGGGTTGCTTCGGACTGCTCATTTCAGCCGATCGCGTATCCCTGCTGGATAGTTCGCCTTGATGAAGCGCCACTGCACCTCCTGGCTGCGCGCCCCCATGCGCCGCGTGATCCGCTCCCAGGCGGCAGCGGTGTCGTCGAGAGCTGCCTTGGCCGTCTTGCTGCCGGCGTCCGCCGCCGCGAGATTGACCCGCAGCTCGTCGAAATACTCGCCCTGCCCCTTGAGATACAAGTCCGGAATCGAGTTTGCCATCGATGCCTTGTGCGCATCGAGGAACTCCGGCGTGTAGGTCTTCTGGATTTCGGCATCGGCATAGTGCGCGGCGCGCGTCGGGTCGAAATAGCCGGCGGGATCGCGCACCGCGATCGTCGACATCGCGGGCGAGCAGGCATAGAGCGTGTAGAGATAGGCGATTTCCGGCTCGGGCGAGGCGCTCGACACGATATAGTTCCAGCCCCAATTGAAGTAGGGCGTCTTCAGCAGCTGGCCGTCCACCTTGCCGCCCGGCATGTCACCGAAGGCCAGCTTGCCCTTGATCTTCGATTTGTCGGAGTTGAGGAACTTCTGCGTGCCGCCCCAGCCGATATTGACGAATTTGTCGCCTTCGCCATAGGCCTCGAAATTTTCGAAAAGCCCATTGGTCTTGGCGCCCGGATAGAGATTTTGGGACGCGGCGATCAGTTCCTCCAGCGCGGCGACGCCGGCGTCGTTGTTGATCTGCGGCGTGAGATCGTCCGCCAGCGGATAAAATCCCTTGGCGTGGAAACGGCCCCACCATTCCCAGGCGATGAAATACTGGGTGCGGAAAAGCGCTCCGCCGAACATGCCTTTGTCGGGGCGGTGGAACCAGGCCATCATGGCGTCGAGTTCCTGCCAGGTATCGGGCACCTTCAACGCATATCCGTTCTTGTCGGCGAACCCTTTCTTTTCGGTTTCGTCGTCGAGCCACGGCTTGTTGTAGAACATGAGATAGGTGTCGCCGTCGGTCTGATAGCCGAACAGGCTGCCCTTGTAGTAGTCGCCGAGGGTGAAGAGCGCGTCCTTCTGGAAATCGGCCGGCTCGTATTTCTGCGCGTACTGGTCGAGATTGACCAGAATGCCCGATTCCGCCAGATCGGGGATGCTGAAGGTCGCGGGCAGCGCCAGGTCGAACGAGCCCGACCGCGACACGGCCTCGAGCAGAACCTTCTGGCTGATCTCGCCCAGCGGCACTTCGAGATATTCGAACTTGATGCCCGTGGCTTCGGCGAACTTGTCGGCCACCGGCTTGACGTTGCCGAGCGAGCCCGAGGGCTGCATG
Organism: Hyphomicrobiales bacterium; assembly: GCA_031402975.1. Taxonomy (GTDB): domain Bacteria; phylum Pseudomonadota; class Alphaproteobacteria; order Rhizobiales; family Aestuariivirgaceae; genus Aestuariivirga. The sequence continues at coordinate 12,082 of JANNSP010000369.1, forward strand.
ATCTTGAGCGTGACGTTGCGGCCCTCGGCGAGTTTCTTGGCGGCGGCGGCGGCGGTTTCGTGGATGGTCGCCAGATCGCCGCTTTGCGCCGACGCGGTTCCGCGCAACAACGGCGAGGCGGCATAGGTGGCAACGCCGGCCGCCGTGCCTCGCATCAGCATGCGCCGTGTGAGGCTCTTTCCAAAAAATTGTGTCATGACGTTCTTCCTTCCCTGGTTTGCGTTTCTTGGAACTACTTAATGACCTGGCTGTTGCGTCGATCTTGGCCGATCAGCACCGCGACCACGA
>JANNSP010000370.1:0-2557 GCA_031402975.1 Hyphomicrobiales bacterium
GCATGCCGGTGCTCGACGTGCCACAACCGGGAAGTCATGACGTGATCGGCAACCGGGCCTACAGCCTGAATGCCGACCGGGTCATCTCGCTCGCCCGCGCCACCGCGGCCGGTTTCATGGAAGGTGGCATCCTGCCGGTGCTCAAGCATATTCCGGGTCATGGCCGGGCCCAGGCCGACAGCCATCACGCTTTGCCGGTGGTCGAGGCGTCGCTGGCCGAATTGCGGGCAGTCGATTTCGTGCCCTTCGCCGCCTTCGCCGACGCGCCCATGGCGATGACTGCGCATGTTGTTTATACAGCCATTGACGCGAAGGCGCCGGCCACTCTTTCGGCCAAGGTTATCCGCAAGGTGATCCGCCAGGAATTGGGCTTCGGCGGATTGCTGATGACCGACGACCTGTCGATGAAGGCGCTGTCGGGAACGATCGCCGAGAAATGTCAGCGCGCTTTGGCCGCCGGTTGCGACATGATCCTGCATTGCAACGGGGTTTTGCCTGAGATGGAAGAAGTGGCGGAAGCCGCCGGCATCCTGAAGGGAAAAAGCCTCCGTCGCGCCCGCGCCGCGCTCAAGACCCGAAGGAAACCGCAGGCCTTCGAAAGAAAGCTGGCGATGGCCGATCTCAAGGCCCTCGTATCCGGCTGAATGCCGGATTAAATTGGTTTGATCGACGAATCACTCTCGACCGAATCCCTGAGGACCGCAGCATTGACCGATCCCGAAACCAGTCTGGCCTGGCCCGATGGTGGAAGCCCGCTGCGGCGCGAGGTTGCACCTGATCGGGACGATGCCTTGATCGTTGATGTCGGCGGTTTCGAGGGACCGCTCGATCTTCTTCTCGAACTGGCCCGCCACCACAAGATCGACCTGTCACAGGTTTCGATCCTGTCACTGGCCGAACAGTATCTGGCCTTCATCGAGCGCGCCCGCACGCTTCAGCTTGAACTCGCCGCCGACTATCTGGTGATGGCGGCGTGGCTGGCCTATCTCAAATCGCGCCTGCTCCTGCCATCGCCCGAAGGCAGTGACGATACGATGCCCGAGGACATGGCGGCGCGGCTGGCATTCCGGCTCAAGCGGCTTCAAGCCATACGCGAGGCCTCGGCCGGATTGATGAGCCGCAATCTCCTCGGCCGAGACGTCTTCGCGCGAGGGCTCCCCGAGCCCCTGGTGTTCGAGACGAAGCGCGAATATGCCGACAACCTCATCGACCTGCTCAAGGCCTATGCCGAGCGGCGGCAAAGGAAGCTTCGCCATCAGGCCTATACGGTGCGGCGGTTTCCGACCTGGTCGATCAGGGAGGCCCGCGCCGTGCTGGAACGGCTGCTGGGCTCGATGGATGACTGGGATACGTTCGATCACTGGCTGGCGGATTACATCGACGAACCGGTGATGCGCCGGTCGGTCAAAGCATCGAGCTTTACCGCCAGCCTCGAACTTGCCCGCGAGGGCACGCTTGACATGCGCCAGGACGGCGCGTTCAAGCCGATCTATCTGCGCCGCCGCCCTCGCCAAGCGGCCTGAGGGTAAAGACATGAACCAGCCGGTCAGCGTGTCCATGGAAGATGAAGCCGACAGCGGCGAACCCGCTATGGTCACGCTGCATCCCCGCGCCGGGCGGAGCCAGCATCTCCGCATCGTCGAAGCGATCCTGTTCGCCTCGACCGAGCCTGTCTCGATCGAGAAGCTGAAGAGTTTTCTGCCCGACGGCACACAAATCGAGGCGCTGCTGGACGATCTCAAGGCGAATTACGCCAATCGCGGGGTCAACCTGGTCGAAATCGCGGGCAAATGGGCGCTGCGCACCGCCGAAGACCTGAGCTTCATCTTGCGGCGTGAACAGGTCGAGCAGAAACGCCTGTCCAAGGCGGCGCTCGAGACGTTGGCCATCGTGGCCTACCACCAACCGGTGACGCGGGCCGAGATCGAGGACATCCGCGGCGTTTCGATTTCCAAGGGCACGCTCGACATCCTGCTCGATTTGGGCTGGGTCAGAATGCGCGGCCGCCGCCGCTCGCCCGGCCGGCCCGTGACCTATGGCTCGACCGAGGCGTTCCTCGTGCATTTCGGCCTGAACGAACCGGGCGATCTGCCGGGTCTCCAGGAACTTAAGGGTGCAGGGCTGTTGGATGGCAGCGTGCCGCCGGGGCTCGATATTCCGACGCCGCGCTCGGGCGAGGAACTGGCGCCCGACGAGGATCCGCTCGACGGCGATGAACAGATGCCGCTTGAAATGCATCTGCCGGACCCGGGCGATTTACCTTAACGCTTCATCCTTAACGCCGAAAGCCGTTCGTTTACCAAGACTTGCGCTGGCAATCGCGGCGATTTCGATTAAAATTTGAATCGTCAGCACCATGCGAAAAACCCCGCTTGTCAGGCCTGCCGCATCTCCTGGCTTGTGGGGTCAGCCGGTCCGGGAGGGAATGAGTGGCCTCCTCGATCCTGTAGACCCGGGCCGGCGCCCATCCTTGACGCCAAGGGCGCGCGACCCCTACTTCATCTTGGTTTCCTTGAACTCGACATGCTTCCGCGCCACGGGATCGTATTTCTTCATC
>JANNSP010000371.1:0-2984 GCA_031402975.1 Hyphomicrobiales bacterium
CGCAGCGACGCCATGCGGCGCTTGAGACGGCGGATGAAATCGTCCGCGATCCCTTCCTGCACAAGAAGCCTGGAGCCCGCGCAGCACACCTGGCCCTGATTGAACCAGATGGCATCGACCACGCCCTCGACAGCACCTTCGAGGTCGGCGTCGTCGAAGACGATGAAGGGCGATTTGCCGCCGAGTTCGAGGGTGAGCGACTTTCCCGTCCCGGCCGTCCGTACACGGATGATACGGCCCACTTCGGTCGAGCCGGTAAAGGCAATCTTGTCGACGCCCGGGTGATCGACAAGTGCTGCCCCGGTTTCGCCGGCTCCCGTCACGATGTTGAGAACACCCGGCGGAAGCCCCGCCTGCTGGGCCAGCTCGGCAAACAGCAGCGCTGTGAGCGAGGTATATTCGGCGGGCTTCAGGACCACCGTGTTTCCAACCGCGATCGCCGGCGCCACTTTCCACGCCAGCATCAGCAACGGAAAGTTCCACGGGATGATCTGGCCCACGACGCCCAACGCTACCTGGTCTCCGAGTTCGGTTTCCTGCAACTGCGCCCAGCCCGCGTGATGATAGAAATGCCGCGCCGCCAGCGGCACGTCGAGATCGCGCGTCTCGCGGATCGGCTTGCCGTTGTCGAGGGATTCGAGCACCGCGAACAGCCGCGCATGACGCTGGATCATGCGGGCCAGCGCATAAAGATGTCGGGCGCGCGCATGACCGGACAGCTTGGCCCACGGCGCTTGCGCCTTCCGCGCCGCTTTCACCGCCGCGTCGATATCCTCGGCTGAGCCATTCGCCAGTTGCGCCAGAAGCTTGGCCGTAGCCGGTTCATGCGATTCAAACGTGCTGCCGGACTTCGAGGCAACAAACGCGCCGCCGATGAAATGCCCGAACAAACTTTTGTGCCGCGCCAGCCAGGCTCGCGCTTCCGTATCCGATTCAGGCGCCGGGCCATAGTCCATCGTGTCGAAATATTCTGCAACACTCATGGGGGTCAGCCAACGGCATGGCGGTTGAAGGCGGAATAGCGCCCGGTGACGTGATGTTCGAGCTGGCGTTCGATATCGGCGAGGAGGCTCGACGCGCCCACCCGGAACAGCGCGGGCTCCAGCCATTCACGGCCCAGTTCCTCTTTCATCAGGATCTGGTAGTTGAGCACATCCTTCGCCGTCGAGACGCCGCCCGCCGGCTTGTAGCCCACCTTGAAACCCGTCCGCTCCTGGAAATCCCGGATCGCCCGCAGCATGGTGAGCGTCACCAGGAGCGTGGCGTTGACCGCTTCCTTGCCGGTCGAGGTCTTGATGAAATCGGCGCCCGCCATCATGCAGATGGTCGACGCCTTAGCCACATTGCGCAGCGTCTTGAGATCGCCCGTCGCCAGGATCGCCTTGACATGGGCGCGGCCGCAGGCGGCTCGAAAATCGCGCATCTCGTCATAAAGCGCCCGCCAGTTGCCGGTCAGCACATGCTCGCGGGTGATGACGATGTCGATTTCGGAAGCGCCGTCCTTGACCGAAGCCTCGATCTCGCGAAGCTTCACATCATGCGGCACGAGACCCGCCGGGAAGCCCGTCGAAACCGCCGCCACCGGAATGCCCGAACCTTCGAGCGCCTCGACTGCGGTTGCCACAAAACGGTAATAGACGCAGACAGCGCCCGTCGTGATCGGCCGCGCCGCAAACCCCAGCGCGTCCAAGAGATCGGCGCGCACCGGAAGTTTCGCCTTGGCGCAGAGCCTGCGCACCCGCGACGCCGTGTCATCGCCCGACAGCGTCGTCAGGTCGATACAGGTCACCGCCTTCAACAACCACGCGGCCTGCGCGTCCTTCTTGACGCTCCGGCGCCCCGGCAGCGACTGCACACGCCTCTCCGACGCCGACAGATTGATCCGCACATCTTCGATCCAGCCGGGATCGAAGGCGACACCCTCGTTGCGCGCCGGGCTTTCGGGCAGCGGATGGAGTTTCGTGACAGACATGAAACCGAGGATGACCCGCCGCAAAAGCTCCGTCAATCGCAATCCCTAGCGCCCGGTATGGATGCCCATCAGGTTGATGAGATGCACCAGCGCCAGGATAGCAACGACGGCGCCCAGGAACAGGATCGGCGTCGTTGGAACCAGTCGCGGGGCGAGACTGAGGCGCGGGCGCTGTTCGAGCCACACCATGAGGCCTCCTACACCACAGCCCGCGACCAGCGCCGCGACGGTCAGCCACAGTTCGAACGGATTGAGATCGGCTGGCATCGGCGCTTGGTTGACACCCAGGGGTTGGGCCCCTATAGACCAGCCTCGACATTGACGAGGCCATGGGGTTCAACGTTCCCATGTGCCTGAAATATCAGGTGAAGTCCATGAAAGTCCGCAATTCGCTGAAGTCGCTCATCAAGCGGCACCGCGACAACAAGGTGGTCCGCCGCAAGGGCCGTACCTACATCATCAACAAGACCAATCCCCGCTTCAAGGCGCGCCAGGGCTGATCTCCTGACGAAGTTGTGATGGCGTAAGAACATTTTGTTGCCACGTGGCTCCGTGTAGGATGCCTCGATGCGCATTTCCCTGCTGTTGTGCCTGGCCCTCCTGATCGTTCCCGCCGCCGTCGCTGAAGAAGCGCGCGAGCCGCCCGCCACCGCCACACCCGTCACCCCTAAGAAATCCCCCTCCGAAATGCGCGCCGACCGGCTCGACGGATTGTTCGCCAAGTTAAGGCTGGCCCGCGACGAGGACGAGGCAAAGAAGGCTGAAGAGTCGATCTGGAAACTGTGGATGACGTCCGACAGTCCAACCGCCGAGGTCCTGCTGGGCCAGGCGTCGGCGGCGATGGCGGCGAAGCAGTTCGACGCCTCGCTCGAAATCCTCGACAGCCTGGTCGAAGTCCACCCGGATTTCGCCGAAGCCTGGAACAAGCGAGCGACGCTCTATTACCTGCTCGGCCGCACCCGCGACTCGCTGGCCGACATCGACACCGTGCTCGACCTCGAACCCCGGCATT
>JANNSP010000372.1:0-7172 GCA_031402975.1 Hyphomicrobiales bacterium
GACGGTGTCGAAGGACGACGCCACGGTGCTGCGCAACCTCGATTCCGAGCTGAAGCGGCTGGTGTTCGGCCAGGACAAGGCGTTCGAAGCGCTCACCTCGGCGATCAAGCTGGCGCGCGCTGGGCTCCGCGAGCCGGAAAAGCCCATCGGCTGCTACCTGTTCTCAGGGCCCACGGGTGTGGGCAAAACGGAAGTCGCCAAGCGCCTGGCCGAAGTGCTCGGCGTCAATATGCTGCGCTTCGACATGTCGGAATACATGGAGCGCCAGTCCGTGTCGCGGCTGTTGGGCGCGCCTCCCGGCTATGTCGGCTTCGACCAGGGCGGCCTCCTCACCGACGGCATCGACCAGCATCCCTATACGGTGCTCCTCCTCGACGAGATCGAGAAGGCGCATGCCGATATCTACAACATCCTGTTTCAGGTCATGGACCACGGCAAGCTCACCGATCACAACGGCAAGGCGGTCGACTTCCGCAACGTGATCATGGTGATGACCACCAATGCCGGGGCCCAGGACATGGCCCGCGAGTCGATGGGCTTCACCCACAACCCGCGCGAGGGCGACGACCAGGAGGCGATCAAGCGACTGTTCACGCCGGAATTCCGCAACCGTCTCGACGCGGTCATCGGTTTCGCCCATCTGCCGCCGCTCGTCGTGCGCAAGGTGGTCGAGAAATTCATCCTCCAGCTCGAAGCGCAGTTGTCCGAACGCCAGATCAATATCGAGATCTCGACGGAAGCCGCCGACTGGCTGGCGGTCAAGGGCTACGACCAGCAGATGGGTGCGAGACCCCTGTCGCGCATCATCCAGGAGCACGTGAAGAAGCCCCTGGCCGAGGAAGTGCTGTTTGGCAAGCTGGCCAAGGGCGGCACCGTCCGCATCCTCTTGAAAGACGACGCGCTGACCTTCCAGTATCTCAGCCGCGACGAGGAAAAGGCCTTGCCCAAACCCACGGAACGCAAGGCCCTGCCGCGACGGGCCAAGCCCAAGACCAAGGCCACCTGACCGGCGCCGGCCTCACTTGCACTCCGTCGCTTTCAGCATTTCGAGCTTGGCCAGCCTGCCGTTGAGGGCGAAATCGCCATAGTCGAACACCACATTGGTGGCGACGCCGTTGTCATACATGTCGAAACTGCTCTGATAGCTCGGCGTGTCCTCGTTGCCCTCGACCGGATAATAGCTGATGGTCATGCGCGACGAGACATGGCTGGCCAAGGCCGCTGCTTCGCCATTGGCCTTGTCGCTGTCGTTGGAGCCAAAGGGCTTGCGGGGACCGATCACCGAAATCACCCGCGACACCTTGTCTCCGTCGGTGCCGTCGAACACCATGCTGGCGTCGCGCTGTTCGCCGCGCTCGGCCGCATCCATCAGCCGCACCTGGTGCTGCACCGGAAAGGCCACCCCGGCGGGAAGGGCGAAATCCTTCTCCTCGGGCGACGATACGGCGCCCTGGCCGTCGCCATCGGCTTTTTCGCGCGACGCCTTGACCCGCTCCTCGGGCTCCGCCCGGCTGTCGATGAAATCCTGCTGCTGGTAATGATATTCGAGAAAGTCGCCCGATTCGAACGAGGTCGAGCGCGAATCGATGAGGCGGCCTGCGCCTTCGTTCGGCTGATACTTCGTCGCCATGCGGAATCCCACCGTCCAGCCATCGCAAACCGAGCCCGCATATTCGATCACCATGCGGCCTTCCGCCGAGGCAAGTCCGGCGGCGGGATCGGAGCGCGCCAGAGTGAGATCGTAGACGGCGCGGTGGGGGACGAGCACCGCCCCTTCCGCCATGCTCAGTCCGGGGATCAGCATTGCCACAGCCATCAGATATTTCATCAGCCTTGATTCTCCTTGCGCGCGATGGTCCACTGGCCCGCAGCATACCTCCAAAGAACAAGGCAAGGCAAAGATGAGCGAGACGGCGGGGCGGCGCCCCCGGGTTCTGGTGACGCGGGCGATGCCACATGATGTGGAGGAGAGGCTGGCGCGCGACTTCGATGCGACGCTCAACAGCGCCGACATCGTGATGAGCCGCGACGAGATGATGCGGAAAGCCGAAGCCCACGACGCGCTGATGCTCACCTCGTTCGACAAGTTCGGCCGCGACTTCGCCGGCGCCCTGCCAGCTTCCATCCAGATCGCAGCCACGGTTTCGGTGGGCTACGATCACATCGATATCACGGCGGCGAAGGCGCATGGCGTGGCGGTGACCAATACGCCGGGCGTTCTGACCGAGGCGACGGCGGATATCGCCCTGCTGCTGCTCCTCGGCGCGGCGCGCGGCGCCTCCTGGGGCGACCGCATGGTGCGCGACAACAAATGGGCCGCGCCGTCGATCAACGCGCCGCTGGGCTTCGATTTTTCGGCCAAGCGGCTCGGCATTCTCGGCATGGGGCGGATCGGCCAGGCGGTGGCGAGGCGGGCCAGGGCCTTCGGCGTGGAGCTGCATTACCATTCGCGCTCCAGGGTTCCGGCCGAGCTTGAATCGGGTGCGCGCTACCATCAGCGCTTCGACGACATGCTGCCGTTCTGCGATTTTCTCTCGATCCACTGCGCCTCGACGCCCGAGACGCGGGGGTTGATCGGTCGAAGGACGATCGCGCTGTTGCCGCAAGGCTCGATCGTGGTCAACACGGCGCGCGGCGACATCGTCGACGACGATGCGTTGATCGAGGCTCTGGGCAGCGGCAAACTCGCGGCGGCGGGCCTCGATGTGTTCAGGAACGAGCCCGACATCGATCCACGCTACCGGACGCTGGACAATGTATTCCTGCTGCCGCATCTGGGCAGCGCCACGCCTGCGACCCGGAGCGCCATGGGCATGCGCGCCATCGACAACATCGCCGCGTTCTTCCGCGGCGAAAGGCCAAAAGACTTACTCACAGGAGAATGACCATGGGACAGATCGACCAGCGCCTGAACGAACTCGGCATCACGTTGCCCACGCCAGCCAAGCCGATTGCCAATTACGTGCCATGGGTCATCACCGGCAAGCTCGTCTTCATCTCGGGGCAGGGGGCGATGCGCGACGGCAAGCTCGAATATCTGGGCCGCGTTGGCGACACGGTGAGCGATGATGACGCAGTCAAGTCGGCGCGGCAGTGCGCCATCAATCTTCTGGCGCAGTTGAAGGACGCCTGCGGCGGCGACCTCGGCCGGGTGAAGCGGATCGTCAAGCTGGTGGGCTTCGTCAATTCGACGCCCGACTACAAGGACCATCCGAAAATCATCAACGGCGCGTCGAACCTGATGGTCGAGGTGTTCGGCGACAAGGGCCGCCACGCGCGCTCGGCGGTCGGATCGCCATCGCTGCCGATGAACCTGTCGGTCGAGGTCGAAGCGGTCGCCGAACTCGAATAGAATCCGATCAAATGAGGATGCATCGATCCGTGTTCGAATTTTCCCTCCCCCTTGTGGGGAGGGATCAAGGGTGGGGGTCGCTCCGGCCCATCCAGATCGCTTCTTGACTCAACTGCTGCAATCCCAGACCCCCACCCCTAACCCCTCCCCACAGGTGGGAGGGGAATCTCGTGCGGTTCATTCAAACGTGATCAGGCTTTAGCGCATGCGCTTCACGCCGCAGATCCGCGCCATCCCCTGGCTGGTGGCGCGGCCGATCGCGCATCGGGGATTGCATGACAGGGAGAAAGGCATCGTCGAGAACAGCGAAAGCGCCTTCGCCGCGGCGATGGCTCAGGATTATGCCATCGAATGCGACCTGCAGGTGACGGCCTGCGGCGAGGTGGTGGTGTTTCACGATGACACGCTGGACCGCGTGATGGAGGCCAGGGGCGCGGTCCGCGCGCATGATATTCGGGCATTGAAGCGAATGTCGTTCAAGGCCGGCAAGGACCGCATCCAGACGCTCGGCGAATTGCTCGAACAGGTCGAGGCCCGCGTGCCCCTGGTGGTCGAACTCAAAACGCATTGGGATGGCGATGCGGCGCTGGTGACGCGCGCGCTCAAGGTGTTGTCCGTCTACAAGGGGCCGCATGGCGTCATGTCGTTCGATCCCGAACAGATCGAGGCGGTGGCGGCACTGTCACCGAATACGGTGCGCGGCATCGTCGCCGACCGCGTCACTCACACCGATTACCGCCGCCTGCCTTTCGCCGCGCGGCTCGAATTGCGGAGCCTGTCGCATAGATCCCGGACACTGCCGGATTTCGTGTCTTATTTTCACCGCGACCTGCCGTCCGCGCCGGTGGCGCGATTGCGGGGGGAAGGATTGCCGGTCATCACCTGGACCATCCGGTCGCAAGGCGAGGCCTCGGCGGCACTGCGTTATTGCGACCAGATCACCTTCGAAGGCTTCCTTCCCTGATGCTGCGATCGATCGAGAGCGTGCGCGAGGTCGAGGCGGAGGTTTGGGACCGCCTCGCCAATCCGCCAGGCGCAGAGTTCAATCCGTTCGTCGCGCACGCCTTCTTCCGCGCGCTTGAACAATCGGGCTCGGCCACGGCGCGCACCGGATGGGGCGGACGGCATTTGATCGTTCAGTCCACGGACGGAACCGTCACCGGCATCGCTCCATGTTTTCTCAAATCGCATTCGCAAGGCGAGTATGTCTTCGACCACGGCTGGGCCGATGCCTTCGAGCGCGCCGGCGGGAACTATTACCCGAAGCTGCAGGCAGCGGTGCCGTTCACCCCGGTGACCGGGCCACGTCTGTTCGCCATCGATGACGTGACGCGTGGCCTGCTGGCGCAAGGGTTGATCGCCCTCTGCCGCGAGACCAAGGCCTCGTCGGTTCACATCACCTTCATGGCCGAGAGCGAATGGACGGCGCTCGATCAGGGACCATGGCTGGCGCGCACCGATATCCAGTTTCACTGGCACAACCGGGGCTACAGGGATTTCGCCGAATTCCTCGCGAGCCTGTCGGCGCAAAAGCGCAAAAATATCCGCAAAGAGCGCGACAGCGTGCGCGCGGCCGGAATTGAAATCGCCTGTCTGACCGGCGGCGACATCCGCGAGGAACACTGGGACGCGTTCTACAGATTCTACATCGACACCGGCTCGCGCAAATGGGGCTCGCCCTATCTCAACCGCAAATTCTTCAGTCTCATCGGCGAGAGCATGAGCGATCATATCATGCTGGTGATCGCCAAAAGGGCCGGCCGGATGATCGCCGGGGCGTTGAATTTCGTAGGCTCGGATGCGGTGTTCGGCAGGAACTGGGGGGCGCTCGAACATCATCCCAATCTGCATTTCGAGGCCTGCTATTATCAGGCGATCGACTTCGCCATCGGGCGGAAACTGGCCCGCGTCGAGGCCGGAGCCCAGGGGCCGCACAAGCTGGCGCGCGGTTATCTGCCGCGGAAAACCTATAGCCGGCACTATCTGGCGCATCCGGGCCTGTCGCGCGCCGTCGCCGAATATCTCGACCAGGAGCGGCGCGGCATCGACCGCCATCAGGTGGCACTTGCCGAACATTCGCCGTTCCGGCAGGAAAGCGACTTCTGAGGAGCACCGCCCATGGCCTATGACAGCGGCAATATTTTTGCGAAGATTCTGCGGGGCGAAATCCCCTGCCACAAGGTCTACGAGGATGAGCGAACGCTCGCCATCATGGATGTGATGCCGCAAGCCGACGGCCACGTGCTGGTGATCCCGAAGGCGCCCTCGCGCAACCTGCTCGATGCCGATCCGGCGGTGCTCGGGCCCTTGATGGCGGTGGTGCAGAAAATCGCGGTGGCGGTCAAGGCGGCGTTCGGGGCAGGGGGCGTCGTGGTGAAGCAGTTCAACGAAGCGGCGGCGGGCCAGACGGTGTTCCATCTCCATGTGCATGTGATCCCGCGTTTTGAAGGAACCGAGCTCCGGCCACACACCGGCAAAATGGCGGATCACGCGATGCTGGCGAAACACGCGGAGAAGATAAGAGCGCGGCTGTAGGAAAGAAGGCCCTCATCCGCCCTGCTGGCACCTTCTTCCACGCCTTACGGCGCGGGCGAAGGCAAAGGGTATGCGCCTTCTCCCGTTCGAAGAATGGGAGAAGGTGGCCGAAGGCCGGATGAGGGTCTTCACTTGCTATACCTCTCCCTCAACTGCCGGTGCTGGATTTTTCCTGTCGCCGTTCTCGGCATCTCGCCGTCCTCGATGATCGCGCCCCGCCCTGACTCAACCTCGACCCGTAACCGTCACCCCCGCGCAGGCGGGGGCCCCGCTACCTGTTGAGAAATAGCGGGGTTCCCGCTTTCGCGGGAATGACGAAAATGGGGAGAGTGGTTCCAATTGAGAGTGCATTGCTCCAGCATCTCCCTCCCCCATGCGGGTAGGGGTAGGGGTGGGGGTCTGGCGGTCTCAAATACTCTCGCTCCCTCACCGCCCCGCACTGGCCCGCTCCTGGTTGAGCGCGAACAGCCGCTCCAGCACCTGCTCGTCGCTCAGATCGCCGGGCCAGCCATAGGCCGCCGCCACGGCCTGGTCCAGCCGCGCATGGGCATTCGCCAGCCATTGCGGGCGTTGGTTGTAGAGATTGGTCAAGGTACGCTTCTTCAATTCCTTCGCCGCCGCCTCGTCCTTGGGGAGAATACGATCGGGATATCTGACCGGCGCTTCGCCCGGCGCCGCCGTCGGCACGATCTCGGGCACGATCACCACCAGATCGGCCGGGTTCAGCCACGCCTCGCGCAAGCGGTTCAGGCCGGCGGCGGAATTCTCAGGCATCGCGCTTTGTCCCCGTCAGCATTTCGACAACCGAAGATTTCGACGCGCGAATGTGCTTGGCGATTGCCTGCTGCGTTGCCCCTTGCCGCGCGAGCTCCAGAACAACAAGGTGCTTCAGCAAACCTATTGCGATATCGAGCTTTTCTGCTAATACGGCACTGGTGTCTTTGGCCATTTCCCTACTCCTTTGATTTTTTTAGAAGCTTTGCAATTCGACTTACGCGGTGGATATCTACCCCTGCGATTTCCCGTATTTGATGTTGGCCAACTCCGGCGAGAGCCAGTTGCACGATCATCAAATCTCGAAGAAGATCCTGAACCGATTGTTCTTTAACTTTCTTTGCCATGTCATTTCTCGCGCTTTGCATGCTTACGGATTCCAGACAGCTCTTTGTTGATGTGGGTACTGGTCTTGCCAAGAATCTCCGCTATCTCGAATGGCCGAAGTCCCAAGCTCCAAAGAGTCTTGATTTGCTGTTTCAGCGGCATCTGCTTTTCTCCACCGCGAATC
>JANNSP010000373.1:0-2185 GCA_031402975.1 Hyphomicrobiales bacterium
TGACGCTCGGGCACTTCTTCAGCGCCTCGTCGACGTTCGCTTTCAGCGGGACCTTGCGCGCCGACCGGGCAGGTGTTGAGGTGGCACTTGCGCATCATGATGCAGCCTTCGGCCACCAGCGGCGCGGTGGCAAAGCCGATCTCGTCCGCCCCCAGCAATGCCGCGATCACCACGTCGCGCCCCGTGCGGATGCCGCCATCGGCCTGGACCGAAATGCGGCCGCGAAGATCGTTGGTCACCAGCGTCTGCTGGGTTTCAGCGAGGCCGATTTCCCAGGGCGAGCCCTCATGCTTGAACGAGGTCAGGGGCGAAGCACCGGTGCCGCCCTCGTAGCCCGAGATCGTCACATGATCGGCATGGGCCTTGGAGACCCCCGCCGCCACCGTGCCCACACCCACTTCGGAGACGAGCTTGACCGAAACCAGCCCCGCCGGATTGACGTTCATCAGATCGAAGATCAGTTGCGCCAGGTCCTCGATCGAATAGATGTCGTGATGCGGCGGCGGCGAGATCAGTCCGACGCCGGGCATCGAATGGCGCACGCGCGCGATGACATTGTCGACCTTGTGGCCGGGCAGTTGCCCGCCTTCGCCGGGCTTCGCCCCTTGCGCCATCTTGATCTGCATCATGTCGGAATTGACCAGATACTCGGTCGTCGCGCCGAAGCGGCCGCTGGCCACCTGCTTGATCGCCGAGCGCATCGAATCGCCGTTGGGCAGCGGCTTGTAGCGGTCGCGCTCCTCGCCGCCCTCGCCGGTGTTCGACTTGCCGCCGATGCGGTTCATGGCGATGGCAAGAGTGGTATGCGCCTCGCGCGAGATCGAGCCGAAGGACATGGCCCCGGTCGAGAAGCGCTTGACGATCGTCGCGGCGGATTCCACTTCTTCAATCGAGACAGGCTTCTTGCCCTGCTCCTCCGCCGTCCTGATGCGGAACAGTCCGCGCATGGTCTTGATGCGCTCGGTCTGCTCGTTCACCAGCTTCGCGAAGGCGCGATACTGATCTAGCGAGTTTCCACGCACCGCATGCTGCAGATGTGACACGGTCTCCGCCGTCCACACATGGGCCTCGCCGCGCAACCGCATGGCATAGTCACCGCCGACATCAAGCGCGCCGCGAAATACCGGATCGGCGCCGAAGGCTTCCTCGTGCCGGCTGAAGGTCTCGGCGGCGATCTGCGGCAGGCCAATGCCTTCGATCTGGGTCGCGGTTCCGGTGAAATACTTTCTGACGAAATCCGACGACAGGCCGACCGCGTCGAAAATCTGCGCCCCGCAATAGGACTGATAGGTCGAGATTCCCATCTTGGACATGACCTTCAAGATGCCCTTGTCCACCGCCTTGATGTAGCGCTTGGCCGCCTCGTAGGAGGTGATCTTCTCCTCCAGCGTGGGCAGCATGTTTTCGAGCGTCTCGAAAGCCAGATAAGGATTGATCGCCTCGGCGCCGTAGCCGGCAAGCGCGCAGAACTGGTGCACTTCGCGGGGTTCGCCCGATTCGACCACGAGGCCGACGGCGGTGCGGAGACCCTTGCGGATCAGGTAATGATGCGTGGCGGACGTCGCCAGCAGAGACGGGATCGGCACGCGTTCGGCCGAGACGGCGCGGTCCGACAGGATCACGATGTTGTAGCCGTCCTTCACCGCGCGTTCGGCGAGGGCACACACCGAATCAAGTGCGGCCTCCATATATTCGGCACCGTTCGCCACGTCGTAGGTCACATCGATGGTGGCCGAGCGGAACGGATTTTCGGCGACGGCGCCAATCGTGCGGATGCGTTCCAGTTCCTCGTTGGTGAGGATGGGCTGCGACACCTCCAGCCGCATATGCTTCGACGTGCCCTTGAGATCGAGCAGATTGGGCCGGGGCCCGATGAACGACACCAGCGACATCACCAGTTCCTCGCGGATGGGATCGATCGGCGGGTTGGTCACTTGCGCGAAGTTCTGCTTGAAATAAGTGTCGAGCAGCTTGGGCCGGTCGGACAAAGCCGAGATCGGCGTGTCGTTGCCCATGCTGCCCACGGCTTCCTGGCCGGTCTGCGCCATCGGCGCCATCAGCAGCTTCAGGTCTTCCTGCGTGTAGCCGAAGGCCTGCTGGCGGTCGAGCAGCTTGTCGGTGTCCGGCGTGGGCACCTCGTGCGGCTTCTCGATGTCCTCGAGGCGCATCTGGGTGCGGTCGAGCC
>JANNSP010000374.1:0-3548 GCA_031402975.1 Hyphomicrobiales bacterium
ACAGCACGGCGCAGCTGCGCCGAAAATCGCGGCAACCCACCGCCACTGGCTCGATCCTCGCCGTCAATCCCCCGCGCCCCCGCGCAACGGCTCAAAATATGCCGCGCCCCACGAAATCGCCACGAGTTTTGCAAGTGGCTCTTTCGATATTTCGATTGTCGCGTCTGAACAGCTCAAATGTATCAAGCCTAACTTCGGATTCTCTATCGTTGTCAGTTTCTGAGAAGCTTGTCTTGCTACCGACAACAAGAACTATCTTTGTGTCTTTGGTTCGTTGTTCAAGCCGCCGCGCACCGGTTCGGTCTCGATGTGAAGAGATTTGACCGAAGTTCAACCACTCAGCTTTCTGCTCTAGGACCTGAGACACGGCATCAATAAACTCAGTGCTAAACCTCGCGATACCTGATCGGGTTCCGCGGCTGTTTCTGAAAATTGGAGTCGCTGGTGTCTTGATTTCTACAAGTGCAGTGAAGTCGGTAAAGGTGGCGAGAAAGTCAACAATGGGCTTGTCCTGATTAGCTGTTCCGCCGTGGCCAACAGTCATTTCCCGGTCAAACATCCTCATGACGCGGTAGTCGAGGCCGTATCCAAAAATCCAAAAGTTTCTTTCGAAGAACGCCTGCCAACTTTTCTCGTTCCATTCATTCGCGTCGAGCTGTGCCTTGAACTCTTGCAGGGCTTGGCGTCTGCCAAGCAGGCGTTCGATTTCTTCGTTTGAAAGGCTGTTGCCAAGCGAAACAAGGAACGCCCTTCTATCGCTCGTACTCATTGTCTTCAGGGACGTGATCAAATTTGCATCTGCGCGATCGACAATTGTTTTCTTGCCCACTTGGGTAGATTGGTCTTCGATCTGAAAGGTGTCTATGTTGCTGAAGTCAATGAACTGAATTGACCTTAGAAACAGTAAAAGACGTTGGAATTCGTCATCTCTGAAGGTGAAGCTATCTTTGGAGTCTGCGCGATACACACCTCGACTTTCGCGAAACGCCATCAAGGACAATCTTCGTATTTTTTTGTTATCCTGAAAGACCGCTGCGGCTACTTGGTTTTTCGCCTTGGGACTGACTCGGATTTGTAGGCCACCTTCCAATTCACCGAATTCTGCTGTGTCGGCATTTTCAAAAACAATCTTCACATTGCGCGACGGGAGATCGTTCTCAGAATAACGGAAGAGCTTTGAGACGTAGATTTTCCCGTCCTTCCTCAGTTCAAAATAGCGCTTTTCGTCTTCGTCGGAGTTTATTGGTGGAGGCATTTAGGTTGCCCATTCAGTGCGCTCGGACTGTTTGCATCATAGCGCAGATGGTTACGATGACAGTACATTCAACTTATTCCCGAAATCCCCTTCACGCCACACGAAGTGAAGGCGCAACGCCCGCGCCCGTATGCGGCTCGACGGTGATTTCCACGTCCTGTCCCAGCGCCACAAGGAACCGCATCAGCCGTTCAACGGAGAATTGCCGGACGCCGCCATGCAGCATTTTTGAAACATCCGGTTGCTTCACACCCAGCAGCTTCGCTGCCAATCGACAGCGCGCTAGACCATCGGGTGGTCAGTTGAATTCAACCTCGACCCAAAACCGTCACCCCCGCGCAGGCGGGGGCCCCGCTAACCTGCGGACAGACAGCGGGATTCCCGCCTTCGCGAGAATGACGAAAATGGCGAGCGTCATCCTATTTGATAGGCCGCTCGGCTTCCCTCAAGCCTTTCGGCCACGAAAGGCCACGAAAGCGATTGCGGCGATCACCACAACGGCCAGCAGCAAGCCGAAGGGCCCGAAACCACCCATACCCCAACCCATACCCCAGCCATCGCTCATCATCGCATGTCTCCATCGGAAAAAGTTGCAGGTTTGGCGAAACGCCTTCATCCGGTCAGACGAAGGCGCCCGGTTGGCCCCCGCGTTACGGCGCGGGCGCCATCATCATCATCTGACCCATCATCTGGCCCATCATCTGATGCATCATGGCCATGTGCTGGCCCATCATCTGCATATGGGCGGTCATGTTGGGATCCATGGCGGCGGTGTCATTCTGCCCCATCTTCATGGCGTCGCCCATCATCGCGCCCATGGCGCCCATCTGGTCCTGCATGGCCTTCATATGCCCGGCCATGAGCTTGTTTCTCGCGTCGGGAGTTGTAGCCTTGCCGGCCTCGTCCATCATCGTCTGCATTTGCTTGAACCGCTCCTGCATCTGTTCCGGCGTGACAGTCGCAACGGCATGGGCCGCGGGAACGGCAAGCGCCATGAGGAGGGATGCCGCTAGAAGTTGACGTCTCATCAGTGATGCTTTCGGGTGAATTCGGGTGAATTTACTCGTGATTGAGTAGGGATACCCGGCATTCATAACGCGGCGGAAAAGAAAAAGTTCCTCGCATGCGAACATGGTGCGCGGGCGCTGGCTCAGCGCTCGTTCCCGAAGGCGCGGCGACAGTGACAGTGCTTGCCGGAAGTCGCCAGTCGCGTGTCTCTTAAACTCGACTTTTTGTCAACTTTTCTCGCCCCTCCCGTACCGAGCCAGCGCGCATTTGTCTCCGCGCCCGGCCCCGCAAAGGCCTGAATTCACCGCCGATTCCGGATGTTTCACGTGAAACTATTCCTATTCCGCCCTCGCCAAAAATTTCATCCGGTTTTTCCAAATTTCCACCCCGACTTGCAATCGCATCCCACCCCCGCCATAACGCCGCTCCATTCCCCGGAGGCTTCCCATGACCGCCATTCTCGACATCACCGCGCGCGAGATTCTCGATAGCCGCGGCAACCCGACGGTCGAGGCCGATGTCGTGCTCGAGGATGGCTCGACGGGCCGCGCCGCCGTGCCCTCCGGCGCCTCGACCGGCGCCCATGAGGCGATGGAGCTCCGCGACGGCGACAAGACCCGCTATCTCGGCAAGGGCGTCACCAACGCCGTCGCCGCCGTCAACGGCGAGATCTTCGATCTTCTCGCCGGCATGGACGCCGAGGAGCAGATCGCCATCGACCGCGCCATGATCGCAGCAGACGGCACCCCCAACAAGTCGCGCCTCGGGGCCAATGCCATCCTGGGCGTTTCGCTCGCCGTCGCCAAGGCGGCGGCGCAGGCCTCGGGGCTGCCGCTCTACCGCTATGTCGGCGGCGCCTCGGCCCGGACACTTCCGGTTCCCATGATGAACATCATCAATGGCGGCATGCATGCCGACAACCCCATCGATTTCCAGGAATTCATGGTGATGCCGGTCGGCGCCCCGACCTTCCGCGATGGCTTGCGCATGGGGGCGGAAATCTTCCACACGCTGAAAGCCGCTCTGAAGCAGGCGGGCCACAACACCAATGTCGGCGACGAGGGGGGCTTTGCTCCCAATCTCCCCAGCGCCGAAGCGGGCCTGGACTTTGTCATGAAGGCGATCGAACAGGCGGGCTATGCGCCGGGCAAGGACATCTTCCTGGCGCTCGATTGCGCCGCCACCGAATTCTTCAAGGATGGCAAGTACATCTATGAAGGCGAGGGCAAGACCCGCTCGATCGCCGAACAGGCGAAATATCTGGCCAAGCTCGCCGCCGCCTATC
>JANNSP010000375.1:0-7946 GCA_031402975.1 Hyphomicrobiales bacterium
CGCCGACCAATATGCCGAAGATGGCGACCTACAGGATGAGCACGATCAGCGGCACCGCCGCCTGGTTCGAATGCAGCATGTGCTGGGCGGATTTCAGGAAGGATCTGTGAGGATCGTCGAAGGACACGACCGATGTTTCGCTCTGGTCGAGAACCTTTTCGAATTCCTGCGCCTGCGCCATGTCCCACCCCCCGCAATCGGCACTTGGTGCCTGTTATGGAAAGGGCGGCCACGAGGACCGCCCTTCCTTGTTCATCGGATCATTCACCGAAACCCATCGGCGATCAACCCCAGCATTTCTCCAGGCCTTCCTTCGTGGTGATCGAAGGAACGCCGTCGACCGGAGCGTCGGTGATGAGCGTCACGCCGGTATCGAAGAAGTTCTTGCCTTCGGTGGCCTTCGGTTTCTCGCCGGTGTCAGCGAACTTCTTGATCGCTTCGATGCCCATCGAGGCCATCAGCAGCGGATACTGCTGCGAGGTGCCGCCGATGATGCCTTCGGCGACGTTCTTGACACCCGGGCAACCGCCGTCGACCGACATGATCAGCACATCTTTTTCCTTGCCGACGGCCTTAAGCGCCTCATAGGCGCCGGCGGCCGCTGGCTCGTTGATGGTGTGGATCACATTGATGTTCGGATTGATCTGAAGAAGGTTTTCCATGGCCTTGCGGCCGCCTTCAGAATTGCCCATGGTATAGTCATGGCCTACGATGCGCGGATCATCTTCGTCACCAATGACGTTGGGGTCCTTCACGTCGATGCCGAAGCCCGACATGAAGCCCTGATCGCGCAAAACATCGACCGTCGGCTGGCTCGGCATGATGTCGAGGAAGCCGATCACGGCGTCCTTGGCCTTGTCACCGAGTTTCGCCTTGGCATAGGCGCCAATCAGGCGGCCCGCCTCGAAATTGTCGGTCGCCATGGTCTGGTCGGCGGCATCGATCGGATCGAGGGGCGTGTCGAGTGCTATGACCAGGATGCCCGCGTCGCGGGCCTTCTTGAGCGATGGCACCATGGCCTTGGTGTCGGAGGCAGTAATTAGAATGCCCTTGACGCCATCGGCGATGCAGGCTTCGACGGCGGCAACCTGGCCTTCAGTGTCACCTTCTTGCCGGCCGGCATAGGCCTTGAAATCGACGCCGAGTTCGGCGGCCTTTGCGCTGGCACCTTCCTTCATCTTGACGAAGAATGGATTGGCATCCTCTTTGGTGATGAGACAGGCGCCGATGCCGGCGGCCTGGGCCTGCGCCGCGCCGAAGATGGCAAATGCGGCGGCGCCGAGGAGAGCAGTTTTAAGAATGGACTTCACGAGGATCCTCCCTTGGAAAACGCCCCGCGAGGGGCGGCGAAGTGTTGTTTGACGATTTGGAGAAACGGTTGAATCCGTCTCTCCGCGCATCCTATCATGCAAAAACCGGGCGTATATGTCAATAATAAATCACTCCGGTTTATTTATTGACTTGGGTGGGTGGCCCGGAGAAGGTGGGACAATCAGGAGGGACCCCGCGTGAACGACCGGCCGGACAAGCAACGCCAAGCGTCCCGTCAATCCCTGCTGAGCCGCGGAACCTCGCAGTCGGGGGTCCGGCTCTATAACGAGCGCCTGGCCCTGTCGCTGATCCGCCGCCATCAGAGCCTGCCCAAGGCCGAGATCGCCCGCCTCACCGGATTGTCGGCGCAGACCGTGTCGGTCATCGTGCGCCAGCTTGAATCCGACGGACTGCTGATCCGCGAAAAACCGCGGCGCGGCAAGGTGGGCCAGCCGCTGGTGCCGTTCTCGCTCAATCCCGATGGGGCGTTTTCGGTGGGCCTCAAGGTCGGGCGGCGGTCGGGCGACCTGATGCTGCTCGATCTCACCGGAAAAGTCCGCCACACGTTGCACCAGCCCTATCATGTCCCGACCCCGGCCGAACTCCTCACATTCGTCGAAGAGGGGACCGAGACGCTGATCGCGGAATTGAAACCGCGAGAGCGGGGGCGGATCGCCGGGCTTGGGATCGCCGCCCCCTTCGAACCCTGGTACGGCGACGAGCTTGGCAAGCCGCCGGGCGAAGCGATGGAGGCCTGGCGCGGCTTCGACCTTGCCGCCGAAATCGGCAAGCTGCTCGGCTGGCCCATCCATTTGTGCAACGACGCGACCGCCGCCTGCGCCGCCGAACTGCTGTTCGGCAAGGGCCGCGACTATCGCGACTACGGCTACTTCTATATCGGCTACTTCGCCGGCGGCGGCGTGGTCATCAATGGCAGCCTGTATCAGGGGCGGAGCGGCAATGCCGGGGCGCTCGGATCGATCCCGGTGCCAAGCGGCGGGGGCGGCTCGCAGCAGTTGATCGGCGCGGCGTCGCTCTGCGTCCTCGAACGCGAACTCATCCAGGCGGGCTCCGATCCCGCCGTATTGTGGCGCAGCACGGAGGACTGGCCCGATCTGGGTCCAGCGCTCGAGCGCTGGATCGATGGCGCAGCGCTCGGCCTCGCACATGCGGCCGCGGCGGTCGCCAGCGTCATCGAAAGCTCGGCCATCGTCATCGACGGCGCCATGCCGGCAAATGTGCGAGCCAGACTGGTCGAGCGCGCGAGCGAACGCCTGGCCGAAGTCAACACGCGGTGGATCTCGCCTTTCACCATCACCGCCGGGACGATCGGCTCGCAGGCCCGCGCCATGGGGGCGGCAAGCCTGCCGCTGTTCGCCAACTTCATCATCGACCGCGACGTGCTGTTCAAGGAGAGCGCCTGATGCTCAAGGGACTCGATCCCCTCCTTGGACCCGAATTGCTCCGGGTGCTGCGCGCCATGGGCCATGGCGACGAGATCGCCATCGTCGATGGCAACTATCCGGCAGAGGAACATGCGAGGCGGCTTGTGCGCATGGACGGCCACGCAGCGCCCCGCATTCTCGACGCGATGCTCTCGGTCATGCCCGTCGACGACATGGTGCCGGAAGCCGTGTGGCGGCCGGCGGCTCATGGCGACCCGGCCCGGATGGAAAGCGTGTTCGAGGACTTCGCCGCGGTCGTGAAGCGCCACGAGCCGAAACACAAGATCGTGCCGCTGGTCGGCGAGGCCTTCTACAACAAGGTGAAAGCCTGTTTCGCCATCGTCGCCTCGGGCGAAACACGGCTCTACGGAAACATCGTGGTGCGCAAGGGCGTGGTTTATCCGGGGTGATCTTTTCGTCTTCGCCCGCGAAGCGGGAGAGGACGATCAGGTGCTCGCCAGCGGATCGTACAACCCGTGCAGCCTCAGCGCCGCGGCCCGGGCGAAAGCCAGCGTCAGCACTTTGCGGCGGCTGGCATGGAGCGGCGTCTCCTCCGGCTGGCGCAGGATGTCGGCGCCCCAGTTGTCGGCGACGATCAGTCCCGTCGTGTCGGGAATGATCTCGTGGTCGAGATCGAGCGGGATGGCGAAGAACAACCGGTCGCAATAGTCGCGGTAGTCCGGCCATTTGAGGTCGCAGCGGAAATCCTCGCGGCACGATTTGATCTCGACGATCCAGATTGAGCCCGTGACGCTCACCGCGATGATGTCGGCCCGCCTTCCAGAGCCAAGCGTGAACTCGGTGAGTGTCGCAAAGCCCGCCTGACGCAGCAGGCGGCACACGCCTTTCTGCACCATGAGGGCCGTTTCCGACTGCCGTCCGTCGATCCGCAATTCGATCGTCACCACAAACCTCTTGTTGGGAGATGCGATTCACGTTTAAGTTTCGCCGCAAACGGAAGGCCGGTCAACGGTGCCGCGAATAGGGGAGAGTTTGGCCGTGGCTGCGCTGCTAGCCTTCAGCCGTTCCATCGATCATGTCAGCCGGGTGACCGGGATCGTGGCCACCTGGCTGGTGCTGCTGGCCTCGCTGGTCAGCGCCTTCAACGCGCTGTTCCGCTACAGCATCAGCTCGATCATCTGGCTCGATACCGAACTCCGCGTGTTCGGCGGCGGCCTGGGTTTTCTGCTCGATCTCTATCGCGACAATTCCAATACGCTGCGCGATGTGCAACTGGTGATGTTCGCCGCCATGGTGATGCTCGGCGCCTCGTGGACGCTGCGCATGAACGAGCATGTCCGGGTCGATATCGTTTACGGCTCGGTGTCGACCCGCAAGCGCATCTGGATCGATCTGGTGGGCGGCCTGCTGTTCCTCATTCCGATGTGCGTGGTGCTCATCTATTTCAGCTGGCCGTGGTTTCTCCAATCGTGGACCGGCAATGAAATGTCGAACAATGCCGGCGGCATGGTGCGCTGGCCGTTCAAGCTGTTCCTGCCCTTGGGTTTCGCACTGCTCTTGCTCCAGGGTCTGTCCGAAATCGTCAAATGCGTGGCGGCCCTCACCTCGGACTACCGGCGCGACACGACCTACGAGAAGCCGGTGCAATGATCGAGTTCGTCAGCCACAACATGGCGCCCCTGATGTTCGTGGGACTGGTGCTGTTCATGCTCTACGGCTATCCGGCGGCGTTTTCGGTCGCGGCGGTGGGCTTGCTGTTCGGCTTCATCGGAGTCGAGCTCGGCCTGATCCAGCCGGATTTTCTCGGCAACATCATCTTCCAGCTTGAATCGGTTCTCGGCAACGACCTGCTGCTGGCCATTCCGTTCTTCACGCTCATGGGCACCATCCTCGAACGCTGCGGCCTGGCCGAGGACCTGCTCGAAGGCTTCGGCCAGATGTTCGGCGGCGTGCGCGGCGGCCTGTCCTATGCGGTGATCCTGGTCGGCGCGGTGTTGGGCGCCATCACCGGCACGGTCGCCGCCTCGGTCATCGCCATGGGGCTCATCTCGCTGCCGATCATGATGCGCTACGGCTACAATGTGCGTCACGCCACCGGCGTCATCGCGGCGTCGGGCACCATCACCCAGCTTATTCCGCCCTCGCTCGTGCTCGTCGTTCTCGCCGACCAGTTGGGAAAGCCCGTGGGCGAAATGTACAAGGGCGCCATGGGGGCGAGTGCCGTCCAGGTCTTGCTGTTCATGGCCTGGGTGGCGATCCTCAGCTTCGTCCGTCCGGATTATATCCCGGCGCTGCCGCCCGAGGCGCGCACACTGCGCGGCTGGCCGCTGGCGAAACGCGTGATCCGCGGCATGGTGCCGTCGCTGGCTTTGATCTTCATCGTGCTGGGCACGATCTTCATGGGCCTGGCGACGGCGACGGAGGCCGGCGCCATGGGCGTCATCGGCGCCTTCGTGCTGGCCTGGATCAACGGGCGGCTGACGAAAGCGCTGGTGTGGCAGGGCATGCAGACGACGATGCGCATCACCGCCTTCGTCATGTTCATCCTGATCGGCGCCCGGGTGTTCTCGCTGGTGTTCCAAGGGGTGGGCGGCAAGGAATGGATCGAGGGCTTCCTCGTATCGCTGCCCGGCGGCGAGGTGGGCTTTCTCATTTTCGTCAACATCTTCATCTTCGTCATCGCCTTCTTCCTCGATTTCTTCGAGATCGCCTTCATCATCGTGCCGCTGCTGGCGCCCGCCGCCGAGGCGCTGGGCATCAACTTGATCTGGTTCGGCGTGCTGCTCGGCGCCAACATGCAGACGAGCTTCATGCATCCGCCCTTCGGCTTCGCGCTGTTCTACCTGCGCGGCATCGCTCCCCCCTCGATCAAGAGCAGCGACATCTACTGGGGCGCCATTCCCTGGGTCATCCTGCAGCTCATGCTGGTCGCCATCCTGATCGCCTTTCCGGAAATCGTGACGGTCTTTCTCGATGACGAACTCGTGGCCGACCCCAATATCGAGATCATCGCACCCGACAGCGGCGGCACCGACCTGACGGCGCCTCCGGTGTTCGACTGAATTCCCTACAATTCGTTTCATATGCAAATCAAGCGGATGTGTCTTGAATTCAAATCCGGCTTGAGCGCAGTCTGCGCGACCCCGCATCATGGGGGTGTGGGCCTTGTTGAAACGTAGGGAGATGAACATGACCATTCGTCTTGCTGTTTTGGCTCTTGCCACCGTTTTCAGTCTCGGAGGATCGGCGCAAGCGGAAATCCTGGCGTCCGCGCCGGTCTATGGCGCAAGCCCTTCCTTCGGTGGGTTTGTCGTGTGCCGCATCTTCAATGCGGGTCTCGCCAATGCGACCCTCACCCAGCGCCAGATTATCAACGATCTCAACGCGTCCGTTCCGCTCAATTCCGATTCATGCGGCGCGGTGCTGGCACCACTGAAGTATTGCGCCTACATCGCGACGGTTGCGGGCAACCGGGCGCATTCATGCCGGTTGGTTGCTACCGGAGTCGATACCAATATCCGGGGCGTCGCCGAGGTCAACGCGCCCGGCGGCGGCGTGCTGAACTCCCTTCCAATGCAGTAAAACTTTTCCTCTCCCTCGAGAGAGGAAGGGGCCCAAGCGAAGCTTGGGAAGGTGAGGGGATGCGGCGCGAGAAAATTTCGCTCCGGAACCCCTCATCCTCCCATCGCGAAACCCGCGATGGGCCCCTCCTTCTCCCTTTGGGAGAAGGAAATCTACAGCATCTTCTTCCTCTGCAGGCCCATCATGAAGCTGTCGTACTGGAATTCCGAGAACTGCATCCACAGATAGCCGTCCTTGCGATAGGCCGTCAGCGAATCGAGCAGTTTCTTGAACGTCGCGTTGGTGGCCGAAATCTCGGCATAGGTTTCGTTCGCGGCGGCGAAGGAGGCTTCCAGCACGTCCTGAGGGAAGGGCGCGAGCTTCGCTCCGCCCGCCGCCAGCTTCTTGAGCGCGCCGGGGTTCTTGGCATCGTATTTCGCCATCATGTCGCCATTCGCCGCCTGGCACGCGGTCTTGATGATCGACTGATAGGCCGGCGGCAGTTCCGCCCACTTGGCGGTGTTGACCATGGTATGCAGCGACGAGCCGCCTTCCCACCAGCCGGGATAGTAGTAATACGGCGCCACCTTGTAGAAGCCGAGCTTCTCGTCGTCATAAGGGCCGACCCATTCGGCCGCGTCGATCGTGCCCTTCTCCAGCGCCTGGTAGATTTCGCCCCCGGCGATCTGCTGCGGCACGACGCCGAGCTTCGACAGGATCTTGCCGGCGAAACCGCCGACCCGCATCTTGACGCCCTGCATGTCGGCGAGAGACTTGATCTCCTTGCGGAACCAGCCACCCATCTGGGCCCCGGTATTGCCGCACGGAAAGGCGATCAGATTTTGCGTGGCGAAGAACTCGTTGAGCAGTTCGTTGCCGCCGCCATGATAGAGCCAGGCGTTCTGCAGGCGGTTGTTGAGTCCGAAGGGAATGCCGGTGCCGAAGGCATAGGCCGGGTCCTTGCCCCAGTAATAATAGGTGGCGGTGTGGCACATCTCGACGGTGCCGGCGCCCGCCGCGTTGGCGGCTTCGAGGCCGGGCACGATCTCGTTGGCGGCGAACACCTGAATCTGGAACTTGCCATCAGTGGCCTCGCCCACGAATTTGGCGAAGGTCTCAGCCGCCCCGAAAATCGTATCCAGCGCCTTGGGAAAGCTCGATGTCATGCGCCATTTGATTTCCGGCATCGATTGCGCGATGGCCGGAGCGGCGAGGGCGGCAGTCGCGGCGGCGGCCACGCCGGTTGACGAAATGAATTTGCGTCGATCCATGATAGTCCTCCTTGGATGGGCGCAAACGTGCGATAAACGGCGCAACATGTCCATAGTCATCTGAGCCGGAACGGGAGCCACGCCCATGACCGCGATCCGTATCGAAACCGACGGCATCGGGCCGCTGGAAATCCCGGCGGAAGCCGATTACGGCATCCACACCGCCCGCGCCCTCGACAATTTTCCGATCACCGGAATCAAGCTCAATCACTTTCCCGAGCTCGTCCAGTCGCTGGCCATGACCAAGAAGGCGGCGGCCCTCGCCAATCGCGACCTGGGGGTACTCAGCCCGGCTCTGTCCAAGGCCATCGCCTCGGCCTGCGACGCGATCATCGCGGGCGCCCACCAGCATTTCGTCGTCGACATGCTGCAAGGCGGTGCCGGCACCTCGACCAAC
>JANNSP010000376.1:0-4351 GCA_031402975.1 Hyphomicrobiales bacterium
TCCTTGAAGTGGACGATGATGGTGCCGGGTTCCGGGCCCTCATAGAGAATCTTGGCCTTACCTTCGTAGATGCGGGTACGCCGGGTGTTCATCTGGATTATCCTCATCAATACCTACATCCGCCTTCGCCTCTTGTAGACCGCGAAGACCTCTCATACCACCAATGTTATCGAAATAAGGGCGGATATCCCCTTTGGCCGCGGCGGTCCATAACCCATTATGACGCGATGCACAATGCCCGATCACAGGTTGATTTGGGCAGTCCCACTGGCTATTTCAATGTGGCATCGAGGTCAACAGGAGACGGGCATGACCACTTTCGACAAACGCACCGAGGGTTTCGAGAAAAAATTCGCCCTCGACGAGGAACAGCGGTTCAAGGCGATGGCGCGCCGCAACAAGCTGCTTGGCCTGTGGGCCGCCGAGAAAATGGGCATGGCTGGCGCCGATGCCGACGCCTATGCCAAATCCGTGGTCAGGGCCGATTTCGAGGAAGCGGGCGATGACGACGTGTTCCGCAAAGTGAAAGGCGACCTGGACGCTGCCAAGGTCGAGCAATCCGATCACCAGGTCCGCCGCACCATGGATGAACTGCTGCAGACGGCGATCACCCAGATCAAAGCGGGCACCTGAGTGGCGGTTCCGCATTTCGACCTCCGGGCGCGGCTGGCGGCCGGGAAACCCTTCTTTTTTAGCTGGATGTCGATGGCGGGCACTGAGCTCGCGGGCCAAATGGCCAGGCTGCCGATCGAGGGCGTGTGCCTCGACCTGCAGCACGGCACGATCGGCTATTCCGACGCCGTGCCGATGATCGCCGCGATCAATGCCGCCGGCCGGCCGGCGCTCATCCGCGCCTTGTGGAACGATCCGGGCCTGATCGGCCAGGCGCTCGACGCCGGCGCCTCGGCGGTGATCGCCCCCATGGTCAATACTAGAGCCGAAGCCGAGGCCCTTGTCCGCGCCGCCAAATATGCGCCGCTGGGCAGCCGGAGCTGGGGCGGCTACACGGCGCAGCAGTCCGCTGGACTGTCGACCGAGGACTATCTGCTGCAATCGAACCGCATCACTTTGGTCTTCGCCATGATCGAGACGTTGGAAGCGCTCGCCAATGTGGATGAGATCGCCTCGGTGCCGGGGCTCGACGGGCTGTTCGTGGGTCCGAGCGACCTGTCGATCAACCTATCGAAGGGCACCGCCATCGACCGGATGAGCAAGCCGACGCTCAAAGCCATGAAGCATGTGGCAGACGTGGCGAAAGCCCATGGTCTGGTCGCCGCCGCCTATGGTGGCGAGGCCGAGGCCATCAACACCTATCTCGGGCTGGGCTACACGTTCCTCTCTTGCGGCATCGATGTGGGCCTCCTTCAATCCGCCGCCGAAGCGCTGGTCAAGGACGTTCGCGGCGTTTGACCGTGAACTTCATTCTCGGCAATGTGCCCGGCCATGGATCAGCGGGCACCTCTCATCACCGGCCATGAGGCCATTCTCGACCGGCTTGCCGATATCGCGCTGAGTGCGGGCGAGATCGGCGCCCAGACCGACAAGTATTTCACCAATACCAGCCGCATCGTCGCCGCCGAAGGCGACCAGGAAGTCACCTTCGCGGTGTTCATGCGCCGCCGCGTGGTCGCCGCCTTCGAGCCCACGATCAGGCTGGTCCGCCGTTTCGTGCCGGACGCACGCGTCAAGCGCTTCTACGAGGAAGGCGACATCGTCCCTTCCGAAAGCAAGATGCTGGAGATCACCGGATCGATGGCAAAGCTGTCGGAAGTTGAGACGCTGCTCCTGCAGAAAATCGGCTTTCCCTGCGTTTCCGCCAACAATGCTTATGAAATGTGCCGCGCCATTCCCAACGCCGCCTTCATGGACATGCATGCCCGCCATGCGAGTGGCGCTGAAATGAACATCCTCGCGGCCTATGGCGCCGCGGTGGGCAGTGCGGCGGCCAGGAAGGCCGATCCAAGCGTCAAGGGCTTCGTCGGCTCGTCGCAGGATCTGACCGCGCCGTTCTTCGGAGCGAGCGAAGGCATGGGCACCATGCCGCACGCTCTCGTGGGCTACACCGGCGGCGACGTGCTGGAGGCGACGAAACTCTTTGCACGGACGATTCCGGAAGCCATGACGCTGGTGGCGCTGGTCGACTACACCGGCGAGGAGGTGACGGATTCGCTGCGCTGCGCCAACTGGTTCTACAACGAGGCGAAGCTCGACGCGCAAGGCAAGACCTTCGGCATCCGTCTCGACACCCATGGCGGGCGTTTCGCCGAGGGGCTCGACTATGAGAAGTCGGTCGAGACGGTGGGCCACTGGCTGGGCAGCCACGGCGAATACAATATCGTCGAGCAGGTGCTGGGCGGCCGCGCCTTCCAGCTCGATCCAAATAATATTCTCGTCGACAAGGTGCGCCGCATCCTGTTCGGCAAGGGCGTGTCGGTCGCGTCGATCATCCATGTCAGGCGGGCGCTCGACCGGGCCGGATTCAAGGCGGCCATGATCGTGGCGTCCTCGGGTTTCGATCCGCAGAAATGCCAGGTGATGGGAGCGGCCAGGGCACCGCTCGACATGGTGGGAACGGGAAGTTTCCTCCCCGCCACGCTGACCGAAACTTACGCGACCGCCGACATCATCGCTTACGGTGGTGTCCGGCGAGTGAAGGTCGGGCGGGAGTTTTTGTTCGACCACGAGTGACGGGGTGATGATGGTGCGGTTGGTTGCGTATGTGGCGTTTGTTCTTCTGGCGGTGTTCGCCGCCGTGCCGGCCCGAAGGGGCGCGCCGCCGGCCATCAGGGTTCACATCGACATTTCGAGCCAGATCATGTCGGTCGATGTGAAGGGCTCGCATTTCGCGCACTGGAACGTGTCAACCGGCGCCAAGGGCTTTCGCACACCGCGCGGAAATTTCCGCCCGCGGGTGCTGAAGCGGATGCACTACTCCAGCAAATACGAAAACTCGCCCATGCCGCATTCGATTTTCTTCCTTGGCGGCTATGCCATCCACGGCACCAACCATGTGCGGGCGCTCGGCCGCCCAGCCTCGCATGGCTGCGTGCGGTTGGCACCCGGCAACGCCGCGAGGCTGTATGCACTGGTGAAGAGATACGGCATGCGGGCGACGCGGATATCCATCGTGAAGTGAGCAAGAGCTTATCAAGTTGACATTTACTCTGCGGCAAGGGAACAGTCTGCCCTGGAGAAACCAGATGAGGATCACAAGTGGCTCTCACCGGATGTAGCTCACACATTGCCGCCGTCGCAATGATGGCATTGGCTTCGACCGGCCTGACCAAGGCGATGGCCGGAGAGTTTCCGTCGGTCATCAATCTTAGCGTTTTGGACGGCGCCACAGGTTTTCGGCTGAATGGTATCGATTATGAAGACCAAAGCGGACGAAGCGTCGCCTCAGCGGGCGATATCAACGGCGACGGCTTCGCCGACCTTATCATCGGGGCCCTTGCCGCCGATCCGAATGGACGATCCAACGCGGGTGAGAGTTATGTCGTGTTTGGCAGGGCCAAGAGCTTTGCTTCTGCAATTGATCTTGACAGCCTCGACGGCAACACCGGCTTTCGGTTCGAAGGCGACAAGGCCGGAGATCACACCGGTTATGATGTCGCCGGCGCTGGTGACGTGAATGATGACGGATTTGGCGACCTGATCATTGTGGCGCCTGGAGCCGATCCGAACGGGGAAAGTTCCGGATCGAGTTATGTTATGTTCGGAAAGTCGATAGGCTTCCCTGCCATCATCCATCCCTCCTCCCTCGATGGCAGGACAGGATTTAGGCTTGACGGGCCAGAGTCCTATCTAAATATGCAGTCAGCATCGGGTGCCGGAGATGTGAACGGCGATGGATTCGCCGACCTGATCGTGGGGGCTGAAACAGCTGATCCAAACGGCGAGAATTCAGGCTCAAGCTACGTGGTCTTCGGCAAGGCTGCGGGATTCGCCGCCGCGATCAATCTGTCAACCATCGATGGTTCGAACGGCTTTCGACTCGACGGCGTCGCGGCCTTTGACAATAGCGGCGATCCGGTTCGTAGCGCTGGCGATGTTAATGGCGACGGATTAAATGACGTTGTCATTGGGGCTTATAGCGCTGATCCAAACGGAGGCTTTTCGGGGTCGAGTTATGTAGTTTTCGGCAAGACTGCGGGATTTGCCTCGGCTATCGATCTCGCGGGCCTGAACGGCACGAACGGCTTTCGGCTCGACGGCGTCGCGGCCTATGATAGTAGTGGCTTTTCGCTTGCACGCGCAGGAGACGTTAATGGTGACGGCTTCGGCGATGTCATCGTTGGCGCATGGCGAGCCGATCCGAACGGGGATAGCGGGGCCGGAGAAAGTTATGTTG
>JANNSP010000377.1:0-6925 GCA_031402975.1 Hyphomicrobiales bacterium
GTGGCCGAAGCTGTTATGCGACATGGGCGCCTGATTAGGCCGCAATCTTCATGGCGTCAAACCACGTCGCATGGCCACCCTCGATCCGGCAATAGCGCCCCTGCGGCATTTCGAGATTGACCACCGCGTCGGGCCCCAGATCGCACAGATGCGCCAACAGGCAGCGCCCGATCGCGCCATGCGAAACAACCACTGCGGGTCCCCGCAGCCGGTCGAGCCACCGGCCCATCCGCTCGCGGCCGTCGGCATAGCTTTCGCCGTCTTCGGGGCGCCACGAATAGCGGCTACGGCCATCGGCGGGATAGTCGCTCGAGGCCTTCAACTCCCAGAAGGGTTTCCCCTCCCACACGCCGAAGCCCAGTTCCCGGAGATCGGCGGCGACGCCGATACCGTCGGCCGCAAGCCCAAGGGCGGACGCGATATGATCCATGGTCTGGCGCGCCCGCCGCAGCGGACTGACAAAGAATTGGAAACCCCGGGCAAGTCCGGGAACATCGGCCAGCGTCCGGCCCAGCGCCTTGGCCTGCGCTAGCCCCGTATCGTTGAGCGGCGTGTCGATCGTGCCCTGGATCAGACCTTCAAGGTTCCAGTCGGTCTGGCCGTGGCGCACGAAACAGACCGGCGGATGACGCTCACTCACCGGTTGGCGCTACCGTCATGTCGGGTGCGGTGGGGTTCTTCATGCCGACGACATGATAGCCCGCATCGACATGCAGGATTTCCCCGGTGACGCCACGGCTGAGATCGGACAAAAGATAGACCGCGCTGTCGCCCACCTCGTCCGCCGTCACCGTCCGCCGGAGCGGCGAATTATATTCGTTCCAGCGCAGGATATAGCGGAAGTCGCTGACGGCGGAAGCCGCGAGCGTCTTGATCGGTCCCGCCGAAATCGCGTTGACCCGGATATTCTTGGGGCCGAGATCGGCCGCCATATAGCGCACCGACGCTTCGAGTGCGGCCTTCGCCACCCCCATCACATTATAGTGCGGCATCCATTTCTCGGCGCCGTAATAAGTGAGCGTCAGCAGCGAGCCGCCATTGGTCATGAGTTTTTCGGCGCGCTGGGCGATGGCGGTGAAGCTGTAGCAGCTGATCTGCAGCGTCTTGGTGAAATTGTCGGAACTGGTATCGACATAGCGCCCGGTCAGCTCGTCCTTGTCGGAAAAGGCGATGGCGTGGACGACGAAATCAAGCTGCCCCCACGCCTTGGCGACCATGTCGAAGGCGGCGTCGAGCGAGGCCGCGTCGGTGACGTCGCTCGGCACCACCATGGACGAGCCCAATTCGGCCGCCAGGGGCTCGATCCGCTTCTTCACCGCGTCGCCCTGATAGGTGAAGGCCAGTTCCGCGCCATGCCCGGCACAGGCCTTGGCAATCCCCCAGGCAATTGACCGGCGGTTGGCGACGCCCATGATGAGCCCGCGCTTCCCAGCCATCAAGCCTTTGTATTCTTTCATTATATTTTCCGCTGAGAAACCGCCGCCGCCATCTTTTGGTTAATTGGCACAACTGCCCCGGGAGGTCCACAGGAAAGCGCAAGCTGGGGGGCGGAGGGGGTCGCTAAAACTTGGTGTCAATGCGGAATATCGCCTTCACCCTTGCTTAGACATGCCTCCTGACGATCGCGCCGCGTTAGGAGAGCATTAGGCACCTTCGGGTTACTGAACTCCGGATTGAAAAGGGTTGCCATGGCGGCGAATTGTTCTCGCCGGGCTGCCAAGAGGAGAGCGAACGTGACCGACGGCCTGACTCATCGCCCATCAAGTCTGAAAAATTCTTCAACGCGCCTTGGCGCCCTTTCCCTTCTCGTCATGGCGACGACGGCGTTGACGGCGCTCAACGCCCCGGCGCAGGCGGTTTCCCTGTTCGCATCCTCGATCGACCTGTCGTCGCTCGACGGCGCCACCGGCTTCCGCATCGATGGCGTCGGCGTCAATCAATATTCCGGTGTTTCGGTCAGCTCGGCGGGCGATATCAACGGCGACGGTTTTGCCGATTTCATCGTCGGCGCTCCGTTCGCCAGCGATGTCTCGGGCGTCGGGCGCTCATATGTCGTGTTCGGCACCTCGGCCGCCCGCCCGGCGATCAACAAGCTGTCCGCCCTCAACGGCAGCACCGGGTTCCGGATTTTGGGAAGCGGGATCGATGATTCCGGCTATTCGCTTGCCGCGGCAGGCGACGTCAATGGCGACGGTCTTGCCGATGTCATCATGGGCGCTCCCGATGCGGGTTCGTCGGGCGCCGCATATGTGCTGTTCGGCAGCCGCAACGCTTTTGCCTCGTCCATCAGCGCCACGGCCTTCAATGGCTCGAATGGTTTCAAGCTGACTGGCGCCGGGGTGTATGACCAGGCGGGATTCGGTGTTGCCGGAGGCGGCGACGTCAACGGCGACGGCCTGGCCGACATGGTGATCGGCGCGCCGGGGGCCAATTCGGGCTCGGGCGCCGCTTTCGTGGTGTTCGGCCGCTCGACCGCCTTTGCCTCCTCGATCAACCTGTCGACGCTTGACGGCGCCACCGGCTTTCGCATGAACGGTTCGATCGCGGCAGAATCCGCCGGCGTCTCGGTTGCGGCCGGCGACATCAACGGCGACGGAGAAAGCGATGTCCTCATCGGCGCGCCCGGCCCGGAGTTCGGATCGGTCATCACCGGCGGCGCCTATGTCGTTCTCGGCAATGTCACCGGCTTTGCTTCGGCGATCGAACTCTCGGCTTTGGCCGGAACGGACGGATTTCGCCTGAATGGCATGGCTGTGGGCGATGCGACCGGCGATGCCGTGGCGGCCGGCGGCGATATCAACGGCGACGGCTATGCCGACATGGTGATCGGAGCGCCAGCTTCCGATCCAGGTGGATTGCTGAGCGCCGGGCGGGCTTTCGTGCTCATGGGCAAGGCCGCTGCCTTTACGTCCACAGTGAATCTCTCCGCCCTTAACGGCACCAACGGCTTCCGGTTGATCGGCGCCGCCGCCGGCAACCTCGCCGGCTGGTCGGTGGGCAATGCCGGTGACCTCAATGGCGACGGCTATGCCGATGTCGTGGCCGGGGCGCCGACCGCCGGCCTCTCGTCGGGCACCAGCTATGTAGTGCTGGGCAAGAGTGCCGCCTATGTGGCGAACCTCAATGTTTCCAGCCTCAACGGCACAAACGGGTTCCGCCTCCAGGGTACCTCATCGAGTCTGAGCGGCTTTAGCGTGAATGGCACGGGCGACATCAATGGCGACGGCTTCTCCGACGTCGCCGTCGGAGCGCCCACCGCCAGTCCCGATTTCAGCGACGCGGGCTCGACTTTCGTGCTGCACGGCCGCGTGCCGACGGCCGCCGTCACGCGCGTCGGCGGCGCCGCTCATCAGTATATCAGCGGCGGCCCCGGTGTAGACAACCTTGCGGGCCGCGGCGGCAACGACATTCTCGAAGGCCGTGGCGCCGCCGATGTCATCAATGGATCGACGGGTTCCGACACCGCGTCCTACGAACACGCGACGGCAGGCGTCGTGGCGAGCCTTCCCAATCCCGGCACCAATACCAACGATGCCGCGGGCGATACCTACAATCTCGTCGAAAACCTGAGGGGTTCGCCCCTTGCCGACAGCCTGTTCGGCACCAACAGCGCCAATACGCTGGAGGGACTGGCGGGCGACGACGCGATCAAGGGCGCCAGCGGGGTCGACAAGATCAACGGCGGTCTGGGCGACGACACCCTGACCGGCGGGTTCTCGAATGACCTCTTCATCTACAGCCTCACGGCCGACAGCACCGTGGCCAATCCGGACGGCATCCTCGACTTCAGCGCCGGATCCTCGACCACCTTCGGCGACCGGATCGATCTCAGCCTCGTCGACGCCGATACGACGGTGAACGGCAACCAGACCTTCAGCTTCGTGGGAACGGCGCCCTTCACGCTGGGAACCCGGGGCGAGGTCCGGGTCTCCCTCAGCGGTGGCCACGTCTTTGTGACCGGTGATGTGAACGGCGATCAGACGGCCGATTTCTCGATCGAGCTGGTCAACGTGACTGTCACCACCAACCTCAACGCGACCGACTTCCTGCTCTGACCGGGCAGGACCTGACTTAACTCACGACCCTCCAGGAACCGTCTGCCATTTCGCAGGCGGTTCCTTCTATCAGTTCCGGCTCGCCGTCGATCCAGATCGTGTGGTCGAAATCGCGGCACATCTGGTCTTCGCGCTGATACGTGCGCCTAGGCCTGAACTGGCCGCGATGGCCGGACTCGGGATTGTCCCAGTATTCGACCCGGTTGGCGCGCAGCGACCGGTCGGCGGCGTCATAGGCGAATTCGCGGTCCTGCTCGTCGAGGCCGCGGCCGATCTGGGCGCCCACGACCGCGCCAAGTGCCGCCCCCATGATGGTCGCCGCCGCCCGTCCCTTGCCATGCCCGATGGTGTTGCCGAGAAGGCCACCGGCCACGCCACCGATCACCGCGCCCGAGGTTTCCTTGGGTCCGCCGTCGGCGGCGCATCCCGCCAGCACCAGAGTCACCCCGAAAGTGGCCGTCATCATCTTGATATTCATTTCGCTTCCCCATCCAGCGTCGTACAAAGTCCATCCGCCGCGTTGCTTTCTATGTCGCCGGCATGGCAACATCGCGGATGAAATGTGTGGAGACTGAGGCTGCCCCAAGATGGTTAATCGAGCATGAGCCTCCGCGATATCCAGGCCTTGACCGCCGAACTGGGCTTCACCACCCGCGACGATCCCTTGGCACTCTTCGCCGATTGGCTGGCGGATGCCGGAAAGTCCGAGCCCAACGACGCCAACGCCATGACGCTCGCCACCGCCGATGAGGATGGCCTGCCCAATGCCCGCATGGTCCTGCTGAAAGGCTCGGACGAACGCGGTTTCGTCTTCTATACCAATACCGAGAGCCAGAAGGGCCAGGAGCTGGCCGGCGCCATGAAGGCGGCGCTGTGCTTCCACTGGAAGTCGCTCCGCCGCCAGGTCCGCGTCCGGGGTCTGGTCGAGACGGTGAGCGAAGCGGAGGCGGATGCCTATTTCGCCTCGAGACCCCGCGACAGCCGCATCGGCGCCTGGGCCTCGCAGCAGTCGCGCGCCCTCGAAACCCGCTTCGCGCTCGAAACCGCGGTGGCCATGTATGGCGCGCGCTACGCGCTGGGCGAAGTGCCGCGCCCGCCCTACTGGTCGGGCTACCGGGTCAACCCCCTGTCAATCGAATTCTGGCACGACCGCCCCTTCCGCCTGCACGAAAGAATCGCCTTCCGAAGGACCGAGGTCGACGGCAAGTGGACCAAGACACGGTTGTATCCTTAATTGCATTGTAAATACATAGAATGTACATTAAATGATGTTTCTTGACTGCGAATTTCGATGGAGCCATGCCAAGAACCTCATACTTCAATCCGAACGCAATCTTGCTTTCGAAGATGTGGTGACAGCCATCGAAGACGGGCGGTTGCTTGCTGACGTGCAGCATCCAGGTCGTGGTCGAGAGCACCAACGCATTCTGATTGTTGAAATCGGCGAATTCGTCTGCAGTGTCCCCTATGTCCGGGAGGGGGACGTAATGTTCTTGAAAACCGTCTATCGAAACAGCAAATTCCAGCGAATGTATCAGAGGACACCATGACCAAGCCAAAACATTTGGGCTTTGATGCCCCTTACCTCGACGCGGAAGAACAGGAAATCTTCGAGGCCGTGGACCGCGGCGAATATGTCGAGCGCAAGCTTGGCCCCGAGGAAATGAAGGAATGGCAGCAGATCGCCCGCAACACCCGCAATACGCTGCGCAAGAAGCCGATCACCGTGCGCGTGCAGGAGCGCGACATCGCCCGCATCAAGGCGAAGGCCCTGGAGCAGGGCATTCCCTACCAGACGCTGGTATCCTCGATCCTGCATCGCTACGCCGAGGGCAAGCTCAAGGAAGACGTCTAGGCCTTCCATGACCCAGACCCCCGAACTCGAGCGCAAGACGCTCATCCTCACCGGCGCCTCGCGCGGCATCGGCCATGCGACCGTCAAGCGCTTTTCGACCGCCGGCTGGCGCGTCATCACCTGCTCGCGGCACCCGTTCCCCGAGGACTGCCCGTGGGATGCGGGGCCGGAAGATCACATCACCGTCGATCTCGCCTCCTCGGCCGATACCCATGCGGCGATCGCGGTCATGAAGGAGAAACTCGTGGCGCAAGGCTCGCGTCTCCACGCGCTGGTCAACAACGCCGCGATCAGCCCGAAAAAACCCGACGGCTCGCGCCTCTCGACCCTCGACACCGCCGAAGCCGACTGGAAAACCGTGTTCCAGATCAATTTCTTCGCGCCTGTGATGCTGGCCCGCGGCTTGATGCACGAGCTCGTCGCCGCCAAGGGTGCTGTCGTCAACGTCACCTCGATCGCGGGCTCGCGCGTTCATCCCTTCGCCGGAGCCGCATACTCGACCTCGAAAGCCGCACTTGCCGCCTTGACCCGCGAGATGGCCGCCGACTTCGGACCGCACGATGTCCGCGTCAACGCCATTTCTCCGGGCGAGATCGAAACCTCGATCCTGTCTCCGGGCACCGAGAAGATCGTCGCCACTTTGCCGCAGCGGCGTCTCGGCCAGCCCGAGGAAGTGGCGAAGGCCATCTATTTTCTGTGTACGGATCAATCGAGCTACGTCACCGGCGCCGAACTCCACATCAATGGCGGCCAGCATGTCTAACCGCGACAGGCGTCCCGAAACCATCGCCGCCCACGCGTTGAATGCCATCGACGAGGCGACCGGCGCCATCGTGCCGCCGATCTATCTGTCCTCCACCTATGCGCGCGACGAAAACTACGAGTCCAGGCTCCGCGAAAACTACATCCGCAACGGCAGCCCCAATCTGTGGCAGGCCGAAGCGGTGATCGCGGCCCTGGAGCTGGGGCCGCAGGCGCTGCTGTTCTCCTCCGGAATGGCCGCCATCACCACGCT
>JANNSP010000378.1:0-3994 GCA_031402975.1 Hyphomicrobiales bacterium
CGGGCAATGCGTGGCCGATATCATTTCGGCCGGCATCATTCCGGGCGGCATGGAGATGATGGACCGACCGGCGATCCATGCGGTCGAGGAATTCGTCCATGCCGGCTATCCGCTCGATGTCGAGGCGCTGCTGATCATCGAGCTCGATGGACCGCAGGTGGAGGTGGACCAGCTCATCACCCGGGTTTCGGACATTGCGCGGCGCAACAATTCGATGACCATCCGTATCTCCAATTCGGAGGAGGAACGGCTACTGTTCTGGTCGGGGCGCAAGGCGGCGTTTCCGGCGGTGGGGCGGTTAGCACCCGACTATCTGTGCATGGACGGCACGATCCCGAGGAAACGCCTGCCGGAGGTCTTGAACGGCATCACCGAGCTATCGGTCAAGCACGGGCTGGCGGTGGCCAATGTGTTTCATGCCGGCGACGGTAACCTGCATCCGCTCATCCTATTCGATGCCAACGAGCCGGGCCAACTCGACCGCGCCGAAGCCTTTGGCGCCGACATCCTGAGATTGTGCGTGAAGGTGGGAGGCGTATTGACCGGCGAGCACGGTGTCGGCATCGAGAAGCGCGATCTGATGCCGGAAATGTTCAGCAAGGCCGATCTCGACCAGCAGCAGCGGGTCAAATGCGCCTTCGACGATCAAGGCCTGCTCAATCCCGGCAAGGTGTTTCCGACGCTGCACCGCTGCGCCGAACTGGGCCGCATGCATGTGAAGGCGGGGGCGCTGCCCTTTGCCGATATTCCGAGATTTTGATGGCGGAGGTGGTGAAGCCCTTGAGTCTCGCGGAATTGTCTTCGATGGTTGGCGAGGCCGCCGCCACGCGCCAGCCGTTGGAGGTGCGCGGCACTGGCACGAAGCAGGGGCTGGGCCGGCCGATGCAGACCGGTGCCACCCTCGATCTGTCGGGTTTCGCCGGGATCGACATCTATGAGCCGGAGGAACTGGTGCTGGAGGCGGGCGCCGGCACGCCGATCGGCGCGATCGAAATTGCGGTGGCGGCGAAGAACCAGCAACTGGCTTTCGAGCCGCCCAACCTGTCGCGGCTTCTCGGCGGCAGCCAAGCGGGCACGCTGGGCGGCGTCATCTCGTGCAATCTGTCGGGCCCGCGCCGCATCAAGGCGGGAGCGGCGCGCGATTTCGTTCTGGGAGTGGTGGGCGTTTCGGGACGGGGCGAAAGTGTCAAGGCGGGCGCGCGGGTGGTCAAGAATGTGACCGGCTACGATCTGCCGAAACTGCTGACCGGGTCCTACGGCACGCTCGCCGCGCTGACCACGATTACGCTCAAAGTGCTGCCGCGGCCCGAGACGGAAGCAACGCTGGTCATCCGTGGGCTGAACGATGGAGAGGCGGTTCGCGCCATGAGTGTCGCCATGCAGTCGTCGTGCGAGGTGTCGGGCGCGGCGCATGTGCCGGACATGACATTTCTCAGGATTGAGGGGATCGCTGAATCTGTCGTCTACCGGCGCGACCGGCTGGCCAGGCTGCTTGGCGAATTCGGCCGTAGCGAAAGTCTCGATGCCGAAGATTCGCAGGAGCAATGGCGTAGCATCCGCGATGTGGAACCGCTGGATGGTTCCGAACGTGTCGTGTGGCGATTGTCGGTTGCGCCGTCAGAGGCGCCCGAGGTGACGGCGCGGATCGCCGCCGAGATCGATGCGCGGTGGTTCTATGACTGGGCCGGGGGGCTCATCTGGCTCGATGTTCCGTCTACGAAGGACGGCGGCGAGGCGATTGTCCGGGGTGCGATTGTGAAAGGCCACGCCACTCTCGTTCGCGCGCCGGACGCGGTTCGCCGGGGCGTGGACGTCTTCCAGCCGCAACTGCCGCCGCTCGCCGCGCTGTCGGCAAGAGTGAAAAGCAGCTTCGATCCCGCCGGCATCCTCAACCCCGGCCGCATGTACAGGGGAGTTTAAATGCTGGCACGAAGTCCCCTCACCCGTCCGCCTTCGGCGGCCGACTTCTCCCAGGGGAGAGGTGAATAGTGCAGACTTCGTTCACCGCCGAGCAGTTGCAGGAGCCGCGCATCGCGGTGGCCAATTCGGTGTTGCGGAAATGCGTGCATTGCGGGTTCTGCACTGCGACTTGCCCCACCTATGTGCTCCTCGGCGATGAACTCGATAGCCCGCGCGGGCGCATCTATCTCATCAAGAACATGCTGGAGACGGGCGAGGCCGCCACGGCCGAAACGGTCAAGCATATCGACCGCTGCCTGTCGTGCCTCTCCTGCATGACGACCTGTCCGTCGGGTGTCCATTACATGCATCTGGTCGACGAGGCGCGGGCCCATATCGAGGAGACCTACCGGCGTCCGTGGCCTGAGCGCTGGCTGCGCGATGTGCTGGCTTTCGTCATGCCGAGGCCCTGGCTGTTCCGCCTGTCGCTGATCGGAGCGAAACTTGCCTCGCCGCTGGCGCCGCTATTTTCCGGCCAGATCGGAGCGCTGCTGAAACTCACACCAGGGCGGCTCCTTTCGCCCGAGGCATTCGGTTCGCCGGGCACCTATTCAGCGGTTGGACAAAAAAGCGGCCGCGTCGCGCTGTTGATGGGCTGCGTGCAGAGCGTGCTCGATCCCGGTATCAATGCCGCCACCATCCGCCTTCTGACGCGGCTGGGGTTCGAGGTGGTGGTGGCGGGAGACGAGCCGTGCTGCGGTTCGCTCACCCATCACATGGGCAAGGAGCAAGATGCGCTCGACCGGGCGCGGAGCTCGATCGACCAGTGGATGAAAGCGGACGTGGAAGCGGTCATCATCACCGCCTCGGGCTGCGGCACGACGATCAAGGATTATGGCCACATGCTGCGCCTCGATCCCGCTTACGCCGAGAAAGCCCGCGCCATCAGCGCCAAGGCGAAGGATGTGACCGAGTTCCTGTGTTCGCTCGAACTACCGGCCGTCACGAACAGTCTGCGCGTGGCCTATCATTCGGCCTGTTCCATGCAGCATGGCCAGAACATTCGCAGCGAACCGCAGAAGCTGCTGCGGCGCGCCGGCTTCGAGGTCGTCGAAATCCCCGAGGGCCATCTGTGCTGCGGGTCGGCTGGCACCTACAATATCCTGCAGCCGGAGATCGCTACAAAACTCCGCGACCGCAAGCTCGGCCATATCGAGCCTCTCCGCCCGCAGGTGATCGCCACCGGCAATATCGGCTGCATCACCCAGCTTCAAACCGGCACCGCCATACCCATCGTCCATACCATCGAACTGCTTGACTGGGCTTATGGCGGCCCTATTCCAGCAAAACTCAAATCACATTCCGGGAATAACTGACCATGGCAAAGAGCCCCAAGGGCGTTAGCTTCACCGCACCCGTCAAGACCGCCTACCGGCGGGTGCTGACGCCCGAGGCCAACGCGTTCCTGGCGGCCCTCCACCGCGCCTTCGAACCGGAACGCCGGCGCCTGATGGCCAGGCGCGCCGAACGGCAGAAGGTCTTCGACAAGGGAGCGCTGCCAGACTTCCTGCCGGAGACCGCCGCGATCCGCCTGGCGGACTGGATGATCGCTCCCATCCCCTCCGATTTGCAGGACCGCCGCGTCGAACTCACCGGGCCTACCGACCGCAAGATGGTGATCAATGCGCTTAATTCGGGCGCCAAGGTCTTCATGACCGATTTCGAGGATTCGAATTCGCCGACCTGGGACAACATGATCCAGGGCCAGATCAATCTCATGGACCGCTGGACCGGCAAGATGGAGTTTACCGATCCCTCGTCGGGCAAGCGCTATGCGCTGGCCGGCAAACCCGCGGTGCTGATGGTGAGGCCGCGCGGCCTGCATCTTCTCGAGGAACACATGCGGATCGACGGGCAACCGATTGCCGGCGGGCTGTTCGATTTCGGACTCTATGTTTTCCACAATGCGAAGACGGCGCTGACCAAGATGTCGGGGCCCTATTTCTATCTGCCCAAGACCGAGAGCCATCAGGAAGCCAGGCTGTGGAACCAGATATTCGTGCTGGCCCAGAGCCTGCTCGGGCTGCCCATCGGC
>JANNSP010000379.1:0-5208 GCA_031402975.1 Hyphomicrobiales bacterium
CGAAACCTGGTTCGCCGACGAGGCAAAGCGCATCTATGGCGTGTTGAACACCAGGCTGGCGGACCGCGAATTCATGTGCGACGCCTATTCGATCCTCTGCCACTGGTGGCGGGCGATCCATGGGAAGGTCGCGATGTCGGCGATCGAATAGGCGTCGCACATGAATTCGCGGTCCGCCAGCCTGGTGTTCAACACGCCATAGATGCGCTTTGCCTCGTCGGCGAACCAGGTTTCGGC
Organism: Hyphomicrobiales bacterium; assembly: GCA_031402975.1. Lineage (GTDB taxonomy): Bacteria > Pseudomonadota > Alphaproteobacteria > Rhizobiales > Aestuariivirgaceae > Aestuariivirga. The sequence continues at coordinate 238 of JANNSP010000379.1, forward strand.
GAAGGGCGCCTTGCCGGCATTGTATTTGAGAAAGTAATGAGCGCGGCCGAGAAAAGGCCCGACCGTCGACATCTGCCACATCAGCCATTCGAGAATCTGGGTCCGGTTGTCCGCCGGATAGAATTGGCCCGACTTCAGGCCGAGATAGATGAGGATGGCGCCCGACTCGAAAACGCTCTGGCCGGTGTCGCGGTCGACGATCGCCGGAATCTTGTTTCCCGGAGAAATTTTGAGGAAGCCGGGCTCGAATTGTTCGTTCTTGCCGATATCGACGGCATGAACCTCGTAAGCGAGGCCCATTTCCTCGAGTGCGATCGAGATCTTGCGGCCGTTGGGCGTGCTCCAGGTGTAGAGATCGATCATAGAAGCTTGAGCCCCCCGCCGCGCTGCATGTCATTTTCGAGTTTGATGATGCGGTCATAGGCCTGGCGCGGCAAGACCGAATATCCCGCCAGCAGCAGCACGTCGCGCGCCGCTGCGAACTCGTCATCGGCGAAAACCTGCCACAAGGCGTCCCGCAGTTTTTCCACGTTGCCGGCGCAGGTCACGAAGGGCAGGGCCGGAACTTTCGGCGAACGGGCGATTTCGATCAGGCCGGCCAGGGCCTCGGGACGGTGGCGCCGGGCCAGGGCGGCGCAGACCGCGTCCACGGCGCATATATCCGCCCGGCCATCGCGCACCGCTTCCAGCGAGCGCAGATGGCCGCCGGTTTCGATGGCCTCGCGGAAGAAGCGCCCTTCGCTGGCCAGCGGTGCGAAGACCAGCTTGAGCGCCAGCATGCCGGACATCGAGTCGGGGCCGTTGACGGCGGCGCGGGCACCGCGAAACGACGCGGGCGGAGCTTTTTCACGAGCCAATACGATGCTGCAATAGTCCGGACCCTCGCAGCCATCGGCGCTGTAATGGGGGGTGGCGATGAGGGTCAGCTTGTCGCGGAATTCGTGCACGAAGGGGTAACCGCAGGTCTGGCTGAACAGCAGGCCCGGATCGTGCCAGACGGAGCGGTGGTCGGCCCGCCGGTCGAGCCCGGACGATACGCCCAGCTGCCGCGCCATCCCCGCCCACAGCGCGTCATTGGCGGGTTGTAGCTCGGGCCAGTCATACATCGGGAGAGATGCGGTCATCATGCCATCTTGCGCGGTCATCAATTCCGCAATAATCGAAGCCTATGAATTCACCAACCGAAATCGCCATCGGCCGTCCGTCCACTGTCGAATGGCCGACCGTCCTGCTGATCGCCGCAACCTATGCCGGGCTGATCGCGCTGATGTTGAACTTTCATGCGCTCCCGTGGTGGATCGTGGCTCCGCTCGCGGGCTATCTCATCGCGCTGCACGGATCGCTGCAGCATGAAATCCTGCACGGCCATCCGACCCGCAGCCGGCTGGTCAACGAGCTTTTGGTGTTCATCAATCCCAGCATCTGGTTTCCCTACCGGCGCTATCGCAAGCTGCATTTGATCCACCACAATGACGACAACCTGACCGATCCCCGCCTCGATCCCGAATCCTACTACCTGCTGCCCGAGGACTGGGCCCGGTTGTCGCCAGTGCTTCAGCTTGTCTATACAATCAACAATACCCTTGCGGGCCGCATGATTCTCGGCCCCATCATCGGGACCATCCGGTTCTGGTCTTCGGAGTTGGGCGAAATCCTGCGGGGCGACCGAGAGATTATCAGGGCCTGGGCGCTGCACGTTTTTTCAATCGCCATCGTGTTTGGATTTGCGGTTTTCGTCTGCGATATCGCGGTCTGGCAATATCTGGTGTTTTTCGCCTGGCCGGGGATCGGTCTCTCGCTGATCCGCTCGTTCTGCGAGCACCAGGCGGTGCATGACCTGGGCGAACGCACCATCATCGTCGAATCCTCGGCCCCTCTGTCCTTGATGTTCCTCAACAACAACCTGCATGTGGCCCACCATACGCGGCCGCAGCTCGCCTGGTACCGCATCCCGGCCTATTACCGGGCCGAACGCGAGACGCTCATCGCCAGGAACCATGGCTATCTGATGCATGGCTACCGCGAGATCTTCCGGCGCTATTTCCTTAAGCCCAAGGAACCGGTGGTCTATCCCCACCCGGAATGGCTGAGAAAGCCCTGAACCCGGCCAATCGGCGGGACTTGCTTAAGCGTTATTTTAGATTCCCCCCCTAGTTTCCCGGCGGTCGGCACCAGTTGTGGGAATCATGATCATGCGTCCATTAACCATCTTCACGGCGTTCGCCCTCCTGATCGGAGCCAGCGGCAATGCTTATGCCTATCTCGATCCGGGCACCGGCAGCATCATCCTGCAGGCGCTGATCGCCACGGTGGCAAGCTCGCTCTTCGTCATCAAGATGTACTGGTACAAGCTCAAGGCGATGTTCGGCGGATCGTCGCACTCGCTCGATCAGGACGACGAGGCCGGCCCGGCCCAATGACCAAAGCACTGGCCGACGCCGGATCGTTCCGCGATCCGAGCGGACGGGTGTATGAGCTTGGCGGCGAAATCTATCGCACGGTGTCCGACGGCGCGGCGGAGGAATTCGCTTTCGTGCGGGGGAGCGGCCTGGTGGACAAGCTCGCCGCCAAGGGCCGGATCGTCGCCACCGAGGAAGTCGACCGCAAGGTTCTGACGGCGGCCGGCGTCGAGGCCACGATGGTGCTCCGCCATGGCCGCATCCCGTTCGTCTCCTATCCTTATGAATGGTCATTTCCCCTCCTCAAGGCGGCGGCCCTCCTCCATCTCGATATCCAGATCGAAGCGCTCCGCCATGGCGTGAGCCTCTCTGATTCGAGCGCCTACAACATCCAGTTCAACGGCCCGAAGCCGGTCTTCATCGACGTGCTCTCGCTCCGGCGCTACCGCAACGGCGAGGTATGGGCCGGGCATCGGCAGTTCTGCGAGCAGTTCCTCAATCCGCTGCTGCTGCGGGCGTTTTTCGGCATCCCGCACAATTCGTGGTTCAGGGGCGGGCTCGAAGGTATCGAAACCATGCATCTTGCCCGGCTGATGCCGTGGTGGCGCAACCTGTCGTTCAACGTGCTGAGCCATGTGACGATGCAGGCGAAGCTGCAGGCCGGCGCCATGACGAACACCTCCAAGGGGATCGCCAGGGCGCGCGAGGTGAAACTGCCGAAGCTCGGTTATGAGCGCATGCTGCGGTCGCTCCGCCAGTGGATCAGGGGGCTCGAGCCCCGCGATACCGGCGCCACCGTCTGGCAGAATTATGCCGAGAACACGACCTATGATTCGGAAGAGCAGCAGGCCAAGCGCCGCTTCGTCGCGGAATTCTGCGGCAAGGTGAAGCCGAAGACGCTGTGGGACATCGGCTGCAATACCGGGGATTATTCGGAAGTGGCATTAGGCTCGGGCGCGGGCCGCGTCATCGGGTTCGATTTCGACCAGGGGGCGCTTGAACGCGCCTATGCGCGGGCCGGGGCCAAATCGCTCAACCTGCTGCCGCTGTTCCAGGATGGCGCCAATCCCTCGCCCGACCAGGGCTGGGCCAATGGCGAGAGGAAAAGCGTTGCGGCGCGGGGGCACGCCGATGCCATCGTGGCGCTGGCCTTCGAGCATCATCTCGCCATCGGCCGCAATGTGCCGCTCGACCGCGTGGCGCAGTGGTTGGTGAAGGCGGCGCCGCAAGGGGTCATCGAATTCGTGCAGAAGTCCGATCCCACAGTGCAGCAACTGCTGGCGCTGCGCGAGGACATCTTCCCGGACTACACCCAAGAAAATTTCGAGGCGGCGATCGCGGCCAAGGCGCGGATTGTGAAGTCGGAGAAGGTTTCCTCCGCCGGCCGCACGCTCTACTGGTTCGACCGCTCGACAAATTGAGCGAGGGCGACATGACCGCCAGGCGGTACTTTTCGATTCCCCCCTATGCGCTGCTGCTGCCGCTCTTGCCGGTGGTCAATCTCTACGCCCGCAACATCGACCGGTTGAGCTTCGCCCATGGCGCGTGGACGGCGGCGGCGTTTCTGGCGGGCTTTCTGGCCCTGATGATGCTGCTCAGGCTTGTGTTCCGGCGCCCCGAAATCAGCGATCTCCTGCTGGCGGTGGTTTTCGCCGCCACATTTCTGCCGGTGGGTTTTCTCGATCCCGACGGCTCATCGCTGTTGTGGGTTGCGGCCTGGACGGGTGTCGGCGCGGCGGTGATCTTGTGGAAGGAATCGCGGCGCTTTCTGCCGATCGTCGCGGCCGTGGGCCCGCTGGTCTATCTCGCCCCCGTCATGGTGCAAATCTTTCTGTCGCCGACCTGGGCCAACCGGGCCGAAATCAGGACGGTGACGGCGAAAGCCTTCGACGAACTGCCGGTTCCCGCAACGCCGGTCACGGAGAAGCGCGACATCTATTACATCATCTTCGACCGCTATGCGCGCGCCGACCAGTTGCGGAAAGTGTTCGGCCACGACAATTCGGATTTCATCGCGGCGCTGCGGGCTCGCGGCTTCTTTGTCGCCGACGAGGCCTATTCTAACTACCAGCGCACCACGCATTCGGTCATCTCGTCGCTCAATTTCGATTATCTCGACCGGCTCGATGCGCCCGCGACGAAAGACAAGGCCGACTGGCTGCCGCTTTACGAGATGTTTCAGGACTTTCGCATCGGGCGGTTTCTGAAAGGCCAGGGCTACGACTTCCATTTCGCCGGCACCTGGTGGGAGCCGACGCGGCGCATCGCCAGCGCTGACGTTTTTCACAATTTCTACGAAATGCCGGAACTGGCCCGCGTCATCTACGAGTATTCGCTGGTGGTGAAGGCCGGCAGGTTTCTCGGCATCCGCCAGACCGATCCGCTGTGGTGGCAATGCCAGCGCTCGCGCCTGATGTTCGACCGGCTGGGCCAACTCGAACCCGGCGGCAAGCCCAAATTCGTGTTCGCGCATTTTCTCATTCCGCATCCGCCTTTCGTCACCCATGAGACAGGCCGCTGCATGGAGCTCGACGAAGCACTGGCGCGGACACGCGCCGAAAATTACGTGGGC
>JANNSP010000380.1:0-40455 GCA_031402975.1 Hyphomicrobiales bacterium
CTCGATAATGCGTTCCAGCAGAGCAACTGGCTTCTGTGTCGGATAACCAAGCCGCTCCGCATCGTTGGCGCGGAGTTGAGCAATGTCTGTCCAAACATTGCCTAGGATCGGCCCTTTTTGTTCATCAAGATACCGCTTAAACATAATGCGGCCGTCCTTGCTGTAGGGGAACAGCAGCAAGCCCTTTCGATCATTCTCAGCCATCGTCTCGGGGCTATGCCGCCAGCCTTTCTCGGAAGGCTGAAATCCCTTGTAGACGTACCAGCCATTAGGCTTGCCGGTCGCCTTGTTTATTGCCGCCATGCCGCCACCAGCGGGCGCGGACAAATCGCCGGTGTTGAACCGTCGCGCACCGGTGGGGATTTCCTGGGTAGCGATCTCCTCCTTGGTCATCCGCCGTGTGGTGCCATCGGGAAGGTCAAGCCAAAGATACCATTCCTTGAGCGTTTTTACCGGGTAGGGAACATTTTGGGGCCGGAAGGTGTATCGCCCGCCGCCTGAATAAACGAAGATCGAGTCGCTGACGACGGGGTATTGTTTGGTGGCATCGTTGTGGGAGTCGGCCCGCTTCCATACGATTTCGTTCAGAAAATTGTTTTCCCCGACTATCTGGTCAAGCATGATCTTGATGTAGTGGCTGGCGTGCCAGTCACAGTGATAATAGAATGTCCCAGTTGGCTTTAGGACGCGTGCAAGCTCGACACACCTTGGCCGCATGAAATCGATGTAGGCTTGAGTCGAGGCGTGCCTATCATCGAAGGATCGTTTCTCTTTCGTCTCCCCCCAGAATACCTCGTAATTGCGATTGGAATTGAAGGGCGGATCAATGTAAATCAGATCGACCGAAGCATCGGGCAGCTTCCGCAACTGATCAAGGCAATCCCCGCAATAAATGATGCTGGTATCGACTAGAGCCGATCTTTTAAGCATCCTTCCCCCCTTGGTATCCCACCCGGTAATTTACTGTAACAGGTGTTTCCCAAAGGTTTAAGTGGACCGCCAGACCACGGCGCTCCCAACCTTCCCGACCCTCACCACCTTCCCCTGCCTCTCCCATCGCCGGGCGATCTGTACCAGCTTGTAGGCCAGCGCCTTCCGCAAGTGCCGGTCGCCACCGTCAAGGCCCTTGGCGGCGATTACAGCCCCGGCAATGGCCGTTGTGGACAGCCCGGCGGGTGAGGCTTCCAAGGCCGTCAGCGCCAGCTTGGGCAGTTCATGGCGCGGGAATAGCCGGGACAGGTTCATGTAGGCCGTGACCTTCACGCCATCGGCGGAGAACACCTTGATTGCGGAGAGGATGGCCGACAGGTCGCGCCGGGCCTGCTCCAGGTCTTGCTCAAGCGAGCCTATGTGGGCTTCGATCTCGATCTCGCGGCGCTTGGCGTCGAGGGTGTTGATGACTTGAATGTCCGCCACGGCAACCAATGCTTAAACATTCAGAACTACCTTTGGCGTTCGTTCTGAGTGGTGCGACTCTCCTCGTACCGCCCAGAAGAGGAACGCAAGAGAGACCCTATGCCCTCAAATAGCATGGGGTCTCTTCCATTTCTTGGTGCGCTTGATACATAAGGCCGGATAGTTGAGGCGCAGCAGTGCCTCCAGAAGCTGGTCGAGCACCGCCGTCTCGCGAAACAGCGGCACCAGCACCGAATAGACCGGAAGCTCCCGGTTCGAGAGCGGCTTCGAATCCTCCGCAGCGAGGGGCTCGGGCGGCAGCAGGCAAAGAATGCGGAGCGCGATAATCGCCAGGAAGAAAATGCCGCCCGCGAGACTTGCCAGTGCCCACAGGATGGACAGCGGCAGCAGCAGAAAAGCCGCCCCGAGGCCCGCCGTTCCGGCGATGGCGTAGGCCCACTGGATGGTGGTCAGGCGGCGGCGGGCCGAGAACTCCTTCTGGCATCCCGCCAGCCCGTAGGTCGCGGCCGCGATGAGGCGGCGGCCCAGCACCTGGCCTGCGGCGCGCAGGAACTCAGTTGGGTCCGCCTCGGCCACGAGCCGCAAGCCCCGGCGGCGGGCAAATTCGCATGCGGCTTCGCCGAAACCGGCATAGAGATTGGTGCCGGGGCCACTGACGACCGCCAGCACCTTGTTCTGCAAGGTATAATCGATCTCGTCGGCAGGCATCCGGCGGAGTGCTTCGAGGATCGCCCAGGCGGGCAGGCGGGGCAAGACATCGGCCGTGTCAGCCGCTATGATGGCGCGCAGACTGGGATGCCGCAAAAATCCAGCGATCGGATGGGGCGCGGCAAAGGTCAAACCGGAAACTTCAATCCTGTGACTTAAATTCCCTAACGTAAATTGGATCAAACGGCTCTTACGTCATGTTCGCAACCACTCTCAGATTGTATTGCATCGCCGTCCTGATCGCCGGGATTGCCGCTGCGGAAGATGCCGGAGCCTATCGGCTGCCATTGTTCCGGACACCGGCGGCGCCTTCCGCCGCGGTGGAACTGCCGCCCGCGACGAAATTGAGGCTTCTGGCCGATGGCGATTTCGCGCCCTTCAGTTTTGCCACGAGCACAAGCGAGGCAGCGGGGCTGGCTGTCGATCTCGCTCTGGCCTCCTGCGAGACCCTCAAGATCGCTTGCGAGATCGTGCTGCTGCCGCTGGACCAGCTTCTCCCCGCTTTGACCGGCGGCCAGGGCGACGCCATCATCGCCGGCCCGCGGATCACCGAAACCGCGCTGGAGACGGCCATCGCCACGCGGCCGTATTTCCGGACACTTGGCCGTTTCGCGGTGCAGAGCGGCAGTCAGGTCGCGACCAGCAGTGCTGCAAGCCTCACCCGCAAGCGGATCGGCGCGGTCAAGGGCACAGCCCATGCCGCGTGGCTCGCGACTTATTACAAGACCGCCGAATTGCTTTTTTTCGACAGCGAGCGCGAGGCCCAGGAGGCGCTCAGGACGGGCGCCGCCGAGGCGCTGTTCGGCGACGGGCTGCGGACCATCTACTGGATCAAGGGAACGGGGTCGCGCGGCTGCTGCAAGCTCCTGGACGGCGCCTATGTGGACCACGATTATTTCACTCGCGGCCTGCGATTCCTGTTTCCAGCGGCCCGCCCCGATTTGCGCGCCGCATTCGACGTGGCCCTCGACCGGCTGCAGGACAACGGCACCACGGAAAAAATCTTCCAGCGCTACGTGCCGCTCAGCCCATGGTGAGCGATCAGCTCGGCATCGCGTCCGCGCAATTCGGCAAGAGTTGTCTTCTCGGCGGCGAGCCTGGCTGACAGACCTGATAGAATGTTCTCGATCACCGCCGGTCCCTGATAGATCAAGGCGGTGTAGAGTTGCAGCAGCGTGGCGCCCGCCGCGAGTTTGGTCCAGGCGGTCGCGGCATCCGAGATTCCACCCACGCCTACCAGTGGAATGCGGCCTTGGGTCACCAGATAAAGGCGCGCCAATTGCCGGGTCGATAAATCAAATAACGGCATGCCCGATAGCCCCCCCTGCTCCGTGCCGTGGCGCGACTTCAAATCGGGCCGAGAAATAGTGGTGTTGGACACGATGATCCCGTCCACGGCGCCGCCTTCGCAGCAGCGCGCCACATCTTCCAGTTCGTCAGTGCTTAAGTCCGGAGAAATCTTGAGCAGCATCGGCGGCCGCCGCTTCTGCCGCGCGCGGGCCTGGTTGAGACGGTCAAGCAGGCCGGTCAGCTCATCCCGCGACTGCAGCGCGCGCAGGCCCGGCGTATTGGGCGAGGAGATGTTCACGGTCAGATAATCGGCGACAGCGGAAAAGGCCGCGATGCCGGCCACGTAGTCGTCAACACGATCGGGCGAATCCTTGTTGGCCCCGATATTCACGCCGGCGATTCCATTGCGGCGGCGAACTTTCAGCCGTTGAAGGGCGGCGGCGTGGCCCTCGTTGTTGAAACCCAGACGGTTGATCACGGCTTTGTCCTCGGCAAGACGGAACACTCTCGGAGATGGATTGCCGGATTGCGCCAGGGGCGTCACGGTTCCCAGTTCGACAAAGCCAAATCCCAGAGCCCGGAGCGCATCGGGAACCACCGCATTCTTGTCGAACCCCGCGGCAAGCCCAAGAGGGTTGGGAAAATGAAGTCCGAATGCCGCAACAGCCAGGCGCGCATCGGATGGTCTTTCCGCCCGGCGCGGAGCCAGCCGAAGCAGCCGCATCGAAACATGGTGGGCCGTCTCGGGGTCAAGCCTGTGCAGCACGGGCCGCAGCAAGGGAAAGATGCCGCTGGCGAGACCCACCGTCAGGACTCGTCCGGAAAGCGGTGGGTGCCGCCGATCAGGTCGAGAGGTTTGACCCAGAGGGCTTGCGCGGCGGGCAGGCTGCCATAGACATGGGGGAACAGATCGCCGCCACGCGAAGGTTCCCAACGGAGCGCTGCTAGATCGTCCGCCGCGAAGGCGACGAGCACCAGATCGTCGACATCCTTGAAATGCCGGGCCGCCGTCTCGCGCATCTGGCCTCCGGTCGAGAGATGGATGAAACCGTCCGCACGGTCGGCGGCCGAACCGCTGAACCGGCCCGAACGGACAGCGGCGTCCCACTCCCCGCGAGAGCATATCTTGTAGACCAGATTCATTTGGAAGGAACCTAACAACTGTGGACAATAGATGGCAATTGAGGTATTGGTTCCTACAAATGTGAAAGTTTTGCGGCAAAGGAGGCCAAAGCGTGTTCACCCACAAGCAGGTCTGGAACGCCATCGACACGATTGCCGAGCGCTATGGTTATTCGGCATCGGGTCTGGCCAAGAAATCGGGCCTCGATCCCACGTCCTTCAATCCCTCGAAGCGCAACGGCCCCGAGGGGCGGCCGCGCTGGCCAACGACCGAAAGCATTGCCAGGGTTCTCGATGCGGCGGGCTCAACCGTCGAGGAATTCACCGATCTCCTGAGCGGGCGCAAGGGCCAGCCGCCGCGGCGTAGGCAGATTCCGCTGCTCGGCATGGCGCGGGCCGGCAAAGGCGGGTTCTTCGACGATTCGGGGTTTCCCGCCGGTACCGGATGGGACGAGATCGAACTGCCGGGCGTCACCGACCAGAACGCCTACGCGCTCGAAATCACCGGCGACTCGATGCAGCCGGTCTATCGCGAGGGCGACACCATCGTCATTTCGCCCTCGGCCAGGATCGGCAAGGGCGACCGCGTCGTGGTCAAGACCGTGGACGGCCAGGTGATGGCCAAGATCATGCAGCGCCAGACCGCCAAGACACTGGAACTCGCCTCGTTCAACCCCGAACATCCGGTCAAGGTGCTCGACATGAAAGACGTCGACTGGATCGCCCGCATCATGTGGGCGAGTCAGTAGCACTCCATCCCTCTCCAGCCGGAGGCTGGGGAGGGTGGACGCCGAAGGCGGACGGGTGGGGTCTTTCAGCGCGGCAACACCCCCTCCGTCATGCGCCGAAGGCGGCGCATGCCACCTCCCCCGCCCTTTGGGCGAAGGAGGATAAAGACGTCAGTGAAACTCTCCCGCCAGCGCCTTGGCGATCAGGGCCCTGGTATTGCCGATCCCGTAAAGTGCTGCGAACGAGCCGAAGCGGGGCCCGCGTTCTTCGCCCAGCAGCACCTGGTAGAGCATGTTGAACCAGCCTTGCGACACACCGGTCGAGCCATCCTTCTGGGTGACCGTGTAGGGCGGCCTCCGCCCCACGTCATAGACCTTCTGCTGGATCGCCTCGGGCGCCGATCCTTCCGGCAGAGCCTCAAGCGCCGCCGACAGATCCTCCAGCGCCTTCCGCTCATCCTCCGTGGGCGGACGATAAGTCTTCCGTGGCCGGACGAAATCCTTGAAATAACGCACCGCGTAGCCGGCCAGCGCATCGAGGCGCGGATGGGTTTCGGGCGACAGATGAGAGCCATGACGGCGCAAGAATCCCCACAGCACCGATTTGTCATCGGCATTGGCGACCGCCACAAGGTTGAGCAGCAGCGCGAAAGACACCGAGCCTTCCTCGGCCGGTGGCGGATTGCCGCCATGAATGTGCCACAGCGGATTGACCAGCCGGTCCTTGGTTTCCTGCCGGGCATAGGCCTGCTGGAATTGGGCATATTCGTCGACGGCGCGCGGGATCACGTCGAAATACAGTTTCTTCGCCTCGCGCGGCCGGTTGTACATATAGAGCGACAGCGATTGCGGGTCGGCATAGGTCAGCCATTCGTCGATGGTGAGGCCGTTGCCCTTCGATTTCGAAATCTTCTGGCCCTTGTCGTCGAGGAACAGTTCGTAGTTGAAGCCTTCCGGCGGGGCCGCGCCCAGCGCCTTGCAGATCTGGCTCGACAGCTTGACTGAATCGATCAGGTCCTTGCCCGCCATTTCATAATCGACGCCGAGCGCATACCAGCGCATGCCCCAGTCGGGCTTCCATTGCAGCTTGCAGCGTCCGCCGGTCACCGGTGTCTCATAGGTCTTCGACGTCAAGGGGTCGGTCCATACGATGGTTCCGGCATCGAGCTTTCGCTCCGTGACCGGCACCTGCATGACGATACCGGTTTCGGGATGAACGGGAAGGAAGGGCGAATAGGTGCCGGAGCGTTCCTCGCGGAGAGACGGCAGCATGATCGCCATCACCGCGTCGTAGCGCTCGAGCACGCGCAGCAACGCGGCATCGAATTTTCCGCTGGTATAGTAGTCGGTCGAGCTGGCGAATTCATAGTCGAAGCCGAACTGGTCGAGAAACCGCCTGAGCATGGCGTTGTTGTGGTGACCGAAGCTTTCGTATTTGCCGAACGGGTCGGGAATCTTGGTGAGCTGCCGGCCCAGATGCTGACGCACCATCTCCTTGTTCGGAATGTTGTCGGGCACCTTGCGCAACCCGTCCATGTCGTCGGAGAAACACAGGAGCCTGGTGGGCAGATCGCTCAGCGACTCGAAGGCGCGACGCACCATGGTGGTGCGCGCCACCTCGCCGAAGGTGCCGATATGGGGCAGGCCCGAGGGTCCGTAGCCGGTTTCGAACAGGACCTGGCGCTGGCCGGTTTTCTTTACCCGCTCGACCAGTTTCCGCGCTTCCTCGAAAGGCCAGGCCTTGCTCTCGAATGCGGCGGCGCGAAGGACGGGATCGACGGGCATGGTGTGGATGTTCCGTTGGCTGAAGGGCGTGCCTGTTTAGGCACTGGTCAATGTCAGCGCAATACTTCGGCTCCGGCCAGCGCCAGCGACACGAGGCTGCCCGCCAGTCCCAGATAACGCCAGCGCCGCAGCGTGGGCAATGCGCCGTGGCGCCTCCCGATGAGGAACAGGCTGAGATTGACGGTGGCGAAGACCAGAAGCATGATCAGGCTGGTGAGTTCCGCCAGTCTGAGCAGCGGCACGAACAGCGCGAACAGACCCGCGAGGACCGTCACCAGTGCGATGGCGCGAAGCGGCGTCTGGCGTTTCGCGTCGAGAACGCCGATCGCGGCGGGGATCATGCGTTCCCGCGACATGCCGTAGAGGACGCGGCTGGCCATGACGATCTGCACCAGAATGCCGTTGATCATCGCAATGGCCGCCATCACGGCGACGGGTGCACCAGACGTTCCCGCGGCGCTTTCGAACATGAGCGCCAGCGGCGCCTTGCTTTCGACCAGCGCGTCGCGATCTGGAAACGCCGTCGCGACGGTTGCAACGAGGACGTAGATGGCGACCGAAATCACCAGAGTGAGGATGATCGCCATCGGCACGGCGCGATGCGGGTCGAGGGTTTCCTCGGCCATGTTCTCGATGTCCTCGAAGCCGATAAAGGCGAAGAAGGCCAGGAATGCCCCGGCGAAAACCGCGCTCCACAACGCCCCGCTCGCTGGAAGCGACAGGACCTTGTCCAGATTGTCCGCCTCGCCGATCATCGGCAGTCCCACCGCGACCACGGCCAGGAGTGTTCCCACTTCGAGCACGGTGATGACGGCCGCGACGGCGACGCTTTCGCGGACCCCGATCCAGGCGATCAATCCCAGACCGGCGAGGACGCCAACGACACTCGCGCTCTCGGGCAGGCCGGTGATGGTCCAGACATAGCCAGCGAAGGCGAGTGCTATGACAGCGCTCGAGGTGATGGCGACCGCCACGACGCCCAATCCGACGATGCGGCCGGCGAACGATCCCATTCCCATGCCGACGAAGAATGCTTCTCCGGCGGCGCGGGGATAGGCGCTGGCGAGTGCCGCATACGAAAATCCGGTAAATGCGGCGACAAGCCCCGCCACCAGGAAGGCCAGCGGCGCGTGGTCGCCCGCCAGTCCCACGACCTGGCCGATCAATGCGAAAATGCCGGCGCCGACCGTGACGCCCACGCCATAGAACACCAGCCACGGCAGGGTGAGCACGCGGCGGAGGCTTGGTTCGGTCATTCAGCCCTGATAGCGCAGGCAGACAGCCTAGAACTTGATCCCGATCAAGCGCCCGTGTTTTTCTTCAAGAACTCCACCGTCCGGCCCCAGGCCAGGTCGGCCGCCTGCTTGTTGTAGCGCGCGGCGTTGGTGTCGTTGTTGAAGGCATGCTCGGCGCCCTCGTAGAGGTGCAGTTCGTAGGTCTTGCCGCTGGCCTTCAATGCTTCCTCGAAGCCAGCGATCCCGGCATTGATGCGCTCGTCCATGCCGGCATAATGCAAGAGCAGAGGCGCCTTGATGGTCTCCACGCCCGATTTCGGCTGCGAACCGTAATAGGCAACTCCCGCAGCGAGATCGGGATCGGCCACCGCGAGCGCGTTGACCTGGCCGCCACCCCAGCAGAATCCCATGGCGCCCACTTTGCCGTTCACCTCCGCATGAGTGGCAAGAGCCGCCCGCACCGCCTTCGACGTGGCGAGCGCATCCTCGGGCTTCAGGTTGCCGAACATTTCGCGGGCCTTGTCGGGATCGGGAGGGGTGCCGCCCAGGGTGTGGAGATAATCCGGCGCGAAGGCGACGAACCCCTCGAGCGCCATCCGCCGCGCCACATCCTGGATATGCGGGTTGAGGCCGCGATTCTCATGGATGACGATGACCGCCGGATATTTGCCCTCAGCCGCCGGCAGCGCCAGATAGCCGGGCGCTCCCAACTCCTGCATGGAGGTGCGCAGCCGGGCATCGGTTTCCGGCACCATCTGGGCCTCGGCATAGTTGTTTTCGAGCAGCGGCAGCAACACATTCGCCGCGGCGGCGCTGCCGGCCAGAAGGCTCAGCCGGTCGAGAAATTCCCGCCTCGACATGCCCCCATGGGTGAACCGATCGAACAGAGTGATGTATTTCCGGTCCATGATGCAGCTTCCTTTTCGCATCCAATACAGTTACCGATTGATGGTTCCAGAAAGCGTCATGGCAGTGCAAATCAACATTTCGGCAACGATCCGATGACGGGCGATTATCCAATCGCCGTGGCGTCGGGCACGGGTGCTGTCCTGGCCGGCGACGCCATGGAACCGGGCGCCGCCCTCGCCCTCCTCGCCCAGCGCCCGCATCTCGTCTGCCATGCGAATTTCCTGATCGAGCGCCTGGGCTTTGCCGCCAATGCGCCGCGTCCGGCCATCAGGGCGGCGCGCGAGCAGAAGCATCGCGATGTGGCCGAATTGTTCGCCTTCGTGTGCCCCGCAGCCTTCGCCACGCCAACACCTTCGGGCTTGGCGCGCACTTTGGCGCTGGACCCGATGCCCAACGACAGCGAGACTCTGGCGCTCGTCGCCGATGACCTGCTGCGCCGCCTCGCGAACCGGCATTATCCGGCGATCCGCGAGACCGCCGAAGTCGCAACCTACCTGGCGCGCGCCAACTGGCCATGGGCCAAGCCCGTGGTCGAAGCGCTGATGCAGGCCAATCCCAAACTCGACGTGGGCTCCTTCGCCACCGGTCTCAATGTGTGGGACCGGATCGAGGAATGGGACGACGACGGCGGCCGCCCGCCCGGCCGCAACGACGGGGTCAAGCCGGAGGAGGCCGCGCGCTGTCTCGACGAGATGCTGGGGCTCGGATCGGAACCCCGGCCGCAGCAGCGCGACTATGCGGCGGCCGCCACCCACGCGTTTCAGCCACGGCAGACCAAGGCCATCAACAATATCCTGCTGGCGGAGGCGGGAACGGGCCTCGGCAAGACACTGGGCTACCTGTCGCCGGCCTGGCTGTGGGCCAGGCGCAACAACGCGCCGGTGTGGGTTTCGACCTATACCAAGAACCTGCAACGCCAGCTCGACCAGGAATCGTCGCGGCTCGTCGCCGACCCGGAAGAACGCCGCCGCCGCATCGTCATCCGCAAGGGCCGCGAGAACTATGTGTGCCTGCTCAACATGCAGGAAACCTTCGGCCGGCTCATCAACCACAATCCGCGCTCGGCATTGCTCGCGGGGCTCATCGCGCGCTGGGCCCGCTTCAGCCGCGACGGCGACATGGTGGGGGGCGACTTCCCCTCGTGGCTGCTGTCGCTGTTCGACGATCTCACCTTCGACGGCGAGGTCCGCGCCCTGACGCCGGGCTCTCTCGGCCTCACCGACCGGCGCGGCGAATGCATCTATTCGGCTTGCCCGCATTACAAGCGCTGCTTTCTCGAACGCTCGGTCCGTAACGCGCGCAATGCCGACATTGTCATCGCCAATCACGCGCTGGTGCTGCACCAGGCGGCGATCGACCATGCGCTGGGTGTCGCGGTCACCGGTGAAGAGGAAGCGGCCCCGGGCGGCATTCGCCGCATCGTGTTCGACGAGGGCCATCATCTTTTCGACGCCGCCGACAGCGCCTTCTCCGGTCATCTGACGGCACTCGAGACAGCCGAACTCAGGCGCTGGCTCCGGGGACCCGAAACCGAGCGGCGGCGCGGGCGCGGCCTTGCCGACCGGATCGGCGATCTGGTCGATGGCGAGGAGAGTGCGGAGAAACTGTTGCGACAGGTGCTGCGCGCCGCTCTCGCTCTGCCGGGTCCCGGATGGACCAGGCGGGTTCAGGCGGGGCACGGAGAGGGGGCGGCGGAGCAGTTCCTGGTGTTGGTGCGCCAGCAGGTTCTGGCCCGGGCCGAGCAGAATTCCGGTCATTCGCTTGAGACGGATTGCACGCCATTGATCGACGGTCTGAAGGAAGCGGCGGTGGAATTGGCTGGGGCGCTCGGCGATCTCCGGCGGCCGATGGCGGGGCTGGCTTTACTGCTGGCGAAGAAACTCGATCAGCAGGCGGACGATCTGTCGACCAATGACCGCGGTCGCATCGAAGCGGTGTCGCGCTCGCTCAAGCGGCGCGGCGAACTGATGGTCGGATCGTGGATCGACATGCTGACGCGCCTCGACGTCAAGAGCCCGCTGTTCGTCGACTGGTTCTCGATCGACCAGTTTCAGGGCCGCGAGGCCGATGTGGGACTCCATTCGCACTGGATCGACCCGACCCGGCCTCTGGCGCTCACGGTGCTGAAGGAAGCCGACGGCATCATCATCACCTCGGCTACGCTCAAGGACCGGCCGCCCGACATTCCCGACGACTGGGCCAATGCGGAGACGCGCACGGGTGCGGTCCATCTGCCCTATCCGGTCAAGCGCGTCAGCTACGACTCGCCCTTCGATTATCCGGGCGTGGCACGCATCATCGTGGTCAACGACGTCAACCGCGAGGACATGGACCAGGTGGCGGCGGCCTATCGCGAACTGTTTCTGGCGTCCAAAGGCGGGGCACTCGGCCTGTTCACGGCAATCGCCAGGCTTCGCGCCGTGCACAAGCGGCTGGCCAAACCGCTGGCCCATGCGGGGCTGCCGCTTTACGCGCAGCATGTCGATCCGATGGATACCGGAACGCTGGTCGACATGTTCCGGGCCGAGCGCGATGCCTGCCTCCTCGGCACCGACGCGGTGCGCGACGGGGTCGACGTGCCGGGCGATTCCTTGCGTTTGATCGTGCTCGATCGCGTGCCATGGGGAACACCGACCATCCTCGAACGCGCCAGGCGCGAAGCCTTCGGCGGCAACGCCTATACCGACATGGTGGTGCGATTGAGATTGCGCCAAGCCTTCGGAAGACTGATTCGAACCGACCGCGACCGCGGCAGTTTCGTCATCCTCGATCCGAGACTGGCGACAAGATTCACCACGGCGTTTCCGCCGGGGGTGAAAATCTCAAGGCTGGGACTGGTCGAAGCGATCGAGGCGGTGCGGGAATTCAGCAAGCAGACTGAAATGGAAAAATGAAGTGAAGAGCACTGAGAAGGCTAGACAGTTCTTGGAACACCTTAGCCGGTACGATTTGTCCCAACTACTTGCTCATTCTAAATACATTGTGGAAACGCAAGAAGATGATTGGGGATTCGGCGACATCAAGAAGTCATTAGTGATTTGTTCTCCAAGGCCATTTTCTGATGCTCTTGAAATCTTACCGGAGCACGACCTTAAAAGAGTTATTGAGGCAATCGGCAGCGGCGACACGGATATTTCATCGGGACGGATCAATCCTTCCAATTATTTATCTCTTCCTCTTGATCACATTGAAATCCAAGGTGTAGCAGCGCTCCTGCCTGAACTCATATTAAACAAAGAATTGATGATAGCGGTTGCTACTCGGAATAAGCCAATTCAAGAAGTGAATGACTACTACATAGCGCGTCACAGCCGTATTAGAGAGGCCGCGACATCAATCAACTTGGAATACCTGAATCCGCACGATGATCTTTGGGCTTGGTATCGGCACTGGAAAGAACACTTTTCGTCTTATGCCGAGAGAAGAAACTATGTGAACGGGCTTTTTAAGAATCCAATCTCTACTGTTTCGACAAGACCTGCATCAGGCTCTGCACCACGAGATCCCACTGGCTGGGAGAGGGTAGATCGTGGTCTAACAAAAGCGCGAAATCAACTTGATATGGCGAAGAACGAGGAAGATTTCCAAACTATCGGGTTGATCTGTCGGGAAGTCATTATCTCACTTGCTCAAGCTGTTTATGACGCGAAGTTGCACAACAGTCTGGACGGCATAACACCAAGTTCAACCGACGCCAGTCGCATGTTAGAGGCGTACATCCACTATGTGGTTGCGGGCGATAGCTTCAAAGAAGTAAGGGCGCACGCCAAGGCTTCATTGAATCTTGCACTGAATCTTCAACACCGGCGTACCGCCACGATGCAGCTCGCGCAACTATGCCTAGAAGCAACTTCATCCACGACTAGCGTGATAGCGATCATTGCAGAGAGACGATGATAGTTGCCACCAAGGACAATTGCGGTTTGTCTATAGCCGCGTCTGGACAACTCCTTCCCGCTCGTCTAGCCCATTCCGCCAAACCGGAGACACCTATGCCAGCGATCGTCAGCGCCGAGCAGGCGCTTATCTATACCATGGTCACCATGTCGGGAGTGGAGGGCGAGATCGGTTCGACCGAGCTCAAGGAGATCGGCCATATCGTCAAGCATCTGCCGATGTTCCTGCATTTCGACGAGGCGCGGCTCACCACGGTGGCCCAGGAATGCGGCGAGATCCTGCAGGAGCCGGAGGGGTTGAAGACCGTGCTCGGCCTGATCGCCGGGGCGCTCGTGCCGAAGCTGCGCGAGACGGCCTATGCGCTGGCGGTGGAAGTGGCGGCTTCCGATCTGGCCGTCGGCAAGGAAGAACTGCGCTTCCTCGCCATGCTGCGCGATACACTCGGCCTCGACAAATTGGTGACCGCGGCGATCGAGCGCTCGGCCATCGCTCGCCATCAGACGCTGTGAAAGGCACGCCGTTCGAGGGATGGAATGCGGCCGGCGAAAGTCAGCCCGCGGGCCACGAAGAAGATGTTGAAGGCCGCCCATAGTCCGTGATTGCCGTAGGCCGCTTCGAGAAACCACCAGGCGGCGAGGTAGACCATCAGTGACAATATCATCATGTTGCGCATGTCGCGGGTGGCGAGGGCGCCGGT
The DNA here is from genome assembly GCA_031402975.1 of Hyphomicrobiales bacterium. Taxonomy (GTDB): domain Bacteria; phylum Pseudomonadota; class Alphaproteobacteria; order Rhizobiales; family Aestuariivirgaceae; genus Aestuariivirga. The sequence continues at coordinate 13,788 of JANNSP010000380.1, forward strand.
AAAGATGCCGTCGAACTGAAAGCACACGGCGCCGAGCAGCGGCGCCAGCGCTGCCCAGCCGAGATAGTGCCGCGCGGTTTCGCGCACCGCCTGGTTCACTGTCATCAGGTCAATCAGCCCGGGACCGGCGAACCAGATGATGGTGGCCGCCGTCAATCCTACAGCGAGAGCCCACATGGTGGTGATCCGTATCGCCTTGCGGAAGCGGGTTCTGTCGCGTGCTCCCACTGCCTGGCCGACGAGGGATTCCGAGGCGAAGGCGAAGCCGTCGATGAGAAATGCGGCGACATCGAAGAAATGCAGGAGCACCACATTCGCCGCGAGAACAATGTCGCCGGCCCTTGCCCCTCGCGCGGTAAACCACGAGAAGGCGAAAACCAGGCACAGGGTGCGGATCATGATATCGGTATTCATCGCGACAGTGCGCAGCATTTCGCGCGGATTGAGAATGTGCTGCCAATCGATGTGGGCGCGCATCCTTCGCAGCGACGCGAATGCCAGCCCGAGCGCCAGGAATGCCGCGGCAACTTCCGCGATCAGCACGGCAAGACCGACGCCTTCCGACGTCATTCCCGCACCCAAAACAAAATACATGCTGAGCGCGCCGTTGCCGAGGTTGAGAAACAGCTGAATGAGAAAGGTGAGCCGGACCAGCCCCTGGCCGATGAACCAGCCCATCATGACATAATTGATGAGCGCGAATGGCGCCGACCAGATGCGCAGCCGGAAATAGATCTCGGCGTGCCGGCGCACCTCGGGTGAACCGCCCATCAGGTCCATGGCCAACGTCTCTATCAGGGGAGAGAGCGCGATGAGCGCCAGACCGGCAACCACCGCGATGGCTATGGCGCGCGCCAACACGGCCACGAGTTCGGCGCCGTTGCCCGCGCCCACGGCTTGCGCCGACAGCCCGCCGGTTGAAAGCCTGAGGAAGCCGAAGCCCCAAAAGATGAATGAGAAGATCAGGGATCCGACGGAGATCGCGCCGATGTAGTAGGGTTCGGGCAACTGTCCGATGACGGCGGTATTGACCACGCCTATCAACGGCTCCGAGACATTCGACAACATGATCGGAATGGCGAAGGCGAGGACCGAGCGATGGCTGATCGGAACGGAGGCGGGAACGGACATGGCGGCTCAGTTGCTTCGCCTCTCGACGCAAGTCAAGCTTGCATCATGACGCCACTGCCAGCGAAATTCGCGGACTGGTTCGCGGGGCGCGGCTGGACTCCCCGCGCCCATCAGCTCGCCGTGCTCGATCATTCGGCGCGGGGGCGCAGCATGTTGCTGATTTCACCCACCGGCGGCGGCAAGACGCTGGCGGGATTTCTGCCGAGTCTCATTGAACTCGACGGGCGGACGGAACGGAACGGCATCCATACGCTCTATGTCTCGCCGCTCAAGGCGCTGGCCGTCGATATCGCGCGCAATCTCGAAGCGCCGGTCCGCGAGATGGGACTCGATGTGAGCGTCGAAACGCGCACCGGCGACACGCCGCAGTCACGGCGCAAGCGCCAGCGCGAGCACCCGCCCGATATTCTCATCACCACGCCCGAACAGGTATCGCTCATGGTGGCCGATCCCCATGCCGCGCATCTGCTGCGCTCCCTCCGCGTGGTCATTCTCGACGAACTGCATTCGATCGTCACCTCGAAACGGGGCGTCCTGCTGTCGCTGGCGCTGACCCGCGTCCACGCGCATGCGCCCACATCGCGGCGCATCGGCCTCTCCGCCACCGTCGCCGACCCGGATGCACTCCGAGCCTGGCTGGCGCCAACGGGTTCGGCGCCGGTACCGCTCGTTCTCGGCGCTCCTGGCGCATCTCCCAATATCCGCATCCTGCAGTCGGTCGACCGGGTGCCGTGGGCCGGCCATTCCGCGCTCTATGCCATCGCCGAAATCTACTCGCACATCAAAGCCGCGAAGATGACGCTGGTGTTCGTCAACACGCGGAGCCAGGCGGAGAAGGTTTTCCAGTCGCTGTGGGAAGCGAACGAGGACAACCTGCCGATTGCCCTCCATCACGGCTCGCTCGACGTAGCGCAACGGCGCCGGGTGGAGGCCGCGATGGCTGCCGGCAAGATTCGCGCCGTGGTCTGCACCTCGACGCTCGATCTCGGCATCGACTGGGGCGAGGCCGATCTCGTCGTTCATGTCGGCGCCCCCAAGGGTTCGAGCCGGTTGCTGCAGCGGATCGGGCGCTCCAATCACCGCCTCGATGCGCCGAGCGAGGCGCTGCTGGTGCCCTCCAACCGATTCGAGGTTTTGGAATGCGAGGCGGCGCTGCACGCGGCCAAGGCCAATGCTCAGGACACGGAGTATCCCGCCGTCCTCAAACTCGACGTGCTGGCCCAGCACATCATGGGCCGCGCCTGCGCCGGACCATTTCATGCGGATGAACTTTTCAACGAGGCGACCAGCGCCTGGACCTATCGCAATCTTTCGCGCGAGGATTTCGACCGCGCCGTCGATTTCGTGGCGACCGGCGGCTACGCGCTCCGCGCCTATGAACGCTATGCCAAGCTCAAGCCGCAGCCCGACGGCAACCTCAGACTCAGCCATCCGCGGCTGGCGCAGATCTACCGGCTCAACTCCGGCACCATCGTCGAGGCCGACATGCTGAAAGTGCGCCTCGCCTCCATCCGCTCGAAGCTCGGCCGTCGCATGGTGGTGGGCGGGCGCGTCCTTGGCGAGATCGAGGAGTGGTTCGTCAGTCAACTGACGAAAGGCGCGACCTTCCTGTTCGGCGGCGAAGTCCTGCGCTTCGAGGGGCTGGACGAGTTCGGAGCGCTGGCGTCGCGCTCGCACGATCCGGAGCCCATGGTGCCATCCTATATGGGTGGCCGGTTTCCGCTGTCCACCTATCTCGCCGAGCGGGTGCGGATACTGCTGGGCGACCCCGAAGCCTGGGGAACCTTGCCGCCGCAGGTTCGCGACTGGCTTTCGCTGCAGCGCTGGAAATCCATGGTGCCAGCGGCGGACGAGATGCTGATCGAGACCTTTCCGCGCGCCGGCAAGCATTATCTCGTGTGCTATCCTTTCGAGGGGCGGCTGGCGCATCAGACTTTGGGAATGCTGCTGACCCGCAGGCTCGAACGCCTGCACCTGCAACCGCTGGGATTCCTCGCCAGCGAATATGCGCTGGTCGTGTGGACAGCGCGCGATATGTCGCTGGCGATCGAGGGAGGCCGCCTGTCATTGCCCGCGCTGTTCGACGAGGACATGCTGGGTGACGACCTCGAGAGCTGGCTGGCCGAATCGAACCTGATGAAGCGCACCTTCCGCAATGTGGCGATCATCTCGGGGCTGATCGAGCGGCGCCAGCCGGGGAAGGAAAAAACGCAGCGCCAGATGACGGTCAATACCGATCTCATCTATGACGTGCTGCGGAGCCACCAGCCGGATCACATATTGCTGCGCGCCGCCTGGGACGACGCGGCGGATGGATTGATCGACGTGCACCGGCTTGGCGCGCTGCTGCGGCGTATTCGCGGCTCGCTCGTGCACAAGGCGTTGGACATGGTATCGCCGCTCTCGGTTCCGCTGCTGCTTGAGATCGGCCGCGAATCTGTCTACGGCGAGGGCCATGATGCCCTACTCGCCGAAGCCGCGAACGAGCTCATCGACGAGGCCATGCGGCTTGTCTAAGGCGCACCCGATACCGCTCGGCGGACTCGACCTCATCCCCGATCTGTCGGGCGCGCTCTATGTTCCCGATTTCAATACGCTGCTGGTGGCCGACCTGCATCTGGAAAAAGGTTCGAGCCTGGCCAGGCGGGGCGTGCATCTGCCGCCCTACGACACGCGCGAAAGCCTGTTGCAGCTTCGTACCGTGATCGAAGCTTCGCGGCCCCGCCGCGTCATATTTCTCGGCGACAGCTTTCACGACGGCGAGGCGCGCCAACGGATCGGCGACGACGATCTGCAATTGCTCCGTCAACTGACTTTCTCCCAGGACACGATCTGGATCAGCGGCAATCACGATCCCCATCCGCCCCGCGATGTCGGAGGCTCGGTCGCGTCCCAAGTGTCGCTTGGGCCGCTGACGCTCCGCCATGAACCGCGGGCGTTGCGCGATGGCGAATTCGAGATCGCCGGCCACCTGCACCCGGCCGCCGCCGTCGCTCATCGCGGGTTGCTGCTGCGCTGCCGGTGTTTCGCGGCCGGTGAACAGCGCGCCGTCATGCCGGCCTTCGGCAGCTATACGGGCGCGCTCAGCGTGCTGGCGCCGCCCTTCGCCGGACTGTTCGGTCCATCCTACTTCGTGTGGATGCTGGGCACCCGCTCCATCCACAAGTTCCCCTCGTCCCGGGTCAGATGACGAGGCGCAGCAGCATGGCGAGAAGCGACAGGACGGCCGCTGCCGTCAACAGCATGCGGAGCTTGCCGAACCACGCCGGAAGCCTCCCCTGCTCGACCGAGATCACGTCCCACTGCGCCTGCAGCAGGAACGAGGCGATGAGTAGTCCCACGCCCAGAAGAGGTGGCAAGGCGAGCGCCACCCATCCCGCCAGCGCCGGCAGGACGCTCACGGCAAATGTCATGGACCGGTGCTCTCCTTCGCCCATGCCGAGTGCGGTCCCCCAACGGATGCCGCCCAGGAATGACAGGATCACCGCGCCATAGACCAGTCCGCCGCTGAAGGCGAAAGGGACGGAGGGAAAGGGCGGGGGCAGCCACAGGGCGCCCGCGAAAAAGACAAACGGCAACGCGCCCGCGAAGCCGAGCAAGGCGGCTACCATGGGCATGCGGTCGGTTCCGGCAAGGCTGACCATTGTCAAGACGTGGCGCGCCTTGATGGTGAAATCAAGCTCGGCCGAGTTTTGCCTGCATTTCCTCGATCAGCCGGGGCGTGACCTGGCCTGTAACCTTCAGGCCCGCCTGCAACTGGAACAGGCGGATGGCATTGGCGGTGCGCGTATCGAGGGTGCCGTCAGGGGTGACGTTGAAGCCGAGGGATGACAGCAGCCGCTGCGCCGACAGCACCGGATCGGGGGCGCTCGACTGGCGTTCCAGCGGGGCGGAGGCCTCGTTGCCATCCTTCCAGCTATCATCGCGGACGGCGACCACATTGGCATCGCCGGCGGTGGGTTCGGGTTTCCATGCCTTGACACGCTTGGTGACGGACTCGACCACCGCTCCTGCCAGTGTCTTGCCGAGGTCGGTTGCCCGCTTGGCGGCGTCCGCGTCGTTCTGCTGGCCGGCGAGCGTATACCAGAACAGCGCTTCGGCGGAACTGGCCTTGGTGCCGAGGCCGCGCTCATGCAGCACCGCCAGATTGAACTGGCTGTCTTTCAGGCCAAAGGCGGCGGCGGCGGTGAACCATTTGATGGCGCGGTCGTAATTGGGAGCTCCGAGCTGGTTGCCAGCGGCGATCACCGCGGCATTGTGCATGGCTTTCACATTGCCGTTGTTGGCGGCGCGCTCATACCAGAGAAAGGCGGTCGCGGCATCCTGGGGAACGCCCCGGCCACGCTCGAATAACGTAGCGATGCGATACTGCGCCGGCGGCAATCCACGCGATGCCGCCTGCTGATACCAATAGGCCGCCTTGGTGTAGTCCTGTTCGACCGGCTTGCCGTCGAGATAGCGGCTGGCGACGATGAACTGGGCGGTGGCGTCGCCGCGTTCGGCGGCGTCGCGCAGGCCCTTGGGCCCGATCTCGACGGGAGGAGCCATCGGGACTTCAAGCGCCAGGCCGGGTTCGGCGACCAGGGCGGCGAGCGAGGTATCGGTCCTGTGGGTGGCCAGAGAACCCGTCATCTGGCTATCGGTCCTGAGCGCGGAGTCCTGTTTTTCCTGGACGATGTCGTCGGGGGCGGGAAGGCCGCCTTCGACCTCCGGCTGCGCGAGCGCCTGGCTCTTCTTCTGGACCTGCTCCTTGGGCACGACCAGGGATTGCACTTTGGCGGGGACCTGGGGCGGTTTCACCGAGCGGCCCATCAGATTGAAAGTGAAAGCCGACACCGCCGCCAGCAACACGATGCCGGCCAGCAGCAGGCGGCGGCGCTTGCCCTCATTGGAATTGGCTGCGGACATCGGCATTCCCGAGGCGCTGGTCATTGCCGGCGCCCCTGACTTTTTGCCCTTCAGGAACGGCATCTGGAACTTGAACGCCGATGGGACGGCGGATGATTTGGCGGGGAAAGCCGTCTTGCCGGCGGCCGCCTGGGCGGCGCGCCTGGCCGCTGCGATGAAATCGTCGCCGGAGGCCGCCGGAGCCGGCGCGTCTGTCTGGGGCAGCGGCGGGTCAATCCGCTGGGCCGGTTGCGCCAGGGTCATGCCGGCGAAAGGATTGGCCACGGAGATAACCGGCTCGGTTTCCGGCTTGGAATGGTTGGAGCGGGCCGCGGGTTGCAGTTCGGGCGGCAGCCAGGACACCTCTTGGGCCAGAGGTTCCTGCGCCATGGCGGCGGCAAGTTGCTGGCCGGCGGAGGCGGTTTCGAGTTCGCTCAGCTTGGTGACGATCTGCTCCAGCGTATCGTGGACTGCTGCCAGCGTTTCCTGGTTGCGTTGGTCGGCCGACTGGGCGCTGGCCCGCACGGCGCGGAGGCCCTCTTCCATGGCGGCGAGTTCGGGCGACGGCCCGGCCGAATGCGGCCTGCCTTTGAGGATGCGGTCAGCCATCCGGCTGGCGGCGTCCTCGGCCACGTCCTGGATGGTCTTGCGATTCTGCTCGAGGCTTTCGTAAAGTTGGCCGATGGCGCGTTCGATGGTTTCGAGATGCGAGAACTGCTGCTCGGTCCGGCCCACCCGTTCGTCGACGGCGGCGATCTGTTGCTGGAGAGCGGACATGGCCTGACCATCGTCGCGCTGGCGCATCGCGTCGCCGAGGCGCTGGTCGAGTTCGGTCATGCGCCGTTCGAGGTCGCTCAATTGCGGGTTGGGCCGCGACTGGGTCTGTTCGAGGCGCTGGGTGACTTCGGCCAGGCGGCGGTCCATGTCCGCCATCGGCCGGAGATCGGGGCCCTGGGCCACGCGGGTGGACAGCTGTTCGACGGCGACTCTCAGCGCCTGCATGTCACGCTCGCTGGCGGAGGCCTGGCGAACCTCGTCGATCCGCTGGTTGAGAGTGCCGATCTCAGCTCTCAGGCGCTCAAGCGCCACGCCATTGCCGGCCGATCCCGCCAGCGTCGACTGGGCTTCGTTGAGCAGCGTCAGGATGCGGGTTTCGATGTCGCGCAGTTCCTGCTGGGCCGCCTGAACTCCGGTGGTCTGGGCCCGCTGGGCCAGGGTTTCGGACGTTTCCCGCACCGATTCGATGCGCTCGGCCAGATGTGACAGTTCTCCCCGAACGAGTTCGGGAAGCGTATCCTGCACCTTGTTCTCGGACCGGTTGACGCGCTCGGCGAGTTCGCTCAGCCGGTTCTCCAGGCCGACAAAGGCCGGGGCCGACTGGATGACGGCGGGGCTTGCGGCGGTGGTGGCGCGCTGGGCCATCTCCGCCATCCGGTCCTGCAGGGTCTTCAGCGTGTCGCGGGTGCGCTTCTCGCTTGATTCCATGTGGTCGACGACGTTGCGTAGGGCGGTTTCGAGCGCTGGGTAGCCCGGAACGTCCTCCGGCCGGTCGAAGGCCTTCTGGCGGGCCGCCTGGGCGATCTGGCGGCCAAGGATCGAGAGGCGCTCGTTGACGGCGGTGAAGGCTTCGACGGTCTGGCGCTCATTGCTGTCCATGCGGCCCAAAATCCGGTTCAGCATGTCGGAGTCGGCCTGCGCCGCCGCCGGCGGGTCGTAATTGATCGCGGCGGTCTCGCGGTCACGCTGGGCCAGGCGGGCGAGTTGCTGGGCGATGTCCTCGAGGCGGAGCGTGGTGTCTTCGGACGCCGCCGGAGAAGGCCGCGAAGGAGCCGGTGAAAATACTTTTGCCGGAGGCGGATTTGGCGGAGGCGGCGCGTCGGCGGCGGCGGTGGATTGATCGAGAATCACCGAATTGAGCCATTCGCCCACCGTCATGCCGGAGCGGCGCGCGGCATGTTTTGCGGCCTCGCGCATTTCCGGCCCGATGCCCTTGACGCTCCATGGAATGCCCGGTTTCATGCAGTTTCTCTTTCGCTTAGGCCCTGGCCCGCATCCCCTTTCCGTTGCAAATAGACGTGAAAGAGATGCGGGTTTTCCTGTGCAAAAGTTAACGTGTTTGGTAAAGATTCAGTTAAGCTGTTGAAACGCATGGGGTGACAGCGCTCCGGCACATGACGTTGCCCTTAGGTCATCAACCGACCAAGGCTTGCGTAATGCCCGCAAAGCTGTATCAGCAGCACTGGCAAATTGACTTGAAGGCATCCTGGAGAAAGAAATGACCATTGAACAGAAGGACCGGCCGCCGCGCGACCGAACCTATTCGATCACCGAGTTGTGCCGCGAATTCAACGTCACCCCCCGCACCTTGCGCTTTTACGAGCAGAAGGGCCTCTTGCACCCGGCGAGGCGCGGCTGGACGCGGTTGTTCAGTTATCGCGACCGGGCCAGGCTCCAGCTCATCCTGCGCGGCAAGAAGGTCGGTTTCGCGCTGGAAGAGATCAAGGAGATGCTGGATCTCTACAATCTCCGCGACGGGCAGCTGACACAGCTTCGCATCGCCTCGACCAAGATGCGCGAACGCCTCATCGCCTTGCGCCAGCAGCGCATCGAACTGGAGGACGCGATCGCCGATCTCGAGCGCACCGTTGTCGTGGTCGATGGCATGCTCAAGGAGCGCGAGGCCGCGGCACCCAAGAGTTCGACCGGCGCCTGACGCCGCTCGCTTTCATCACCAACCCGCTAGACCGTTGCGCCAACCAGCGCAGCGACGAAATTTGGCTTGCGTCACGGGTGGCGGGCGCCCGGCATATCGGCATCAATGGCGACAGGACCCATGTCGCGGATGGAGCGCTGATCACCGGCGACCCGCCCGAAGGCGGCGTCACGGTGTTTCTGGGGATCGACGCCGAAGGACAGGCCTGGACAACGGGCCCATCGTCCGACACCGACCAACTCCGCGACCTCCGGGGCCTGGCGATGGAAGGGGCACTGCCGCCCCATGTCATCGGCATGCTGGCGCAAGCCAGGTCGCTGGTGAGCTGGCATGAGCGGCACGGCTTCTGCGCCAATTGCGGAGTGGCCACGGAGGTCAAGGACGGGGGTTACCGGCGCCACTGCGGGGCCTGCAACGCGGATCACTTTCCACGCACCGATCCGGTCATCATCATCGTTCCCACACATGGGACGAGGCTGCTGCTCGGCCGCCAGAGCTCGTGGGCGCCGGGCATGTTTTCGGCCCTTGCCGGTTTCATGGAGCCGGGCGAAACCATCGAGGACGCGGCCCGGCGCGAGGTGTTCGAGGAAGCGGGAATCCGCCTTGGCGCCATCAGCTATGTGGCGAGCCAACCCTGGCCCTACCCATCGAGCCTGATGATCGGCCTCGTTGGCGAGGCCCTCGACGCGGATATTCAAATCGATGCGAAGGAAATCGAGGAGGCGCGCTGGTTTCCTTTCGCCGAAGCGCGGATGATGGTCGAGCGCACCCATCCGGATGGGCTGTACGCCACGCATCCCTTCGCCATCGCGCATCTCCTGGTCAGGACGGCACTTCAGGAGTCCTGATCGGGCTGCATGCGGCGGAGGATTTCGTCGCGGTACGGACTTGCCTTGTAGACCCCGAGGATCCTCACATAGGAGGTAAAGAATTCCAGTTCCTCAAGCGCCAGCCGGACATTGCGGTCGGTTGGATGGCCCTCGATATCGGCATAGAACTGGGTGGCCGAGAACTGGCCTTCGAGCTGATAGGATTCGAGCTTGGTCATGTTGACGCCGTTGGTGGCGAAGCCGCCCATCGCCTTGTACAGCGCCGCCGGCACATTGCGCACCCGGAACACGAAACTGGTGACGACGGGCGCCTCTTCCGGCGCCGCATTGCGCGGCGTCGAGGACAGCACCACGAAGCGCGTGGTATTGTGATCCTCATCCTCGATATCGCGTTTCAGGATTTCGAGGCCGTAGATTTCGGCCGCGAGAGTGGAGGCGATGACGGCGCGGGTCCGATCACGGATTTCCGAGAGTTCACGCGCCGCGCCCGCTGTGTCGGCCGCCACCACCGGTCTCATCTTCAGCTCACGGATCACCTTGCGGCACTGGCCCAGCGCGTGAACGTGGCTATGCACCGAGGCGATGTCCTTCAGCGCGACGCCCGGTATCGCCATGAGCTGGTGATGGACTCTGAGGAAATGCTCGCCGATGATGGAAAGATTGGCCCTCGGCATGAGGTGGTGGATGTCGGCGACGCGGCCCGCCACCGAATTGTCGATGGGGATCATGGCCAAGTCCGCCTCGCCCTCCTTCACCGCCTGGAAAGCATCCTCGAACGTGCCGCAGGCGAGAGGCTCGCAATCCGGATAGGCTTCGAGGCAGGCAATGTGGGAATTGGCGCCGGGCTCGCCCTGGTAGGCAATCGTCAGCTTCATGCCGGCCGCCGCATGACGCGCCGGGCGTGCTCGAGTTCGGCCGGCGTATCGACCGACAGCGGCACGGCGTCGACCCTGACCACGGCGATCCGCATGCCGTTGTCGAGAGCCCGCATCTGCTCGAGGCGGCGGACCGACTCGTTGTCGCTGATGGTCATTTCGACAAAGCGCTCGAGCGCCTTGCGGCGATAGGCATAGACCCCGATGTGATGCCAATGGGGCGGTGGGTGGCCGGGTCCCAGGACGCGCACGAAGTCGCGGGCAAAAGCGATCTCGCGGTCGTCGCTCAAGGGGGCGATGGCCTTCACGATGTTGGCGTTGGCGGCGTCGGCGGGATCGGTGATCAGCGCCGCGATGGTCGAAATGTCGGCCGCCTCGTTGACCAGGCCCGCGAGGCAGCGGCGGAGCGACAAGGCGTCGATGAACGGCAGGTCACCCTGGAGATTGACGATGTTGGCGAAGGTCCGCTGCGGATCGCGCAGACGAAGGGCCTCGGCCACCCGGTCCGACCCCGACGGCAGCGAGGGTTCGGTGACGATGGCATCGCCGCCATGCGAGCGCACCAGTTCGGCGATCGAACTTTCGGCGGCGGCGACCAGCACCTGGCCCAGATTGGCTTCGACGGCGCGCCGCCAGACATGCAGGATCATCGGCAGGCCGTTGATGTCGGCCAGGGGCTTTCCGGGCAGCCGGGTCGAGGCCATGCGCGCCGGAATGACGATGAGCGTGTTGCGATTTTCGATCATGGGTTGAAAAATGGGCGCGGCAAATTGTTCAGGCCCGTCTTATACGTATTGCAGGAGCAACGAGAAACAATTAGTTTCCGCGCCCGAACGGGACGCCAAAGGGATTCTGCATCCGATGAACAGCTTTGAATTCAACAAGATGGCCGGGGCTGTTCTGGGGACCGCGCTCGTCGTCTTCGGCCTCAACGAACTGGCGGGGGTCATTTACCACGCTGAAACGCCAGAGAAGCCCGGCTATCTGATCGAGGTGGCGGAAGCCGCGACCGGCGGCGAGGAGGGTGGCGGCGAGCAGCCACCGGCGGTGCCGCTGGGCACGCTTCTGGCAACGGCCGACGTGGCCAAGGGCCAGGCGGCGGCCAAGGCCTGTGCCGCCTGCCACGATTTCACCAAGGGCGGCCCCAACAAGGTCGGACCCAATCTGTGGGACATCGTATTGCGCAATCATGCGGCGCACCCGGATTTCGCATATTCCGACGCCATGAAGGCCCATGCCGCCGAGCCCTGGACCTATGAGGCGCTGGACGCCTTCATCAAGGCGCCAAAAACCGTGATGGCGGGAACCAAGATGGCTTACGGCGGGGTCAAGAACGACAAGTCGCGGGCCGACCTCCTGGCCTATCTGCAGTCGTTGTCGGATGCGCCAAAACCGTTCCCCGCCCCGTAAAGGCCGCATTCCCCTTGTCTCGTCCTGCCCGGCCATGATGAGAATGGTGAGGAAGGAATTTCCCGCACCCATGACGTTTTCCCGCCGCACGCTTCTGAAACTTGCCGGCTTGCCGCCATTGACGCGCATTTTCGGCATCGACACCGCTCGCGCGGAGGAGCGCCAGTTCCGCCACGCGCTGACCCTGTTCGACGACATCAAATACGGGCCCGCCTTTCCGCATTTCGACTATGTCAATCCGCTAGCACCGAAAGGTGGCCGCGTCCGGCTTTCGGCGGTGGGATCGTTCGACAGCCTCAATCCCTATACGTTCAAGGGCGAAGCGATCGGGGTTGCCGGCAACGAAACCCTTTTGGTCTCATCGCTCGACGAACCCTCGACCGAATATGGCCTGGTGGCGGAAAGCGTGTGGTTCCCGCCCGACTGGTCGATGGCGGTTTATCGCCTGAGGCCCGAGGCCCGCTTTCACGACGGCAAACCGATGACGCCGGAGGATGCGATCTGGAGCATGACGGTGCTCAAGGAAAACCATCCCTCCTACAATGCCTATTACAAGAACGTCGCCAAGGCCGAACGGACCGGCGACAATGAAGTGACCTTCGTGTTCTCGGAAAAGGGCAACCGGGAATTGCCGCTGATCACCGGGCAGCTTCCCATTCTGCCCAAGCACTGGTGGACGGGGACGGACGACAAGGGCCGCACCCGCAATATCGCCGAGACGACGCTCGAATCCCCGCTTGGTTCTGGTCCCTACAGGATCGCCAATGTGAAGCCCGGCGCTTCGATCCTGCTAAAGCGCGATCCCGAATATTGGGGCAAGGACCTGCCGGTCAGTATCGGTCAGGACAATTTCGACGAGATCGAATACATCTTCTTCCGCGACGCCAATGTCGCCTTCGAGGCCTTCAAGGGCGACCAGTACGACTACCGCGCCGAGTCGAGTTCGCGCAACTGGGCCACGGGCTATGATTTTCCGGCACTGCGCGAGGCCCGCGCGGTGAAGGAGGAAATCCCGCTCAAGCAGGTCGAGGGCATGCAGGGCTGGGCGTTCAATACCAGGCGGGAAAAATTCGCCGATGCGCGGGTGAGGCGCGCCTTCAACCACGCCTTCGATTTCGAATGGGCCAACACCAACCTGTTCTACGGGCAATACATCCGTTCACGGAGCTATTTCAACAATTCCGAGATGGAGGCGAAGGGCGTCCCCACGCCGGAAGAGCTGGCGATCCTCGAACCGCTAAAGGACCAGCTGCCGCCCGAAGTGTTCACGGCGGAGTACATCAATCCCGTGAGCAGCAATTCGCAGGAGCGCCGCAAGAACCTGCGCGAGGCCTCGAAGCTTTTGGCGGAAGCTGGCTGGAATGTCACGCGCGACGGCGGCAAGTCGGTGCTCAAGAACGCCAAGGGCGAAACGCTCACTGTCGAATTTTTGCTCGATTCGCCGCTGTTCGAACGGATCGCCATTCCCTATCAGCAGCAGCTCGAACTGCTGGGCGTCGTAGTCAGGATCAGGACGGTCGACAGCGCGCAATATGAGCGCCAGACCCAGACCTTCGACTATGACGTGGTCGTCGGCAACTGGGGCCAGTCGCTGTCGCCCGGCAACGAGCAGCGCGATTTCTGGGGCTCGGAAGCGGCCAAGCGGAACGGCAGCCGCAACCTCTTGGGAGTGAGCAATCCGGCAATCGACAAGATCGTCGAGGCGGTGATCTATGCCAGCGACCGCAAGGGCCTGATCGCCGCCTGCCGGGCGCTGGATCGGGCGCTGATCTGGAATCACTACACGGTGCCGATGTGGTTCATCCCCTATGAACGCATCGCCTACTGGAACCGCTTCGGCCGGCCGGAGAAAACGCCGGACTATTCAATCGGTTTTCCAACCACGTGGTGGTGGGACGAGGACAAAGCCCGGAAAGCCAAGGGCTGATGGCGCGGACCGGACCGGCGGCGCTGGCATTTCTGCTGATGGCTGGAGCCGCCGCCGCAGAACCCCGGCACGGGCTGTCGGTGTTTGGCGATCTCAAATATCCGGCGGATTTCACCCATTTCGACTACGCCGATCCGGATGCGCCGAAAGGCGGACGGCTGGCGCTGATCGGGCCGGTGCCGATCGAGACCTTCGACAGTTTCAATGGCTATATCCTGAAAGGCGATGCGGTCCAGGGTTACGCCCTGATGTTCGACACCCTGATGGAGCGCGCCATGGACGAGCCCGATGCCGTCTATGGACTCGTGGCCAAGACCGCCGATGTCGCGGCCGACCGGTTGAGCGTCACCTTCGACCTGAGGGCCGAGGCGAAATTTGGCGACGGGACGGCGCTGACCGGAGAGGATGTGTGCGACAGTTTCCGGCTGCTGTCGACGCTGGGCCACGAGCGCATCAAGCTTGAAATCAAGGACGTCACCGCCTGCGAGATTCTGTCGCCAACTGAGGTCCGCTATCGCTTCGTGGGCGAGAACATCCGTGACCTGCCGCTGACCGTGGCGCAGCTTCCGATCTTCTCCAAGGCCTATTACGGCAAGAACGATTTCTCCAAGACCAGCCTCGACCCGCCGCTGGGCTCGGGGCCTTACGAAGTGGGAAATTTCCGGCCGGGCGAGTATGTGTCCTACAAGCGCCGAGACGGCTATTGGGCGAAGAATCTGCCGGTCAACAAGGGCCGCTACAATTTCGACGAACTGCGATTCGAGTATTTCCGCGAACGCATCGCCGGCTTCGAGGCGCTGAAGGCGGGCATTCTCGATCTCCGCGAGGAATATACCTCGCGCGAATGGGCCACCGCCTATAATTTTCCGGCGCTGAAGGATGGCCGCGTCAAACAGCTTGTGCTGCCCGACGAGACGCCATCCGGCGCGCAGGGGTTTTTCATGAATCTGCGGCGCGAGAAGTTCCACGACATCCGGGTGCGCAAGGCCTTTGCGCTGGTGTTCGATTTCGAATGGTCGAATACCAACCTGTTCTTCGGACAGTACAAGCGTACCGCCAGCTTCTTCGAGGCCTCGCCGCTCAAGGCGGAAGGTTCGCCGCCCGCTGACGAACTGGCGATCCTCGAGCCGCTCGGGGCGAAGCTTCGGCCGGAGGTTTTCGGCCCTCCCGAACTGCCGCCGGTGAGCGACGGTTCGGGCCAGGACCGCAAGTTGCTGCAACAGGCATCGAAGCTTCTCGATGAGGCCGGATGGACCGTGCAGGGAACGCTCCGCCAGAACGCCAAGGGCGAAACGCTGGCGGCGGAGTTTCTCATCGACAGTCCGGTGTTCGAGCGCATCCTGGCTCCTTATGTCAAGAACCTGCGGCTGCTCGGTATCGATGCGACGATCAGGACTGTCGACGAGGCGCAATACCAGTCGCGCACCGAGGACTTCGACTATGACATCGTATCGAGCCGCTTTGCCTCGGGCGTGACACCCGGCACCGATCTCCGGGTGTTCTTCGGCACCGCGTCCGCCAACGGAAAGGGCACCTACAACATGTCGGGCGTCGCCAGTCCGGAGATCGATGCCCTGATCGAGAAGGTCGTATCGGCGAAGTCCCGCGCCGAGCTCAATGTCGCGGGCCGGGCCCTCGACCGAGTGTTGCGGGCCGAGCATTTCTGGGTTCCCAACTGGCACAAGGGAAGCCACTGGATCGCCCACTGGGATATTTTCGGCAGGCCCGCCGTCAAGCCCAAATACGACCGTGGCATCGTCGATACGTGGTGGTATGACGCGGACAGGGCCGCGAGAATCATCCGGGCCAACTGACAGGCACCATGGCCGCCTACATCGTCAAACGACTGCTGCTGATGATCCCGACGCTGCTCGGCATCATGCTGATGACTTTCGCTGTCATCCAGTTCGTGCCCGGCGGCCCGATCGAACAGATCATCGCCAAGATGCAGGGCACCGATACCGATGCCACGTCGCGGATCAGCGGCAACAGCGGCAACGAAGCGGGCGGCGGCAACCAGGACCAGGTCACGGGCGGCGGCGGCGCCACTCTCAAATATCGCGGCGCCGAGGGGCTCGATCCGGAATTCATCAAGGCGCTGGAGAAGCAGTTCGGCTTCGACAAACCTGTGCATGAGCGCTTCCTGCTGATGATCGGGAATTACATCACCTTCGATTTCGGCGAGAGCTATTTCCGCGACCGCGCCGTCGTCGATCTGATTGTCGAGAAGATGCCGGTGTCGATCTCGCTCGGCCTGTGGCTTACCATCGTGCAATATATGGTGTCGATTCCGCTCGGCATCAGGAAGGCGGTGCGCGACGGGTCCACCTTCGATGTGTGGACCTCGGGCGTCATCATCGTCGGCTACGCCATTCCGAGTTTCATTCTCGCCATCATGCTGATCGTGGTGTTCGCCGGCGGCAGCTACTGGAGTTGGTTTCCACTGCGCGGATTGACCTCCGACAATTTCGATCAACTTAGCCTGTTGGGGAAGGCTGCGGACTACGCCTGGCACCTGGCGCTGCCGCTTCTTGCCATGGGGATCGGTGGCTTCGCCACCATGACGCTGCTTACCAAGAATTCCTTCCTCGATGAAATCCGCAAGCAGTATGTCACGACGGCGCGCGCCAAGGGCCTGAGCGAGCGACAGGTTCTGTACGGCCACGTGTTCCGCAACGCCATGCTCTTGGTGATCTCGGGGTTTCCCGGCGCGTTTCTCGGCGCCTTCTTCACCGGCGCGCTGCTGATCGAGACGGTATTCTCGCTCGATGGCCTGGGCTATCTCACCTACAAGGCGGCGCTTGACCGCGACTATCCGATCGTCTTCGCCAATCTCTATATCTTCACGCTGGTCGGCCTCGTCGTGGCGCTCATTTCGGACCTCATGTATACCTGGATCGACCCCCGCATCGATTTCGAACGCCGGGAGGTCTGAGCCCGATGCGGTGGCCGAAACTCTCCGGACTGAATGCGCGGCGCTGGCAGATATTTCGCTCGAGCGGCCGGGGCTACTGGTCGTTCTGGATTTTCTCGGTGCTGTTCGTCCTGTCGCTCTTGGCGCCGGTTCTGTCGAACGACCGGCCGATCCTGGTGTCCTACAAAGGCGAATTGCTGTTGCCGTTTCTGGTCGATTATCCTGAAGCGAAATTCGGCGGCTTCCTGGCGCGCACCGATTACCGCGATCCCGTCAACCAGGACGAGATCATGGCCAATGGCTGGATGATCTGGCCGGTGATCCGCTATTCCTACAACACCGTCAACAACGAGCTGCCGTTCCCCGCCCCCTCGCCCCCGGCATCGAGTCTCACCCGCGCCGAGGCATGTTCGAAATACGCGCAAAAAGAGAACGATTCCAACTGCACCTTCGGCAACTTGAATTGGCTGGGCACCGATGACCAGGGCCGCGATGTCGTGGCGCGGCTGGTCTACGGCTTTCGCATCTCGGTCGCGTTCGGGCTGATCCTGACGGTGATTTCCTCGGTGATCGGCATGGCGGCGGGCGCCGTGCAGGGCTATTTCGGCGGCTGGACCGATCTCCTGTTCCAGCGCTTCATCGACATCTGGACGTCGATGCCGACGCTCTATCTCTTGATCATCCTGGCGGCCTTCATCACGCCGTCGTTCTGGATACTGCTGTTCATCCTCGTTCTGTTCTCGTGGACCGGCCTCGTCGGACTGGTGCGAGCCGAATTCCTCCGTGCACGGAATTTCGAGTATGTGCGGGCGGCCCGGGCGCTGGGTCTTTCCGACACCAAGATCATGTTCAAGCATCTGTTGCCCAATGCCGTCGTCTCGACCATCACCTTCATGCCGTTCATCCTGTCGGGGTCGGTGACGACGCTGACGGCGCTGGATTTTCTGGGTTTCGGATTGCCTCCCGGCTCGCCGTCGCTGGGCGAACTGGTGGCGCAGGGCAAGAACAATCTGCAGGCGCCGTGGCTGGGGCTCACCGGATTTTTCGTCGTCTCGGTGATGCTGGCGCTGCTCGTCTTCATCGGCGAGGCGGTGCGCGACGCGCTTGATCCGCGGAAGACCTTCGCATGAGCGAGCCTCTGCTCGAGGTCAAGGATCTGTCGGTTCTGTTCCGCCAGGGAAAACGCGAAACCTTGGCCGTCGACCGCGTGTCGTTCTCGATCGCCAAGGGCGAGACGCTGGCGCTGGTCGGCGAATCGGGCTCCGGCAAATCGGTTTCCGCGCTGTCGATCCTCAAGCTCCTGCCCTATCCGCCGGCCGAGCATCCTTCGGGCTCGATCAGGTTCAAGGGCGAAGAATTGCTCGACGCCGACGAGCGCGATTTGCGGCGGGTGCGCGGCAACGATATCACCATGATCTTCCAGGAGCCGATGACGTCGCTCAATCCGCTGCACACGGTCGAGCGGCAGATCGGCGAAATCCTCGACATCCATCAGGGGCTAACCGGCGAGAAAGCGCGGGCCCGCGTCGTCGAACTCCTGGAGAAATGCGGCATCCGCGATGCAGCGGCCCGGCTTCTCGATTTCCCGCATCAGTTATCGGGGGGCCAGCGCCAGCGCGTGATGATCGCCATGGCGCTGGCCAACAATCCGGACCTGCTCATCGCCGACGAGCCGACGACGGCGCTCGATGTGACGGTGCAGGCGCAGATTCTCAAGCTGCTGAAAGACCTGCAGGCCGAGTTCGGCATGGCCATGCTGCTCATCACCCACGATCTCGGGATCGTTCGCCACATGGCGGACACGGTCTGCGTCATGCAGCAGGGAAAAATCGTCGAAGCGGGGCCGGCGACGACAGTCTTCGACAATCCTCAGCATGCCTATACGCAGATGCTGCTCAAGGCCGAGCCCAAGGGCAAGCCTCCCAAGAGCGATCCTTCCGCGCCGGTGGTTCTCGAAACGACGGGTCTCAAAATCTGGTTTCCGATCCGGCGCGGTTTTTTTCGCCGGACTATCGGCCATATCAAGGCGGTCGATGGCGTCGATGCGACAGTCAGGGCCGGGCAGACGCTGGGCATCGTGGGCGAATCGGGCTCGGGCAAGACGACGCTCGGCCTCGCGGTATTGCGGCTCATTCAGTCCGAAGGTCCCATCGCGTTCCTGGGCCAGCGGATCGACGGCTACAACAGCCGCATGATGCGGCCCTTGCGCAAGAATATGCAGGTGGTGTTCCAGGATCCGTTCGGGTCGCTCAGCCCCAGGCTTTCGATCCAGCAGATCGTCGAGGAAGGGCTCATGGTCCAGGGCAAGGACCTGAGCCGCGAACAGCGCCGGGACCGCGTGGCCCAGGCATTGACCGAAGTCGGCCTCGATCCCCAAACTATGGACCGCTACCCACATGAATTCTCTGGCGGCCAGCGCCAGCGCATCGCCATCGCACGGGCCCTGGCGCTCGAGCCCAAATTCATCATGCTCGACGAGCCGACATCGGCGCTCGACATGTCGGTGCAGGCGCAGATCGTCGATCTGTTGCGCGGGCTGCAGATCAAGCACAATCTCGCTTACATGTTCATCAGTCACGATCTCCGCGTGGTCCGGGCGCTGGCCAATGAAGTGATTGTGATGCGGAACGGAATTGCCGTCGAGCGCGGGTCCACGGTGGAGATTTTCGACAATCCGAAGACCGAATACACCAGGGCGCTTATCGCCGCGGCGCTCAATCTGCGGCCCGCGCCGGAAAATATCGTGAGGCAATGACAATGGCGTTTCTGTTCATTCTGCCAACCTGGCCGGTCAAGGTGTGGACGTCAGCGATGCGCAAGGCGGCCCCCGCGCTCGACATCCGCGCCTGGCCGGAAATGGGCCGGATCGAGGATATTACCCATGCCGCCGCCTGGCTGCCGCCGCCCGGCGTCTTGCGCAACCTTCCCAATCTCGAAGTGATCTTCTCGCTGGGTGCGGGCGTCGATGCGATCATCAACGATCCGACGCTGCCTGACAATGTGCCGATCGTGCGGGTGAACGATCCCGATCTAACGGCACGGATGGCGGAGTATGTCGTTCTGCATGTGTTGCTGCATCACCGCCAGCAGCGCCGTATCGACGACAACCAGAAACACAAAATCTGGGATTCGTTCCCGACCCACGGCGCGTCCGATCTCGCCGTCGGCGTCATGGGGCTGGGCGTCATGGGAACCGAGGCGGCGGAGCGCCTGCGCGATCTCGGTTTCAAGGTGGCCGGCTGGAGCCGCAGCCGCAAACGGATCGACGGGGTCCACTGCTATGCCGGGGCACCGGAATTCGACGCGTTCCTGCGCCGCACCGATATTCTGGTTTGCCTGCTTCCGGCCACGCCCGAGACCGACCGCATCATTAACCGCGGCCTGATCCGCAAACTGTCGCGCAAGGGGCCCTTCGGCGCGCCGATCCTTATCAAGGCCGGCCGCGGCCGGCAACAGGTCGAAGAGGATATTCTGACGTGCCTCGATGCGGGAGAGTTGCATGCGGCGACACTCGATGTATTCAATGTCGAGCCGCTACCTTCCGGCAGCCCGCTATGGAGGCATCCCAAAGTCACGGTGACGCCGCACGCAGCCGCTGATTCCGAACCTGATGTGATCTGCGCCTATGTGGCTCGCCAGATCGCGCGGCACCGCGCCGGATTGAGCTTGAACAATGTGGTGGATCGCGCGCGCGGCTACTGAAGCCGCTTGATCGCGGTGATGCCGGACGGAATGCGCGTGATTGCCTCGCGCAATGGTTCGGCTACCGTCAGCATATGATGGCCGTTGGCGTGGAGAAGCGTTGCCGCGTCGCGCATGATGCCGACATGACCATTCCAGAACACCAGATCGCCACGCCGCAACCCGTCGTGATCGTTGATGCGGAGCGGCTGGCCAAGTTCGCCCTCCTGCATGTCGCTGTCGCGGCCACAGGTCACGCCGCAGGCCTGCATCGCAAGTTGAACGAGACCCGAGCAGTCGAGACCCCGGATCGACTTCCCACCCCAGTAGTAGGGGGCATGCAAGAACATCTCGGCCACGGCGGTGAAATCCGTTTCAAACTCAGCCAGCGGTTTCAGATGGGCGGTGAAGACGAAGCGGCCATCGGCGAGCCGGGAAAACCTTCCATCGACTCCGGCGATTGTGAGCGCCGCATTCATCGTCACCTGGACGGCCGGTTGCGATTTGAGATCCGGCTCGGGATAGGTCCATGTCGACGGCACCGTGATCCGATGTGTCGGCTCGATAGTGTCGGATGAGAGCGCATGGACCGCGAGATAGCCGACATAGCCATCGGTTTCGAGCTGTCCCCAGGCCCAGCCCTCCACGACATCAAAAACCCGGACGCGTTCGCCCATCAGCGCCTGGGTTACCTGCCGCGCATCGGCGCAGGGTTCGCGATGCAAGCCCACCAGCGGCTCGCTCAACTGCATCAAACGGCCTTCGGCGAAGCGGCCGGCTTCGACCTGCGATCTCAGGCGCGCGTCGGCCAGATCGGGGCGCCAGGCGTTGAGTCGGCGGTCAAGCGGTTTCATGCCTTGCCGCCTACACGCTCTTCGAGCGATTGCCAATGAGATCGGCGAGGCGCTCGAGATAGAGGGCTCCTCCCACCGTGCGCTGGATCAGCACGTTGCGCCGATCCTTGTCGTCGCGGCGGCGCGACACGAGGTCGAGCTTTCCCATGGTGTCCAGAGCGCGGGTGACGACGGGTTTCGAAACGCCGAGTTTTTTCGCCAGATGCCGGACGGTGTGGGGCGGCGCTTCCAGATAGACGGTCAGCAGCAAGGTGATCTGGCGCACCGACAAGTCCGGTTCAGCGTCATGAACCAGCGCGAGGTGAACATCGTGCCACAGGTTCAGCGCCTGGGCCGGGGTCAGCGTGAGCATTCGAGTCGATACGGTAATCGTTACGGGTCCGTATCATTCTTGCGGGTCCGTGCGGCAATTGCAAGGCCTTACTGATAACGCTGGCGGATCAAGGCGAACAGTGCCCGCATGCCCTGGGCTTCGCCGCCCCGCGGACGGCCGGCGCGGGCAGACGGGGTCCAGCCGAATATGTCGAAATGTACATAAGTCTTGGCATTCTCGACAAAACGGCGGAGGAACAGGGCGGCCGTGACCGAACCGGCATAGC
The DNA here is from genome assembly GCA_031402975.1 of Hyphomicrobiales bacterium. Taxonomy (GTDB): domain Bacteria; phylum Pseudomonadota; class Alphaproteobacteria; order Rhizobiales; family Aestuariivirgaceae; genus Aestuariivirga. Next base: position 35,609 of record JANNSP010000380.1, read on the forward strand.
CACTGTCTGAACTGTTGTTGAGGTCGGCAACGGTTGACTCGAACAGCCTGTAATAGGGCCGCCACAAGGGAAGCCGCCAGAGCGGATCGTTTTCGTTTCGGGCATGCGAAGCGAGATCTTCCGCGAGTCTGTCGTCATCGGTGAAAAAAGGCGGCACATCCGGTCCGAGCGCCACGCGGGCCGCTCCCGTCAGCGTCGCCATGTCGATCAGCAGGTCGGGCGCCTCCTCGTCCGCCAGCGCCAGAGCGTCGGCCAGGATGAGGCGGCCCTCGGCATCGGTATTGCCGATCTCAACGGTCAGGCCTTTGCGGCTTTTCAGCACGTCGCCTGGCCGGAAGGCGTTTCCGGCGATCGAATTCTCGACAGCCGGGACCAGAACCCGCAGCCGCACTTTCAGTTTGGCCGCCATGATCATCTGGGCGAGGCCCAGGACGGTGGCGGCGCCGCCCATGTCCTTCTTCATCAGCGCCATGCCGGAGGCGGGCTTGATGTCGAGGCCGCCAGTATCGAAACAGACGCCCTTGCCGACCAGTGTCACCTTGCGAGCCCGCGCCGGCCCCCAGGTGAAATCGATGAGGCGCGGCGACCTGGGGCTGGCCTTGCCGACATCATGGATCAGCGGGAACTGGCGCATGAGAGCAGCTCCCTTCACCACCCTGAGCTTCGCCCCGAATTTCCGCGCCACCTTGCGGATGGCGGATTCCAGTTCATCGGGCCCGAGTTCGGCTGCCGATGTATTGATCAGATCACGGACCATCCACACCGCTTCCGCGGCGCGCAGAACCTCGCGCCGCTCGACCCCTTCCGGACACACGAGAGCCGCCAAGGGCGCCGCCTTGCCGAAAAACCGGTAGGATTCGAGACACCAGCCGAGCGCCGCCAGCCTTGCATCCGGGATTTCTCCTTCCAGACGATAGAGGCCGGCCGGAAGAGCGCGAGCCAGGCTTCCGATGTCAAACGGATCGGCTGGCCCGTTGCCGCGCGGTCCCGCCAGCACGCGCGCGATCCCGCCTTCGGCATCCGGCACAACGAGGTGCCGGCCGGAACCCGGCTCGAAACCGTGGGCCTTGACCCAGTTGACTTCGGCCGCGGAAAGCGACGCCTGGACCTTGGCCCAGGTCTTGGCCGTGACCACCAGGACAGGCACGGCCCCGGCAGTCTTTTTCCGCTCTGTCAGCAATTCCTCAGGCAACCGCATGAAATCTCCCTTGGGCGTTCCTTATACAAAGAAGCGGCCATGGTTAATGTTTTATTGACCAGTCGCGGCGATGATCCGAAGTCCAGCAGCAAAGAGGTCATGGTGATGTACGGCGCGTTTTTCAGCCCTCGGCAGGTTCGCATGCTGGGTCCATTGCTGCTCGTTGCTTCGGCTGTGGCGTTGTCGGCCTGCCAGGGCAAGACGGCGAGCCTCGGGGGGCCCGAAACCACCAAGGCCGCTCCCGCTTCTTACAAGACCACGGCCGCGCTCGGCAAGAAATGGGACGCCGATCCCACCAATATTCCGGTCGGCGTCGCCTATGCCAGCGGCCTCGAATCGATCGGCCAGAAAGACCAGCAACTCGCCGTTCTGAAGCGGCTGGCAGAGGCGCATCCCGCCGACGCAAAGGTGAATTCCCTCTATGGCAAGAAATTGCTGACCGCCGGCCGGACATCCGAAGCGGTTCCCGTTCTGGAAGCAGCGACAGGGTCCGGCAAGGCCGACTGGCGGGTCTATTCGGCGCTGGGATCGGCCTATGATCAGCAGGCCGAGCATGCCAAGGCCCGCGAGCAATACCAGCGGGCCCTGGCGCTCAGCCCGGACGAATTGCCGGTCCTCAACAATCTCGGAATGTCGCATGCGCTGGAAGGCGACCTGAAACAGGCCGAGATCACGCTGCGCACGGCGTCGCTCCTGCCCAAGGCGAAGAGCGAGCCCCGCATCCGCCAGAATCTGGCGCTGGTGATCGGTCTGCAGGGCCGTTTCGAAGAAGCCCGCCAGGTGGCGGGCGAAGATCTGCCGCCGGCCGATGTCGAGGCCAACATGGCCTATCTCAAGAAGATGCTGTCGCAGCCCAACACCTGGCAGCAGCTTTCCGACACGCAGGGCTGAGAGGCCGGCAAGACGACAACGTTCTGTATACGGAGTTATTATCCTTCACCGGCCGCTCATTCCGGTTATTCTCCATACTCATCTTGCCCGGACTTGATCCGGGCATCTTCTTTTGCGGCGGCCGAGAAGATGACCGTGTCGGGCACGGTCATGATGAGACGAGGAGTATGCCAAGAGACAGCAAGAAGTTGCTGCGGCTGGGTGCTACTCCAGCTTCATCACCAGGATGATCGACGGCCCGAGGATGATGACGAAGATCACCGGCAGGAAGAACAGGATCATCGGCACGGTCAGCTTGGGCGGCAGGGCTGCCGCCTTCTTCTCGGCCTCCGACATGCGCTGGTCGCGATTTTCCTGGGCCAGCACGCGCAGCGCCGAGCCGATCGGCGTGCCGTAGCGCTCCGACTGGATGAGGCTGGTCACCACCGACCGCACGGTCGGCAGGCCGATGCGCTTGCCGAGATTTTCATAGGCCTTGCGGCGATCCTGCAGATAGGAGAGTTCGGCCACGGTGAGCGTCAGTTCCTCGGCGAGCGGCACCGAGGCTGAGCCGATTTCGCGGGCCACGCGCTGCAACGCTGGCTCGATGGCCATGCCGGATTCAACGCAGATCAGCAAGAGATCGAGGGCATCCGACCAGGCCCGCCGGATCGAATCCTGGCGGCGGGTGATCATGTTTTTCAGGAAGATCGTGGGCAGGTAATAGCCGAGCAGAAGGCCGATGCCGGTCGCCGCGATGCGCATCGGCGGAGCCACTCGGTCGGCGAAGACCGTGGAGGAATAGACAAACACGATAATGGCGAGAATGATGGGCGCTATGACGCGCGCCGCGAGGAACGTCACCAGATGGCGCTCGTTGCGGAGGCCCGCTTGGCGCAGCTTTTCGCGCGATGCTTCGGCTTCGAATATCCGCTTGAGATTGAGGGCTTCGACGAGCTGGGCGGCAAGACCGGCTTTCGGCTTGTCGCGCAGCTTGACATCGTTTGCCATGAGCAGCGTCCGCTGGGCGGCGCGCAGCTTGTCGCGTTCCTGGCTCACCGATTTCATGCGCGCCTTGAGCTGGTCGCTTTCGAAATAGGGCGAGGCCACGGTGAGAACGGTGGCGAAAGCCGCCATGCCGATCAGGATCGTGATGATCATCTCGATTTGCATGAGGCTGGTGACGAGTTCGACCATGGGATCCGCCTAAACGTCGAAATTGATCATTTTGCGCATGACGAGAATTCCGGTTCCCATCCACAGTCCGCAACCGAGCAGCAGCATGTGGCCGGTCGAGGTGTAGAACAGCGGATTGAGATATTCCGGGTTGAGGATGGTGAGTGCCCCCATGATGAAGAAGGGCAACGAGCCGATGATGCCGGCGGAGGACTTCGCCTCCTGGCTGACGGCGCGAATCTTGTTCTTCATCTTCTTGCGGTCGCGCAGCACCTTCGACAGATTGGCGAGCGCTTCGGACAGGTTGCCGCCGGTTTTCTGCTGGATCGCCATCACGATGCCGAGGAAGTTCACTTCCGACAGCGGCATCCGCTCGAACATGCGCTCGATGCCCTGGTCGATGGAAATGCCGATGCGCTGTCCTTCCACGACCTCGACGAATTCGGGTCCGACGGGCGGTCCCGATTCGGCCGCGATGATCTTCATGGCGTCCGATACCGGCAGTCCCGACTTCAATCCGCGCACCATCACGTCGATGGCGTCGGCGAAATCGTTGATGAACACATTCTGGCGGCGCTTGCGCAGAAAGCCGAGGAGCCAGCGGGGAAAACCCAGGCAGCCGATGACGAAGGAAACTACCCAGACATACCAGGGCAGCCCGGCGATGAAGGCCGCCACCGCGAAGGCAAAGCCGCTGCCGATCGAGAACAGCCAGAACACGCGGACGGGAACATCGAGGCCCGCCTGCATGATAAGCGTGCGCAGCGTGATGCGTTTCTTGCGCTGCTTTTCGCGCACTTCGATCTGCTTGAGGGATTCCTGAATCTGCTTGCGGCGGGAATCCTTCTGACTTTCGAAAATGCGCGAGGCGAAGGACTGCTTGACGCTTCTCTCGCTTTTTTTCTCGGTGACCGACTTCACCCGCCTGGTCGGCGAGTCGCCGGCGAGAATGGGGTAGAGTATGGCAATCGCCACGCCCCCCACCGCCACGACAATCATCGCGATAAAGGCGATCTGGATCAGATCCTCGCCGAAAACCATGGCAACCTCAAACCGTCAAAAGAGTTCAGTCGTCGTCGTTGCGCGTCTCGGCCTTTTCGAGGGCGTCGGCGAGGCGGCGCTCCTCGTTGTAGTAGCGGGCGCGATCCCAGAAATGCGGGCGCGCGATGCCGGTCGAGCGGTGGCGCCCGATGATCTTGCCGTTGGCGTCCTCGCCCACGATCTCATAAACGAACAAATCCTGGGTGATGATGACGTCGCCTTCCATGCCGATCACCTCGGTGATGTGGGTGATGCGGCGCGAACCGTCGCGGAGGCGAGCGGCCTGGACGATGACGTCGATCGAGCCGCACACCATTTCCTTGATGGTCTTCGAAGGCAGCGCGAAGCCACCCATGGTGATCATCGATTCAAGACGCGACAGCCCCTCGCGCGGGCTGTTGGCATGGAGGGTTCCCATCGATCCGTCGTGGCCGGTGTTCATCGCCTGCAGGAGATCGAAGGCTTCGGGTCCGCGGACTTCGCCGACGATGATGCGTTCGGGCCTCATGCGGAGGCAGTTCTTGACCAGATCGCGCATGGTAATCTCGCCCTCGCCCTCGAG
>JANNSP010000381.1:0-3910 GCA_031402975.1 Hyphomicrobiales bacterium
CATCCGATAGCCGATGGCAAGTCCGGCGGCAGTCACCACTGCGCCAAGGATGAACGAACGCCGCGTCGAAACAAGACTTGCTAACGGCTTGGCAAAAGATTGATCCTGAAAAATCTTGGGGTACATGGTTTAGGCCTCCAAACGGCGGGCGGATTCATGAATGGCGGAACGGATGCGGGCATAGGTGGCGCAGCGGCACAGATTTCCCGCCATCGCGGCATCGATGTCGGCGTCGCCGGGTTTCTTGTTTTCGTTGAGTAGCGCCACGGCGGACATGATCTGCCCCAACTGGCAATAACCGCATTGCGGCACGTCGAAATCGGCCCAGACGGTTTGCAGCGTCTCCGCGATCCTGCCCGAAATGCCCTCGATGGTGGTGATCTTGCCCGCGCCGATATCGCCGATCGGGGTCTGGCACGAGCGCACCGGCTGACCGTCGAGATGCACCGTGCAGGCGCCGCATTGCGCCAGGCCACAGCCGAACTTCGTGCCGGTCAGCGCAAGCTCGTCACGCAGAGCCCAGAGCAAGGGCATATCGGCATCGGCGTCGATCTCGCGCTCCGCGCCGTTGACATTGATCCTGATCATGCGGCAGTCCCTCCCCGAGTTCCCGAATTGACTGATGTGGGCTTTTTCGCCTGCCGATTGCAAGTCAGATCACGTAACTGTGAAACAGCGAGTTGCGGCCCTCACATCTCCGGGCTAAGCAGCCCGCGCCATGACAACTACCAGCAATACACTCGATCATCGCCGGAGACGTCTGCTGTGGCGGGCCACGCATCGCGGCATCCGGGAAATGGACCTGATCCTCGGGGGATTCGCGTTGGCCCGGATAGAAACTATGTCGGCGGTGGAGCTCCATCACCTCGAAGCCATCATAGAAATTCCCGACCAGCTCCTGTTCGCCTGGGCCACCGGGCAGTCTCCGGTGCCGGAACCACAGCGCTCAGGCCTGCTTCAGGACATGTTCGACTTCCAGCCATGATCGTTCAGATAACAACTGCCGGAAGCGACTACTTTTTCTTCCCCTTCCCCCCTCGCGGGGGAAGGTGGCGCGTAGCGCCGGATGAGGGGGCGGTTCCGCGAGTTCTGACGGCTCGACTCGTTACACCGCCCCCTCATCCGTCTCGCGCCGTTGGCGCGATCCACCTTCTCCCGCAAGGGGGGAAGGGGAAAGTAGTGTGCTCAATTGCTGACGTTGAGAGTCATGATCAATGACGATCGATCTCAACCCTCTCAAGCCGCGGCTCGTTCTCACGGGACGCGTGCCGCTTTCCGGCGTGCCGCAGGGCTTCGATGCGCTGCTGCTGCCGGAGATCGCACGCCAAGTCGGCCCCCGGCCGCTGGTCCATGTGGCGCTCGACGACCAGCGCATGGCGGCGCTGGCCGAACAGCTTGCCTTCTTCGCCGCCGATGTCGAAGTCCTGCGCTACCCCGCCTGGGACTGCCTGCCTTACGACCGCGTATCGCCCGCCGCCGATATCATCGCCTGGCGGCTTGCGAGCCTGGCGCGGCTCACCCGGCCGATAACGAAGCCGCTGATCGTTCTCACCACGGTCAACGCGGTGCTGCAGCGCGTGGTGCCGAAATCGCTGATCGGCGGAGCGACGTTCACCGCGGCCCCGGGCCGCTGCGTCGATACCGAGCCGCTGCTTGCCTTTCTGGCGCTCAACGGCTTCTCGCGCACCGGCACGGTGGTCGATCCGGGCGACTTCGCGGTTCGTGGCGGTATCATCGACATCTTTCCGCCCGGTGCCGCAGCGCCCGTGCGCCTCGATTTCTTCGGCGATACGCTGGAGACGGTGCGGAGCTTCGATCCGCAGTCGCAGCGCTCGCTCGCATCGCTCAAATCCTTCACGCTGACGCCCGCCAACGAAGTGCTACTGACGCCGGAAGCCATCGGGCGTTTCCGCACCGCTTACGCCGAGGCCTTCGGCGGCATCGATATTTCGGATCCGCTCTATGACAGCGTCACCAGCGGGCGGCGTTATCAAGGCATGGAGCACTGGTTGCCGCTGTTCCACAGCCATCTCGAAACGCTATTCAACTATCTCCCCGATGCGGCGATCTCGCTCGATCACTCGGCGAAAGAGGCGGTCGAGGCGCGGCGCGAGCAGATCGAGGAGTTTTATTCGGCGAGACGCGAGGCGCTCGACAAGCAGAATTTCGGCGCCGCCCCCTACAAGCCGCTGAAACCGGAAGCGCTCTACCTCACCGAGACCGAATGGTCCGAGGCACTGGCGGATCACACGACGCTGGCGATGTCGCCGTTCGAGAGTCCGGAGGCCAATTCCATGTCCTTCGGAGTGCGGCGCGGCCGCATGTTCGCCGCCGAACGTGCCAAAGCGGGCGTTAACGTCTACGAAGCAGTGAAGTCCCATACCGAAGCTTTGCGGAAGGCTGGAAAGCGCGCCGTCATCGCCGCGTGGAGCGAAGGCTCGGGCGAACGGTTGCAGTCGATCCTCAAGGACCATGACCTGGCGCCGCTCGCAATCGCCGCGAGCTGGACCGAGTTGCAAACATGGGATCGCTCGATTGTCGCACTTACCGTGCTCGGGCTCGAGGAGGGATTCGAAACCTCCGATCTCGCCATCATCGCCGAACAGGATATCCTCGGCGACAGGCTGGTCAGGCGCGGGCGCAAATCGCGCTCGGCCTCCGACTTCATTTCCGAACTCTCTTCCCTCAGTCCCGGCGATCTCGTCGTCCATGTCGATCACGGCATCGGCCGCTTCGAGGGGCTGAAGACGATCGAGGTGCAAGGCGCGCCCCACGATTGTCTGTTCATCATGTATGCCGGCAACGACCGGCTGTTCCTCCCCGTCGAGAATATCGAACTGCTCACGCGCTACGGCTCCGACGAGCAGGGCGCGCAACTGGACAAGTTGGGCGGCGGCGCGTGGCAGGCCAAGAAGGCCAAGCTCAAGGAGCGCATCCGCGAGATCGCCGAGGACCTGATCCGGACGGCGGCGGCGCGCGAACTCAAATCCGGCGACATCCTGTCCCCGCCCGAGGGGGCCTTCGACGAATTCTGCGCCAGGTTTCCCTATGAGGAGACGGAAGATCAGCTCTCGGCCATCGAGGCGGTGCTCGACGATTTGCAAAAGGGCCGCCCGATGGACCGGCTGGTATGTGGCGATGTGGGCTTCGGCAAGACCGAGGTGGCGCTCAGGGCAAGTTTCGTGGCAGCCCTCAACGGCAAGCAGGTGGCGGTGGTGGTGCCGACGACATTGCTGGCGCGCCAGCATTTCGCCACTTTCAACGAGCGCTTCAAGGGCCTGCCGCTGGTCATCGCGCAAGCCTCGCGGCTGGTTCCGCGCAAGGACATGGACGCGATGCGCGATGGCCTGACCAAGGGCGACATCGACATCGTCATCTGCACCCACGCGCTGCTCGCCGCCTCGATCAAGTTCCGCGATCTCGGTCTGTTGATCGTCGACGAGGAGCAGCATTTCGGCGTCAAGCACAAGGAGCGCTTGAAAGAGATGCGCGCCAACCTGCATGTTTTGACGCTGACCGCGACGCCAATCCCACGCACCCTTCAGCTTGCACTCTCGGGGGTGCGTGAACTCTCGCTCATCACGACCCCTCCCCTCGACCGGCTGGCGGTGCGCACCTACATCTCGCCCTTCGATCCGGTCATCATCCGCGAATCGCTGCTGCGCGAGCATTTCCGCGGCGGGCAGAGCTTCTATGTCTGCCCGCGCGTCTCCGATCTCGACGAGATCGCCGCGTTCCTGCGCGAAAGTGTTCCGGAAATAAAATTTCGCATGGCGCATGGCCGCATGGCGCCGACCCAGCTCGAAGACATCATGTCGGGATTCTACGACCGCAAATTCGACGTGCTGCTATCGACCACCATCGTCGAATCGGGTCTCGACATTCCCAACGCCAATACGCTGGTGGTGCA
>JANNSP010000382.1:0-6296 GCA_031402975.1 Hyphomicrobiales bacterium
CGGCCAGCCTCAGGTTGGCGTCGCGGCAAACGGCAACGCCCTCATCGTGTGGGGGCGATTCGATGGAACCACAACCCGCATTCAGGCGCGCTCCCGGTCCGCCGCCGGCGTGCTCGGGCCGGTGCAGGATCTGGCCGCGGCCGCCAATGCGGGCAATCCTCGTGTTGCGATGGCGCCAAACGGCCGCTCCGTCATCATGTGGCAAGTCGGGGACCGCATGCAGGCGCGGGCGCGATCCGCCGCCGGCGCGCTTTCCGCGACGCAGACCTTGTCGCAGGCCGGCCGCCCGGTTGGCGAGCCGCGGGTGGGAATCGCCGACACCGGCGGTGCGGTCTTTGCCTGGACGCGCCACGACGGGAGTTTCAGCCGCGTGCAGGTTCGCGCGCGCACCGCCGCCGGCGCGCTCGGCCCGATCCAGTTTGTCTCCTTGGTGAATAACCAGGCGGCCGGTCTCGACATCTCCGTGGATGCAAGCGGCGATGCCCTGATGGTCTGGGAAAATTCCACCGGCGGCCCAACTCGCGTCCAGGCTCGGTCCCGCTCGGCCGCGGGGACGCTCGGGCCTGTGCAGACCGTGTCGCTCGTCGGCACGTTCGCCAACTTCCCGCAAATCGGCATGCAGGACGACGGCGACGCGATCGTGGCGTGGCGGCGCAGCGACCTCCGCATCCAGGCGCGCGCCATTTCGTCGGCCGGGGCTGTGGGCGCCCTCCAGGATATTTCGTCGCCGAGCGGCTTCTCCGACCAGCCGCAGGTTGCCTATGACGAGAACGGCGTCGCCGTTTTCGTTTTTACGCACCAGAATACGGGTTCCTCCAATAACAACATCCAGGCGCGCGTGCGTTCCGCCGCCGGCACACTCGGTCCGATCGAGAACGTGACCGCGGCCGCCGCGTTTGGATTCCCGCAGATTGCCATGGACAACGGCGTCGCGACGGCGGTGTGGGACCGCGATTTCAACTCCATCTCCCGCATTCAGGCCGCGACCGGGCCCTGACCGACGCATCCCGCGCGGGCCGCCGGGGATCTCGGTTTTCAAACTGACCCACTACCGAGTTTCCGGATGGGGCTTTCCCCAGCCTGTCGAAGCGCTGTCCCGCCGACCAGAGCCGCCGCCGCCTGGTTGGCGCTGCGGAGGGCGGCTTCGACGTGTTGTCCTTTTGCAAGTTCCGCGGCGAGGACGCCGGTGAACTCGTCGCCGGCGCCATGCGTGCTCACCACCTTCACCTTGATCGCCGCGATGGCGAATTCGCCGTGCCTGGACACGCATGCAACGCCTTCGCCGCCGGCGGTGACCACCGCCACCGGGTAAGTGGCCGCCAGGATTCGCGCGGCTTCGAGCGCGCCTCTCAAGCCATCAACGGCCGGCACGCTCGCAAGCAGTTCGGCTTCGATGGCGTTCACCACAATGACATCGACGAGAGATGCAAGCTCGGCGGAAGGCATGCGGGCGGGTGCCGCATTGAGGAGCACCCGGCCGCCCGCGGCTTGCATGGCGCGAGCGGCGGCGGCATTCGCCACGTCGTGAACCTCGTTCTGCAGCACAAGAACACCGTCCGGTGCAAATAGCTCGTTGGCATCCTCGACATCCTTCGAGCCGAGCGTCAGATTGCTGCCGGAGACAATGACCGCGCCATAGTCGCCGTCACTGTCGAAGATCGCGACGCTCATCCCGGTTCTTTCGCCGGCGGCTACGCGGACAAAGCGATGGCCGACATTCTTCGCGGCGAGGTTTTCAACCAGCACTCTGCCGAACTCGTCGTCCGCCACCGCGCCGATCATCGCCGCCGATACCCCTGCATGCGCCGCGGCGACGGCCTGGTTGCCGCCCTTGCCACCGCATTTGGGCTGCCAATCTTCGCCGGTCACGGTCTCGCCCTTGCGTGGCCGGGCGGACCCACGAACGATGATGTCATAGTGCAGACTGCCGAAGACGATGACAGCAGGCTTGGACGGGTTCATGCTCACTGGTCTTCCGCTCCGAGCATCAGCTCCTGGACAATTGCCTGCGAGGAGACCGCATCCTGACGCTCGATGGCGCCGCTCAATCGACTGTCCCGTTCGAGGCGGTCGACGATTTTCAGCATGCGCTTGACGGTTTTGATGTTGACCTCGCATTCGTGCACGGGGTCGAGACCGGTCAGGTCGGGAAACGTGTCGAAATAGATGGCGCCGTCATAGCCGTCGCGTTTGACCTGGCGCAGCAGTTCGATGGTCTGCAGCGTGTGGACCGCGCCCACCATCAGGCCATCGTCGCGCTTGCCGTAGCCATCGTTCAGATGGACGCCCAAGAGCCGGCTGTGGCGGGCGATCAGGGCCGCAGCGAAGGCCGGCTGCTCGCCGGCGTAAAGCACATGGGCGAAATCCAGCGTGACGCCGAGATTGGCGGCGCCGATCTCCTTGATGGCCAGCAATGTGGTGGCGCAATCCGGCATCAGGCTGTAGGACCGGGGCTCGTTCGGCTTGTATTCGATGCTGATCAGACAATCGGGGTCATGCGCGCAGACTTCGCTGATTCCGTCGAGCTCGTGTTGCCAGAGCCTGTCATAATCCGCCTGGAATGCGTAATCGAACCCGTCCTGACCGAGCCAGATCGTCATCAGGTTCGAACCGGCTTCGCGGGCCGCGTCGATCCCCTTCTTGGTGAGATCGATGGCCTCGCGCCTCACCGTAGCATCGGGATGGGTGAGCGCGCCGAGTTTGAAGGCGGGGTTGGTGTAGTAACGCATGGCGAAACCATTGACCGCCAGTCCCATGTCCTTGAGCTTTCGCCCCAGTTCCGCTGGATTTTCGGACACATGATCGGGATAATTGAGGTCGAGATCGGTCAGGCCGCCGACGCGCGCCGCGCGCTGCGCCATCTGCAGCATCGAGGGCTTGCCGGCGAGGCCCGGCCACTCGACATGCGAGCGCGATGAAAAGGAGTTGAGGCGGGTGGCAAAGCGTGGGCTGGTCAATCGAGGGCATCCGTCCAAAGTGTGGTTCTGTTTCGGCTTTTAGCATGCGGCGGCGGCGAAAGCTTGGTCCCCAACTACAAGTGATCGAATGAGCGTGTGATCCCGGTCACTTCGTGGATCGGCCGGACGTGGTGCCAAACGACAGGCCGCATGGTTTTGCGCATCTTCGATGCGTGGCCGTGCTAGAATGGAAAAGCCGCAGCAAGGATATTTCAGATGAGACCCGGAAATTTTGTAGGCCGGATAGACCGGCGCCTGTTCCTGAAGTTTTTTCCCGCCGCGATCGCGACCGGCGCGTTGGGCGCGGAGGCCGGCGCCGCCACAGCGGTCGGACGTGTTTTCGACGTCATCGGACAGGCTTTTGTGGGACGCGGGCTGCTGCGCCGCGCGCTCCGCTTGAAGTCGGGGGTCGATCTCGGCGATGCGGTCGCGACCGGCAGGGACGCCCGTCTCGGAATTCACTTTGGCCGCAAGACAACGCTGCGCCTGGGCAGTGACACGCGCATCATCATCGACGAGTTCATCGTCAATTCAGGCGGCGTTCTCAACCTGAGCAGCGGCGCGCTGCTGCTGATCACGCCGGCGGGGAGCTTTCCCGGCGGCCTGAAGATTGAAAGTCCATTCGCGCTGATCGCGGTTCGCGGCACGACGTTCTTCGCCGGCGACACCGGCAAGGGATTTGGCGTTTTCGTCGAGATGGGCGCCGTCGATGTCACCGCGGCGGGACAGACGGTGAAGCTGCGCAAGGGTGAAGGAACCGACATTGCGTCGCCCGGAGATCCTCCGTCACCTGCCAGGAAGTGGGGCCGGAAGAAGATCGATCTGGTGATGCGTCTGGTCAGATGAAACACCGGGGCGGTTCATCCGCGGTCAATCGGCGGCTCTGAATCCGGCTCGAAGACGTCTACTGCTTCGGCAATGCCGCGTAGCTCGATCCGGCCCAGATGGCGCAGTTTGTACTTTCCTTCCAGGGCGGCGGCGGTCCCGGGTCCAAGGGCTATGGACGATCCGAACGATTTGTTGGCGGCTTCCAGTCTCGCTGCGACATTCACCGCGCGTCCAAGTGCGGTGTAGTTGCGCCTGATGCCGCGGCCCACGTCGCCCAGAACCGCGGGCCCGGTTTCAATTCCGACGCGGGTGCGGCCAAGTCCGATTTCCGCCCATTGCGGCTCGCGGCGCAGGGCCTCGGTCGCGGCCACGATCTCGATGGCGCAGGCAACCGCCCTTTGCGCGTGATCGGGAAGGTCGACCGGCGCGTTGAAGAACGCGATCAGCCCGTCGCCCACGATCTTGTCCACCATGCCGCCATGACCGACAATCAGGTTGGCGACGGTATCGACATAGTGATCGAGCAACGACACCATTCTTTCCGGGCCGATATGTTCGGTCAGCGCCGTAAATCCCTCGATATCGGTAAAGAGCGCCGTGATGGTCCGCGTCTCGCCCGCCACTTTCAGTTCATCGGGGTGATCCGAAATGCGCCGGACCAGCTCCGGCGACAGATGGAGCGCGAAGCGGCGCTCGATCGCCGCGCGCCTTCGGCTGGAGAGCCTGAACTGGGTCAAGCCGGCGCCCAGCACGCCCGAGAACGCAATGGCCGCGGGCGTCATGGGGTCGACCAGCCGGAGCATCGCGACGGACACGAATATCGCCACCGCGATGCAGCTCGAGAGTATCGCGGCGATGGCAACGGCGGCGCGGCCCGCCGGCCACCATCCGGCCGCCGCGATGCCGATAGTTCCGGCGCAGATGGCGACGAACGCTTCAAGCCATGGCATCCACCAGCGCCGTTGCGGGATGTCACCCGAAAGCATCTGTTCGGTCGCATCCGCCTCGATCTGCACCGAGGGCAGAAACGGGTCGGCGGCCGTCAGCCGCAAGCCGCCCGACTCGGGCGCGCTCGCTCCAACCAGAACGATCTTTCCCGTAAGCCGCGACGGGTCGATCCGTCCCTCAAGCACATCCAGCGCCGACATGGTTCGCGCGTCGCGCCGGGATGGGGTGGCGAAGCGCAACCGCATCTGCCCGTCGCCTTCCAGCGGCAGCACATGCTCGCCGATCCGCAGAACCTGCGGCGAGGCGGTGGCAATGAGGGTGAGATCGCCCGCGGCAACCCGCAATGTTTCAACCGCGAAGCCGGCGAGAATGGCCTTGGCGCCGGCCGCCAGCAGGACAACTTTCCGCACCGGTTGTCCGTCCGCCGCGGGCAGCGAAATCACGCCGACGCCCCTGGCGGCTGCCATCAACACGGGTGATGGAGGAACCACGCCAGGTGCTGCGAGCAGATCCGGCACCGCCACCGGGCCGGTCACGGCGATCGGCGTTGCCGGAGCCAGGGCGGTTCCCGCCTCGGGGTCGAGGACCAGAGCCAGCACGGTTGGCGCCCGCGCAATGGCTTCAGCCAGGCGCGTGTCGCTTGCGCCCTGATCGGCCGCGGTTTTTTCAGACAGCAGAATATTGATCGCGATCACCTCGGGACGAGCGCCGGCGATTTTTTCGATGAGCAGCGCCAGGCGGTCTCGCGACCACGGCCAGTCGCCGAATTCCGCCAGCGACTCGCGGTCGATCTCGACCACCGCGACGCGGCCCGAACCTCGGTCTTGCGGCGGCCAGGCAATCAACTGATCGAAAATGGCCTCGCGCATGCGGTCCAGACGTTGGCCCGGATCGGCAAGACTCAGCACCGTCGCCAGCAACAGGCAGACGCCGCCGGCAAGCACCACCAATAGCCGATCTGACAATCTGGCCGTCACGGCATCTATCGTAGCCGACCAGCGAGGTGAATGGCAAAACATCGCGAGACTGTCGCGACCATGGGAAGCTGCTGGCCGGCGCCGCCAACGCCGAGACCGCCAGGCGGTTCAAGTCGCTGAAGATCGGCTAGCTGAAAGCGTCGAGCTTGATAGACCGGGCGAACGTCGCTAGGACTTGGGTTCACCGCCACTATGGAATGCCAATGCCGATTTCTCGCCGTGGGTTCCTCGCATCCCTGCTCGCTTCGGGGCTTCCCGCCGGTGGCGAGGCATTGGCGCTCGCGGGCGAGCCTTTTCCGGTCCGCCAACTGGATGTCCAGGACGTCGAGTACAAATTCCGGCGGCGCGAGGTTGACTACAAGACGCAGGAGCCCAACGGAACCATCGTCGTCGATCCCAAGCGCCGCTTTCTCTTTCATGTGCAAGGCAACGGCCGGGCCATGCGCTACGGGGTCGCGGTGGGCAAGGCCGGGATGACATGGGCGGGCGAAGTGGTGATCAAGCGCATGGCAAAATGGCCGGTCTGGGTGCCCACGCCCTACCACATCGAGACGATTCCCTCGCTCGCCAAACACATCAACGGCAT
>JANNSP010000383.1:0-5968 GCA_031402975.1 Hyphomicrobiales bacterium
TCCAGGCGCTCGGCCTGGGGTTGGGCACCATGCTGCACCAGCGCGGGGTGCGTCCGCATATCGTGACCGGTCTCGATTTCCGTAGCTATTCGTCGTCGATCAAGCATGCCCTGATGGTGGGCCTGATGGCCTCGGGCTGCACCGTGCACGACATCGGCCTCGCCTTGTCGCCCATGGCCTATTTCGCCCAGTTCGCCCTCGATGTGCCCGCCGTCGCCATGGTCACCGCGTCCCACAACGAGAACGGCTGGACCGGCATCAAGATGGGAGTGGAGCGGCCGTTCACCTTCGAGCCCTCCGACATGGCGGAGTTGAAGGAGATCGTGCTCACCGGCTCCTGGCAGTTGCGGGAGGGCGGCGGCCTTCTCCATTGTCTCGACATTCGTCGCCGATATCTCGACGATTTGTCTCCAAAAACCTCCCTTTCTCGACCACTTAAAGTCGTCGTGGCGTGCGGCAACGGCACCGCCGGAGCCTTCGCGCCCGACGCGGTCGCCGCCATGGGCTGCGACGTTGTGAGGCTCGATTGCGACCTCGATTTCACCTTCCCCAAATACAATCCCAACTCCGAAGCCCTTGAAATGCTTGCTGCAATGTCGGAGGCGGTGCTGGCTCACAAGGCCGATCTGGCGCTCGGTTTCGACGGCGACGGCGATCGCTGCGGCGTGGTCGACAACGAAGGCAACGCGATTTTCGCCGATAAAATGGGCGTTTTGCTCGCCCGCCACTTCTCAAGCCTTTGTAATAACGCCCTTTTTATCGCCGACGTGAAATCAACCGGCATCTTCGCCATGGACCCGATCTTGAAGGCCAATGGCGCCACCTGCGAATACTGGAAAACCGGGCATTCCTATATGAAACGGCGCACCGCCGAACGTAACGCCTTGGCGGGGTTCGAAAAATCCGGACACTACTTTCTCAGACCCCCCTTCGGCCGAGGCTACGACGACGGCCTGGTCGCCGGCCTCGAAATCCTCCGCTTGCTCGACCGCGCCGGTAATGCAACCCTGGCGGAGCTGTCCCGCAGCCTGCCTCAAACCTGGATCACCCCCACGATCGCCTTTCACTGCCCCGATGACCGGAAATACCAGGTGGTTGCCGATCTCACCCGGCGGATTTCCGCAAAGAGTCAAAGGGTCGCTGGTCAATTCCTGTCTGAAATCAATACGGTGAACGGGATACGCTTCGGTCTTTCCGATGGCTCATGGGGTCTGGTCCGGGCTTCCTCGAACAAGCCGGAAATCGTCGTCGTTTGCGAAAGCCCGGCGAGCCAGCAAACCATGCAAGAGATTTTGGCCCAAATCAGGCTCGAACTTGCCCGCTATCCCGAAGTCGGCGACTGAAAGGCGTGGAACTTGCAATCACAGGTTTGTTGCCGCTACAAGGCGCGCTGCTAAAACCCCGAGGGGAATTTGCAAATCAAGTCAACCTAGAAGTGCGCCCCGAATTGGACGTGTTTGCCGACAGTCCTGAAAGGCATCTTTGGCCAGTCATTCTGTGTGGCGGATCGGGAACGCGGCTGTGGCCGCTCAGCCGCCGTTCCCTGCCGAAACAGTTTCTGGCGCTGACTGGCGAGTCCAGCCTGCTGGAGACGACGCTCCATCGTCTGGCGGCGCTCAGGACAACGGCGCCAGCACTTTGTATCGCCTCCAAAGATATGGCGACGCGAACCCGCCACGAGCTGGATCGCTCCGGCACGCGCATCAGGCTGGTGCTTGAGCCCGAGGCCCGAAATACGGCGCCGGCGATTGCCGCCGCGGCCTTTGTGGCCCATGCCGAGGATAGCGATGCGGTGCTTATCGTTCTCCCCGCCGACCATGTCATCGACGACCACCAGAGCTTTGCCGAAGCCGCGGCGGTGGCTGTCTCCGCCGCCACGGTGGGAGAGATCGTCATTCTGGGGGTTAGGCCCCATGAACCCTCATCGGCATTGGGTTATATCGTCCCCGATACTTCGGTGGGCGGAGGCATCCAGCGAGTTGGACGGTTCGTAGAGAAACCCGATGCCGCTCGCGCGGCTCAACTCATTTCCTCGGGCGCGCTGTGGAATGCCGGCATGGTGGTGGCGCGGGCTGACACCATTATCGCCGCGCTCAACCTGCATGAACCTCGCGTTTCCAAGGCAGTCCGCCTTGCCGTTGACAACGCGAAACGGGGCGATGACTGTCTCCTGCTCGATCGGGAGGCCTTTGCGCAATCTCCCTCTATTTCTTTCGATCACGCGGTACTCGAACGCCACGGCCATGTGCGGGTGGTGTCGCTCGATGCCGGCTGGCGCGACATGGGAACCTGGCCGGAGGTTGCGGCGCTGATCGCTCCAGACAGCGACGACAACCGCATTCGCGGCGATGTCCGTCTGGCCGGCAGCCGGCGGAACATCGTGTTCAGTCCCCGCCGCCTGATGGTCGGGCTCGGAATCGAGGATCTGGTCGTCATCGATACACCGGACGCGCTTCTCATCGCCCATCAGAACCGATTGGGACTGCTTGGCGAGACCGTCAAGGCGATGATTTCCGAGGCGCGCCCCGAAGTACTTGGCCATGCTCAAACGGCGACAGGCGGCTTCGGCGAGGCCGGGAGCGATGACCCGGCCGTCATGTGCCAGTTCACGCTTGCGCCGGGCGAATATCGGCAAGCGGAAACCAGCCTTGGGCGAAAACTGCACTGGATCGTCGTGACAGGCGAGGCCACGGTTCTGGCTGGGAAAGACACAAAAATCCTAAGGCGCGACCAAAGTCATTTCGTGGCACCGGGCGCCGGGGACCGCCTGGAAAATCGCGCGGCCGGCAAACTTGAAATCGCCGAAGTGCGGCTGGGGGATTTGGGCTCCCATGAGTGAAACCGTCCTGGTTACCGGGGGTGCCGGCTATATCGGCTCTCATACCTGCAAGGCCCTGGCGCGCGCCGGCTTTACCCCCGTCACCTATGACAACCTGGTAAGCGGCCATCGCTGGGCGGTGCGATGGGGGCCCCTGGAGACCGGCGATATCCTTGATTCTCTTCGGCTTTCTGCGGTGATGAAGGCTTATCGGCCGGTCGCCGTCATTCACTTCGCGGCCTTCGCCTATGTGGGCGAGTCGATCACGGAGCCCGCCAAGTATTATCGCAACAACGTCGCGGGCTCGCAGGTGCTGCTCGACGTGATGCGCGCCCATGACGTCAATCAGATCGTGTTTTCCAGTTCCTGCGCGACCTATGGCATTCCCGATCGCCTGCCGATCACCGAGGACACGCCGCAGTCCCCGATCAACCCTTATGGCGCGACGAAGCTCATGGTCGAGCGGATGCTCGCCGACTATGGCGCGGCCTATGGACTGCGCAGCGTGGCGCTGCGCTACTTCAATGCCGCTGGCGCCGATCCGGACGGTGATACCGGCGAAGATCATGATCCCGAAACTCATCTCCTGCCGCTGGTTCTCGAAACCGCGGCGGGCCTTCGGCCGGATTTCACCATCTTCGGGGATGATTATGCGACACCCGACGGCACTTGCATCCGCGACTATGTGCATGTGAGCGATCTGGCCCAGGCCCATGTTCTGGCGCTGCAATTGCTCGGGCGCGGTGGAGATAGCGCAAGATTTAATCTGGGCAATGGCGCCGGTTATTCCGTGGCGCAAATCATTGAGACCGCGCGGCGGATTACCGGCCGCGAGATCAAGGTGAAGCACGGACCGCGCCGGCCCGGCGATCCCGCCAGCCTGGTCGCCGACGCATCCAAGGCGAGGGCTGATCTGGGCTGGCAGCCGAAATTTCCCGCCATTGATGATATTGTCGGAAGTTCCTGGGATTGGCTGCTGCGGCACCGGCAGTCCGGGAAATAGGATCCTACAGGAGAACACGATGAACAGTCTTTATGCTACGGCCATTCTCGAACTTGGCAATGTGTTCGAAAAGATTGATGATGCGGCGGTCGACAAAGCGGTGGACATGATCGCCTCGGCCCGCGCCGTGACCGTCTTTGGATGCGGGCGCGAACGGCTGCAACTTCTGGGGTTCGCAATGCGGCTGTTCCACATGGGCCGGCCGGTTGCGGTGGTGGGCGACGTGACGGCGCCGCCGGCGGGTCCCGGCACTCTCTTCATCGCGACCGTAGGCCCGGGCCAACTGGCGACCGCCGAGGCCCTGCTCAAGATTGCCCGCGACGCCGGCGCCACGACCATGGTTCTGACCGCGCAGCCCAAGGGCCGCGCCTGCCAGCTCGCCGATTTCGTGCTGACCATCCCGGCCCAGACCATGGCGGACGACCAGGGGCCCAACTCCAATTCGGTGCTGCCAATGGGTTCGCTGTTCGAAGGAGCCCTCTTCGTGCTGTTCGAAGTGATGGTGCTGAAGCTCAAGGATGCGATGGGGATCGGGATGGACGAGATGCGCGCCCGGCACACAAATCTGGAATAACGCCGTTCTCACCGGCGCCTTCGCAAGTGCGAAAAGCTGTTGCCCTGCAACAATGTATTTGTATGACATAACGCTGGACAAAGCCGCCGTCTTGTCGGAAGGATTGCGGCGAGGCACGGAGATCGATTTTCGCACTTCATCATCGTCCTGACCATTCGATTGTCCGTGCTTTATGGACAACAGGACTCCTGGGAGGAAACGAACCATGTTGGAAGAACTGATCAAGGAAGCGGCCACCCGCCGCGACGTATTCAAGAAGCTCGGCGCGACCGGACTTGGCGCGGTTCTCCTCGCCAATGCCGGCTTCGATCCCGCCATGGCGCAGGAACTGAAGAAATCCAGCAAGCCGCTCAAGGCGGCCTTCTCCAATGCTGGCCTGCAGGCCACCTGGTGCGCGCAGGGCAAGCAGGCGGCGGAAGCCTGGGGCGCTTTGATGAATGTCGAGATCACCTGGTTCGACGGTGAACTCTCGGCCACGAAGCAGCGCGCTTCCATCGACAACATGGCTTCTCAGAAGTGGGATTTCGTGGCGATCCAGCCTTTCGGCATCGGCACCCTGGTCGATCCGGTCAACAAGATGATCGAGGGTGGCACGCCGGTCATCGCCATGGACACGCTGATAGCACCCCCCGGAACGATCAACATCCACACCCAGATTTCGCCCGACAACATCTTCATGGGTTCGGTCGTGACCTCGCAAATCATGGCCGCCATCAAGGGCGAAGGCAATGTCGTGATGACGCAAGGGGCGCTCGGCCATTCCGGCGCCCAAGGCCGCGCCGCGGGCTTCAAGCAGGTGGTCGCCGCCTATCCCAACGTGAAAGTGATCAACGAGGAACCGGCCGACTGGGACGTGACCAAGGTCGCCCGCATCTGGGAATCGATCCTGACCCAGAACGAAAACATCGCCGCCGCCTTTTTCCACAATGACGATATGGCGCTTGCCGCCCATAACGTCATGAAGGCCAAGGGCCGCACCGGTATCGTGATCGGCGGTGTCGATGCCATGCCGCCCGCGGTCAACGCGGTGCTCGAAGGCGTCATGCTGGCGACCGTGCGCAATCCCTCCTGCCGTATTCATGGCTGGTCGGTCGCCGCGGGCGTCGCCGCCGTCATGGGCGGCGAGAAGACGGGCAAGGAAATCCCGGCCTTCATCCTGGCCGACGGCCCCGTCATCACGGCGGAAACAGCCCCCGGCCATCTTTGGCTGCAGAAGAACTTCCTGATCTAGCCCACAGTTGATGATCGAGGAGACCGCACAAATGAGCGGGGGCGGCGATCCGCCCCTGCTTGAACTTATCGGCGTGTCCAAGCATTTCGGCGGCGTGCTGGCGCTGCGCGATGTCGATTTCACCTTGAAAGCCGGCGAAATCCACGGCCTGGTCGGCGAGAATGGTGCTGGCAAATCGACGATGATGAAGATCATCGCCGGCGTTCATCACGAATTCGACGGCGTGATGAAGATCGAGGGCAAGGAGGTGCGGCTCCGCTCGGCGCGCGAAGCCCTGCAGCACTCGATCGGCATGGTGCATCAGGAGCTCTCGGTCATCTCGGACCTGAGCGTCGCGGAAAA
>JANNSP010000384.1:0-4063 GCA_031402975.1 Hyphomicrobiales bacterium
GCTATTGAGGTGCAACTCCGGTCGGGCTACGCCCTCCCTGCGCCGCCCCTCAATAGCGCATCACAACGAGACCAGAAACCCGGCAGGATTCCACTTATTGATCGCGCGAGGCTGTTCAGACAAACCCGGCCAGCTCTTTGGTTGGGGGACTACGATTTGCAGGTGACTAGTATTGTGTGAACAATTTCAATAACTTAATCAAAACTTCACGGTATAAATCTTCGTTCAACCGTAACAGTCTTCCGTGTGTTACCAACTTAACGTTTTCTGCGCTGACCATGGAGGAGTGCGTCATCGCCGCGGTCATGGGCTTTTACAAGGGCCGGCCGCCCAGATACCTCTGCATCGAGCGCGACTGGGACAAAGAGTAACCGTCCGGTTTTGCTTTCAATTACCTACAAATCTCGTTCGCAGCTGACCGATGCCATTGCGGTCAATTCTTGAATCGTTGGAATCACTGACAGCGGACTGTCGACTTGAACCCGAAACCCCAGCCGGTGTGTTTACGAGGATTGGCTGCGTGCCGGACGGTCTGTGGCGCACCTTCTCATTTGCCGCTATGACGGACGCTGAGTTCCAGTCTGACAAGGTGTGCGATGGCCGAAATTTCCTCGATCTCGACGGGTTACTTTCGCATCGCTTTGCCGGAGGTTCTGACCGACTCCATGCATGGTGACATGCGCGATTTTGAGCTGGTGACGGTGGCGGTGAAGGACAGCGACGGGGCGGAAGGCGTGGGCTACACTTTCACGGTTGGCCGCAACGGCGGAGCCATTGCCAATATCCTTGCCGGCGACATGGCGAGCCTTCTGAAGGGCAGGGAGGCTGGGAATATCGAAGCGCTGTGGCATGACCTGTGGTGGGCGATGCATTATGGCGGAAGGGGCGGCCCGACAGTCTTGGCCCAGTCGGCGGTCGACATGGCGCTGTGGGATTTGAAGGCGAAACGCCTAAAGCAGCCGCTGTGGCAATTGCTGGGTGGATTCTCGAACAGGGTGCCCTGTTACGCGGGCGGCATCGATCTCGAACTGCCCTTGCCGCAACTCATCAAACAGACCGACGGCAATCTCGAGCGCGGCTTCCGCGCCATCAAGATGAAGGTCGGGCGCAAGCATCTGTCGGAGGATGTAAGCCGGGTGGAGGCAATGCGGAAACACCTTGGCGCGAATTTTCCGCTGATGGCCGACGCCAACATGAAATGGACGGTGGACGATGCCATTCGCGCCGCTCGCGCCTTTGTTCCTTACGATCTGACCTGGCTCGAGGAACCGATCTCGCCGGATGACGTGACGGGCCACGCGCGCGTCATCCGCGACGGCGGCCTGCCGATCGCGGCTGGCGAAAACCTCCGCACGCTGTGGGATTTCCGCCATCTCATCGCCTCGGGCGGCGTGACGTTCCCCGAGCCCGACGTCACCAATTGCGGCGGCGTCACCTCCTTCATGAAGATCGCCCATCTGGCGGAAGCTTTCAATCTGCCGGTCACCTCGCACGGCGCACATGATGTGACCGTGCATCTTCTCGCCGCCGTCCCTAACCGGTCCTATCTCGAAGCCCACGGTTTCGGACTCGATCGCTATATCGCCGAACCGCTGCAACTCAAGGACGGATTCGCCATTGCACCCGATCGGCCCGGACACGGCATTGAATTCGACTGGAAGGGGTTAGCGGCCATCCGTGCCTGAGCGTTCCGAATCCTACGATTTCATCGTCGTGGGCGGTGGCTCGGCCGGCTGCGTCGCCGCCGCGAGGCTGGTGGAAAGCGGCGCCCGCGTGCTGCTGCTGGAAGCCGGCCATTCGCACCGCCACCCGCTGCTCGACATGCCGCCCGGCATCTTTAAGATGATCAACGGCAGCAAGTTCATGCGTTACCACCAGACGGTGCCGCAGGAGCACCTCGACGGCCGCGTTCACGACATCCCGCAGGCCAACGTGCTGGGCGGCGGGTCCTCGGTCAATGCCCAGGTCTATATGCGCGGCCGCCCCCAAGATTACGACGCCTGGAACGAGAACCTGCGGGGCGACAACGACAATCCCGGCTGGGGCTGGAGCAGCGTGCTGCCGCATTTTCGCGGCATGGAAGGAAATGACAGGCTCCACGATTCCCGGCACGGCGTCGAAGGCCCGCTCCAGGTGTCCGACCCCGGTCACATTTCAGATGTTTCGCGCTGGTTCGTGCAGAGCGTCCAGGCGCTTGGCGAGCCTTTCAACCACGATTTCAACGGCGCCTCGCAGCGCGGCGTCGGATTTTACCAGTTCACCAACCGGCGGGGAAAGCGCAGCAGCACGGCCTACGCCTTTCTCACCCCGCTCGCCGGCAACAACAAACTCATTATTCGCCTCAATGCTCGTGTCCTGCGTATCATCATGGAAAACGGCGCGGCAGTGGGGGTTGCCTACAGCATCGATGGCGGGCCGGTGCAAACTGCGAGGGCGGAGAGCGAGGTGATCGTCGCTGCGGGTTCTCTGGTAACGCCGCAACTTCTGATGCTGTCAGGCCTGGGGCCCGCGGAGCAACTGAAATCGCATGGCATCGCCTGCGTGGCCGACCTCCCCGGCGTCGGCGAAAACCTCATCGATCATCCTGAAGTGCCGATCGTGGCCTCGGCGAATGGCAGGTTCGGCTATTACCGGCAGGGCAATGGCTGGCGCATGCTTCTCAACGGCTTGCAGTTCCGGCTGTTCGGCTCCGGCCCGATCCTGTCGGCCGGCGTCGAGGCAGGGGCCTTCGTCAATCCCGTCAATCCCGATGATCCGCCTTCGATCCAGGCCTTTTGCGTTCCGATCGTCTATCTCGACCGCGATACGCTGGGCCTCGTCGAAGACACCTATGGCGTCACGGTGACGACGGTGGTGGTGAAGCCCAAATCGCGCGGCACCGTGCGGCTGCGGTCCGCCGATCCGAACGACATGCCCCTGGTGTCGCCGCGCCTACTTCACCACCCGGACGACATGCGCATGATGATCGAAGGTCAACGCTATTTTATGCGCGCGTTCCAGACCATGCCTCTCTCCGCCCGGATCAAGCAGGTTTCAATTCCCAATCCCGCCAGGCTGGACGGCGAGGCGCTGGCCAATCATTGCAAGCGGTTCGTCAAGACCAACTATCATCCCGCGGGAACCTGCCGGATGGGGGCGAACGGCGATCCGCTGGCGGTGCTCGATTCGCGGCTGCGCGTGCGCGGAGTTGACCGGCTTCGCGTCTGCGATCTCTCGGCCGTGCCTGACATCGTCGCGGGCAACACCAACGCACCCGCCATGATGCTGGGCAGCCGCTGCGCCGAACTGATCCTAGGTTGATCCGGCGTGGCCGCGAGCGCGTACCTTCTGCGCCAGCCTGCTCTGCACGATGACGACCAGAAGCAGGAAGGCGCCGCGCACGATCGATTGCCAGTGCGCCCGGAGCGACACGAAGCCCATGCCGTTCTCGAAATTGAGAATGTTGAAGACGAGGCCCAGCAGCAGCACGCCCGACAACGTCGCGCCCACGGACCCCACGCCGCCGGTCAGCAGCGTTCCGCCGACGACGACGGAGGCAATGGCGAACAGTTCCCAGCCGACGCCTTCGGTCGGCTGACCCGCGCCGAACTGCGCCGCAAGCTGAACCCCCGCCAGCCCCGACAGCAATCCGCTCAGCGAGTAGACCATGAACTTCACGCGGTCGACCGGCAGACCCATGAGCCGGGCCGCGTCCTCGCCGCCACCCACCGCCAGAACCTGGCGTCCGAAGGCCAGGAAATTGAGGGCGAGCGAACCAAGCAGGAAAGCCACGATCGCGATCCAGGCCGGAATTGGAAAGCCCAGGAAATCTCCCTGTCCAATGGCGGTGAAGCCGCTGTCATAGGACACGCCGATCGACTGGTTTCCGGCGACCAGCAATCCTGTGCCGCTTGCCGCCAGCATCGTCGCAAGCGTGGCGATGAAGGGCAAGATATCCATGCGCGTGATGAGTATGCCGTTCAGCATGCCGACCATCAGTCCCGCCGCTGCACCCGCCGCGGCGCCCGGCAGCAACCCGTAGGGGCTGAGATAGGCCGCGATCACGCTGGACATGGCCGCCGTC
>JANNSP010000385.1:0-4879 GCA_031402975.1 Hyphomicrobiales bacterium
GATGGCGAAGGTGAAGCCCCGTTCCGGCACGCCGAACACGGCAGTCACGGCGGCCGCGTCGAAATCGGCATTGGTCTCGTTGCGCTTCAAGCCGGTGGCGGTCTTGACCGTGGCTTGGGCCTCCTGCGCCAGCGTCTCAAGCGCGATGCCGGCCTCGGCGCGGACCACCAGTTTCTTCGCCTTCTCCGCCGCCAGATCGCGGAGCCTGACCGAGACCAGCAACTGCCGCACCCGGTCCTTCACCTTGTCCAGCGGCTCGACCGCGGCGGGCGCCACTTCGCGCACCTCGTACCACACGAACCCCTCGCCCGGCGTCAGCGCGTCGTTCTCGACCCCCACGTCGCTGCCGAACGCCGCCTTGAGCAAGTCCTCCTTGTACGGAATATCCATATCCTTGCCGTCGCGCCCGCGGCCGTTGATGTCGGTGAGCGGCACGAGCTGGAACGGCAGGTTTTGGTCGCGGGCGATATCCTCGAACCTGGCCTGGCCGGCGCGGGCATCCTCGACCGCGTCATAGACCGCCTGCACGTCCTCCCTCGCCTTATCGAGTTTGAGCCGCTCGGAAAGTTCGGCCTTCACCTCGTCCAGGCTGCGCTGCACCTCGGGCGTGATCGATACGGCCTTGATGAGCGAAATGGCGAGGCTCCCCTGGATCGGATCGCTCACCACCCCCTGTGCCAGTGAAAACGCCGCCTCGGAAACCTTGGGATCGAAGAAATCGGCTTTGGTCTTGTCGGCGAAAGTGGCGTCGGCCTCGGTGATACCGCGCTCCTTGGCGATCGCCAGGAAATCCTCGCCCGCCGCCAGCCTGACCTTGGCCTTGTGCGCCTCCTCGACCGAGGGAAACGTCATCTGCAGAACAGTCCGCCGCTCGGGCGTGAAATAGTCCAGCTTGAGCCGCTCGTAGCCGGCCTTGAGCTCCTCGTCGCTCAGCGTCATCTTGGCCGCGACATCGGCGGGCTCGGCCTTGATCACCGCGATCGAGCGGTATTCCGGTGCTGTATAGGACTGCGGATTACCCTCGTAATGTTTCTTGATCTCCTCGTCCGTCGGCGCCACGATTTCGCTTTCCGCCACGACGACGGTGAAATAGCGCGCGTCGCGCTGTTCGGTGCGATGCCGGGTGAGCGCCTCGACCAGCGTTTTAGGTGGGGTGAAATCGCCATCGACCGCGTCGGTCAACGCCGCCCGGAGCCTCACCTGGCGCTCGCTGGCGATATACATCTGCTCGTTCAAGCCGTTCTGCTCGAGCAGGCGGCGGAAAAGCTCGGGGCTGAATTTGCCGTCCGAGCCCTTGAAGCTGGGGTTGGCCGCCACGTCCTCCGCCAGCGACTCGTCCGATACCGCGAGTTTCAGACCCGCTCCCTCGGCATCGATGGCGGCGGCCTGGATCAGGTTGTTCAGGATCTGCCGGTCGAGCCCGAAGGTCCGGGCCTCCTCGGCGCTGATCGGCTCGCCGGTCTGCCGCGACATGTTCTGCAGCGACTGGTTGAACGCCTGCGTATAGGACTGCGCCGAAATCTCCTGGCCGCCCACGGTGGCCAGCGCCGAGGCGCGAAAACCGGTGAACACGTCGGCGATGCCCCAGACGACGAAGCTCAGCGCCAGAAGCGCGATCAGGACTTTGGCAATCCAGCCCTTGGCCGCCCTGCGCAGCACATCCATCATTTACGAGCGTCCTTTCAATTTCGAAGAACGCGCATCATAGGGACAGCGGCACCCCCTCGCAAGCGCGCGCTCTCTCTGCTAACGGAATCCATCAACGAAAAGGGGGACGGCATGGGGGCGAGCGGGCTTCTGCCACTGGTGGCGGGGAACTGGAAGATGAACGGCACAGGCGAGATGCTGAACGAGCCCAGGCTCCTGGCGGAGATGCTCAAGGATGTGAAGCTCCGCTGCGAGGTGATGCTGTGCCCGCCCGCGGTCCTCACCCGCAAGGTGAAGTCGATCTTGAATGGCAGCCGCATCGGGCTGGGCGGCCAGGACTGCCACTGGGAGGCGTCGGGCGCCCATACCGGCGACATTTCCGCCGAGATGCTGAAGGACGCGGGCGCCAGCGCCGTCATCGTGGGCCACTCCGAGCGCCGCGCCAATCACGCCGAGACCGACGCCATGGTGCGGAAGAAAGCCGCGGCAGCACACCGCGCCTCGCTCACCGCCATCATCTGCATTGGCGAAACCCTCGACGAGCGCAAGGGCGGAACGACGCTGGACGTCGTGTCGCGCCAGCTCAAGGGCTCGCTCCCCGAAGCTGTCACCGCCTCCAACACGGTCATCGCCTATGAGCCGGTCTGGGCCATCGGCACCGGTCTCACACCCACCACCGCCGAGGTGGCCCAGGTCCACGCCCACATCCGCGCCGATCTTAAAAACCTCGCGGGCGAGGAGGGGGCCACCATCCGCATCCTCTACGGCGGCTCGGTCAAGCCCGCCAACGCCGCCGAACTGATGGCCGCGGCCCACGTCAACGGCGCGCTCGTCGGAGGAGCCAGCCTAAAAGCCTCCGACTTCATCGGCATCATCAAGGTCTATGCGTGAAATTCAAAGTCCGGCGGCTACCAACTATTCTGTCATCCTCGGGCTTGTCCCGGGGACCCATCGTCAATAAAGTTCCGGCGATCGCCAACCTCGACAATAGGTTGCCGGAACAAGTCCGGCAATGACAGGAAAGAAGGAGATCGCCATGACCGAACTCCCGACCATCGTGAAGCGCCGCCTGCAGGCGCAGGTGATAGGTCCCATCCATGCCGAGATGGTGGCCGAACTGGGACGCGAAAAGGCCGATGCCATTCTCGACGCGGCGATCAAAAAAGCCGCCATCGCCGAGGGCCAGGCCTTCGCCGCGAAGGCCCCCGATGGCCAAACCTCGATGGCCGATTTCATCAAGCTCTACGAGCACTGGACCGCCGATGGCGGGCTCGAAATCGAAGTGCTGAAGGCCGACGCCCAAACCTTCGACTTCGATGTCACGCGCTGCCGCTACGCCGAAACCTATCATGAGATGGGGCTGGGCCATATCGGCCACCTGATGTCGTGCAACCGCGACGGCACCTTCTGCCAGGGCTACGATCCCAAGATCGCCCTCGACCGCCAGCATACCATCATGGCCGGAGCGCCCCGCTGCACCTTCCGCTACAGCTACAACGCCGCGCCTACTGCACCTTCAGCGAAAGATCCGGCTTGAGCGCCGACAGCGCCGGCTTGATGCCAAGCGCGCCGCCGGGGCGCCTGGCCGACAACGGCTCGCCGTGGACGCTGAATGCATAGAGATTGCCGTCGCTTGACCCGTAATAGAGAATGCCGTTGGCGACCACGGGGGAATTGAGTCCTCCAGCGATGGCGTCGGTGCTCCACAGGACGGCGCCGCTGGCGGCAGACAGGGCGTAGAGACGATCGAGGGTGCTCGTATAGACAACATTGTTCGCCACCATCGGTGAGCCGGTGACAATACCGTTCAACGTTGTGTTCCAGGCCGCAAAACCTTCACCGATGAGATAGGCGGAAAACACGCCGCCAGCCGATCCGACATAGACCTTGCCGCCGGCAATCGCGGGACTGCTGAGGATGTCGCCCGAAGTCAATACGGGGAAACCGGGGGTGGGAAGGCCGGTCGCCAAACGAAAGCCACGGAGATTGTCATCATGGGAGCCGAAGAAACCGGTCGCGCCGGAGGCGGCGACCGAGCCATAAATAGGACCGCCGGTCAAAATGGGGAAAGAACCGACGGCGGCGCCAGTCAAGGCATCGAAGGCATACATGTTATTGCTATGGCTGCCGAGATAGACTTTGCCGCCTATGACTGTGGGAGAAGTGTTGATAGTCCCGACAGCCAAGTTGACCGGGAAGCCGGGAACCGGCACGCCCGTCGTCGCATTGAAGGCATAGAGCTTGCCGTTGTTACAACCGACATAGACATTGCCGAGGGCCAAGGACGGAGAAGATTGTACTTGGAATGGCAGCGTCTGCGGGAAGCCGGCCACCGCGGCCCCCGTCGCGGCATTGAAGGCATGGAGCTTAGAATCGTTGCCGCCGACGAACACTCGTCCCCCGCCGACCGCGGGGGTGGAGTAGACAATCGGATTAACAACGTTCACCGGAAACCCGGCGATGGTGGCCCCGGTCACGGCGTCGAACGCGTAGAGTTTGCCGTCAAGGCCGCCCACATAGACCCTGCCGGCCGCTACCACCGCGCTGCCATATGTTCCTCCGGGCCCGATCGGCTTCGACCACAGCGTATCGAGATCGCCCACATTGCTGACGTTCAGGGTATTCTCGAAGGGATTGACGCCATTGTGCGCGGCATTGCGGCCATGGAACTGCGCCATGTCGGTGCGCACGATGAAGGGTTTTTGCGCCGCCGCGCCGGTATAGCGCTGCACCGCCGTCACCCAATGCTGCTGCGGCTGGGCGTCCTTGGGAACCGTGATCTTGCAGGTGAAGGCGCCGCTGCCGTTGGTTACGGCGAGACAGAGATTGGTGGTGTCGAAATAGATTTCGATCAGCACCGAAGGCGCGAAACCGGTGCCGTTGACGTTGGCCTTGGCGGTGGGCGGACCCACGGCCGGTACCATGGTCACCACCGGCACAGCGAATGCCGCCACGGCCGAGAACAGAAATCCAATCAAGATGAGGGCAATGCGGCGCGTGAGATACATGGTCGTTCTCCTGCCAGATATGGAAATACAACCTTACGCATCGGGCGGTCGCCATACAAGTCCAGGACTTGCCAGCCGGTTGCACATCGCCCACATAGCGGCTAAACCCGCCCGCAATTCAGTTCACACTCCGGAAAAACCATGGAAACCGTCATTCTCGTCGTTCACCTGATCGTGGCGCTCGCCTTGATCGGCGTCGTGCTTCTCCAGCGCTCGGAAGGGGG
>JANNSP010000386.1:0-1951 GCA_031402975.1 Hyphomicrobiales bacterium
AAACGGCATCGCGCATTTTCTCGAACACATGGCCTTCAAGGGCACCAAACGGCGCAGCGCCCGGGCCATCGCCGAGGAAATCGAATCGGCGGGCGGCGAGATCAACGCCGCGACCGGCATGGAAACCACCACCTACTACGCCCGCGTCCTCAAGAACGACTGGAAGCTGGCGCTCGACATCTTGGCCGACATCTTCACCGAGTCGATGCTCGAGCCCGAGGAAGTCGAGCGCGAGCGCGATGTCATCCTGCAGGAGATCGCCGCCTCCAACGACCAGCCCGACGATCTCGTCTTCGAGCTGGCCCAGGCGGCGAGCTATGGCGACCATCCGCTGGGGCGCTCCATCCTCGGCACCTCGGACCTGATCGGCGGCGTCACCCGCAACCAGATGATCGACTGGCGAGATCGCAACTACTGGGCCTCGCGCATCGTCGTGGCGGCTGCCGGCAACATCGATCACCGGGCTTTCGCCGCCGAGACCGAACGCCTCCTCGGCCATATCGAATCGGGCCAGCAGCCGCAGCGCGAGCCGCCCACCTTCACGCCCAAATCCGAGCTTGCCGAAAAGCCGCTCGACCAGGCGCATGTGGTGCTGTCGTTCGCCGCACCCGGCTATCGCGACCCCGACATCTATGTGCTGCAGGTGCTGTCGAGCATCCTCGGCGGCGGCATGTCGTCCAGGCTCTTTCAGGAAGTGCGCGAGAAACGCGGGCTGTGTTACAGCGTGTTCTCCTTCGGCTCGGCCTATGAGGACGGCGGCCAGATCTGCGTCTATGCCGCGACCTCGCCCGAGCACACCGGCCAGCTCCTCGGCCTCACCTCCGAAATCATGCTGTCGGTGGCGGGCGAAGTGAGCGAGGCCGAAGTGTCGAGGGCCAAGGCGCAGCTCAAGGCCGGTCTCGTCATGAACCTCGAAAGCGCCACAGCACGCGCCGACCAGATCGCCCGCCAGTTCATGGCCTTCGGCATGGTGCCGTCGATCGCCACGCTGGTCGCCAAGATCGAGGCGGTGACGGCGGAGGAGGTGCGCAACCTGGCCGGCCGGTTGTTCAAGGCTCAGACTCCGGCCTTCAGCGCTGTTGGCAAACTGTCGAATGTTTCGAGCTACCAGACGATCGTCAGCCAGTTCGCCTGATATGGTTTTCCTGCGTTCGCCCTTCGCGCCAGATCTGCCGCCGGCGCTGCGGACCAGCCAGGTCGTCCTACGCACGCCGTCTCTCTCCGATCATGAATCGTGGGCGGATTTGCGCCAGGCAAGCCAGGACTTCCTGGTGCCATGGGAGCCTTTGTGGCCGTCCAACGATCTCACGCGCGCCGCCTTCCGTCTCAGGATCAAGCGCTATTACCGCGATATCGAAGAAGACGCCGCTTATCCCTTCTTCATCTTTTCAGCCAACGAGTCCGAACTCTATGGCGCCGTCACGCTCTCCAACGTGCGGCGCGGCGTGGCCCAGGCGGCGACACTTGGTTATTGGATGGGCGCTCCCTATGTGCGCCGCGGGTTGATGACGGCATCGGTCAACCTGATCTTTTCCTTCGCCGCCGACCATCTCAACCTGCATCGGGTCGAAGCGGCCTGTTTGCCGTCGAACTTGGCCTCGATCGCCCTTCTCCGCCGCTGCCGGTTCGAGCAGGAAGGTGTGGCGCGCCGCTATCTCAAGATCGCCGGACGCTGGCAGGACCATCTGCTGTTCGCGCGCCTCAACGAGCGCTAGAACTTGCATCACGCGCTAGGCCGGGGCTACTAGACGCCATGACTTGCATGCGGCAATCGGCAGGCCTTGTTGTGCCAGCGGCCACAGTAGACGACCTTTCTTCTCCCTCCCCCTTGCGGGGGGGGGGGGGTGGGGGTCGCTCCGGCGGGGGCCGGTGTTCCGTCAACACAATCAAAATGCTGGTTGGGAGCGAGCCCCCCCCAAAACCACCCCCCCAGGGGGGGGGAACAAGAGTG
>JANNSP010000387.1:0-14470 GCA_031402975.1 Hyphomicrobiales bacterium
GGCTAAGTAACCCGCCATGACCCAACCCCGCACGCTTTACGACAAGATCTGGGACGATCATCTGGTCCATGAGGCCGATGATGGAACCTGCCTTCTCTATATCGACCGGCATCTCGTTCATGAGGTGACGAGCCCGCAGGCTTACGAGGGCCTGCGCATGAACGGCCGCACGGTGCGCCATCCTGAGCGCACGCTGGCCGTCGTCGATCACAACGTGCCGACCACCGACCGCTCCAAGGGCATCGCCGAGCCGTAAAGCCGCATCCAGGTCGAAACACTCGCCGCCAATGCGAAAGAGTTCGGCATCGAGTATTTCCACGAGCGCGACAAACGCCAGGGCATCGTCCATGTGATCGGCCCCGAACAGGGTTTCACGCTTCCCGGCACGACGATCGTCTGCGGCGACAGCCATACCTCCACGCATGGCGCCTTCGGAGCGCTGGCTCACGGCATCGGCACATCCGAGGTCGAGCATGTGCTGGCGACTCAGACGCTGATCCAGAAGAAAGCGAAGAATATGCAGGTGCTGGTCGAGGGCAGGCTTCCGCCCCACACCACCGCCAAGGATATCATCCTGTCGATCATCGGCGAGATCGGCACGGCGGGTGGCACCGGCTCGGTCATCGAATTCGCCGGCGAGGCGATCCGCGCCCTCTCCATGGAAGGCCGGATGACGGTGTGCAACATGACGATCGAGGCGGGAGCGCGTGCCGGCATGATCGCTCCCGACCAGACCACCTTCGACTATTTGAAAGGAAGGCCCAAGGCGCCCAAGGGTTCCGGCTGGGATGCGGCGCTCCGTTACTGGGAGACGCTGCGGAGCGACGAGGGTGCCACTTTCGACCGGGTGGTGAAGCTCGACGCCGCCTCCCTGCCGCCCATCGTGTCGTGGGGAACGAGCCCCGAGGATGTCGTCGCGGTGACCGGCGCCGTTCCTGATCCCGTCACCATCGCCGACGAAGGCAAGCGCCAGTCGAAGCAGCGCGCCCTCGATTACATGGGCCTCAAACCCGGCCAGAAGATCACCGACATCCCGTTGGACGTCGTATGGATCGGCTCCTGCACCAATGGCCGGATCGAGGACCTGCGTAACGTGGCGAAGATCGTCCAGGGCCGCAGGATCGCGGGCTCGCTCGCCTATGCCATGATCGTGCCGGGATCGGGGTTGGTCAAGGAACAGGCGGAAGCCGAGGGCCTCGACAAGATCTTCCTGGACGCAGGCTTCGAATGGCGCGAGCCCGGCTGCTCCATGTGTCTCGGCATGAACCCCGACCAGTTAAAGCCGGGACAGCGCTGCGCGTCGACCTCCAACCGCAATTTCGAGGGCCGCCAGGGCTATCGCGGCCGCACCCACCTGGTCAGCCCGCAAATGGCGGCGGCGGCGGCGATTGCCGGAAAATTTGTCGATATCCGCAGCGCCAAACTGTGACGCACATCATAAACGCCGGATGAACGGCCTGTTAAGGCTTGTGTCACGGCCAAGGCGTTATGGTGGTTTTCAAGTTAAACGCTTGCCGAAAATGTGAGGGGGTTGTCGTGGTTGCTGGTTCAGTTCAGGCGGATGCGAAGTTTCTGCGCCGCGTTCTTTTGGGTCTCGTCTTGCTGACGCTGGCGACCGGCGCGATGGCGGGCGTCACCGCCGTCCAGGCGATGACCGAACAGGCGGGCCACTGCGTCCTTTTCTGCCTGTGACGCCATAGATGGCGAAAGTGCCGCTCGCTGGCCAGTTCGCACCCTCCCTGTCCGATCTCGAACGTCTTGGGCGCGCCGCATATGACGGCCTTCCCCAGAATTTCCGGGCGCTGTGCGGCGACGTCCTATTCCAGGTCGAGGATTTTCCCTCCGGCGACGTTCTGACGGAGATGAAGGCCGAGCCCTTCGATCTCCTCGGCCTGTTCCAGGGCGTGGGGCTGGCCCATGACGAGGCGGTGGCGCCGACCGGCCGGCTCCCCAACATGGTATTTCTCTACCGCCGCGCCATTCTCGATTACTGGGCCGAGAGCCACGAAACCCTGGGCTCGATCGTCACCCATGTCCTGATCCACGAAATCGGCCATCATTTCGGCCTCTCCGACGCCGACATGGACGCGATCGAGAAGGCCACCGCATGAAAAAACAGGATCCATCCCTGAAGCGCCTCGAGGAGCAGTCGGAACGGCTGCTGACGCCGCCTCGCGATCAGGACGAGACCGACGACCCGATCGAGAAACTCGGCCTCCGCATCGCCCGAATTCTGGGGCCGCTCATCGCCATCGGCCTCATGATCTATCTCTACGCCACATATTCGACATGAGCCTGAAGCCAGGATGACGTTCGCGTTCGGACCGCGTTCAACCGGGAAACCCTAGTCCCCGGCACTGGTTCAACAGGAGAGTTTTCGATGAAGACAGCCATCCTTGCCGGCGCCTTGATCCTGACCGGCCTCGCCGCTCCGGCGCTCGCCAGTTTTGCCCCGATCAAATATTCAATCTCGCGCCCAGAACTCGCGGCGCGCTGCGAGCTTCTCGGCGACAGGAGCGAAAGCTGGGGCCTCGAAGCCTCGACCGGCGACTATGGCTGCCGCAACAGCGACAACGGCAACACCGTCAAATGCACCGCCAACGGGCGTTGCACCGACTATGGCGGCGACCCGCGCTGGAAAAAGATCCAGGCGATCCTCAAGGGCGGCAAGCCCCAGCACGCGATCATCCTCCAACCCTGAGACCGGCGCCCGCTGAGAGTCTGCGCACGTGAGGATGCATCGATCTGTGTCCGATTTTTTCCCTCCCCCTTGTGGGGAGGGATCAAGGGTGGGGGTCGCTCCGGCCCATCCAGTTCGTATCTCGACTTACTTGCTTCAATCCCAGACCCCCACCCCTAACCCCTCCCCACAGGTGGGAGGGGAATCCGGCGCGGTTCATTCAAACTAGGCGGGCACCGTCAATTCGAGTTGACCTTCGATCCCTTGATGTCGACGGTCCTCGCGGCCTTGATCTCGATCGTGCCGCTGGCGTCGATGACGATATGCGCGCCGTTGATCTTGACCGATCCGTCTTTTTTCAAGGTGATGGACGCGCTCCCGTTCTGGATGGTGAGTTCGCCCGACGAATAGGACAGGTGTTTTTCAAGCTGCTCGATATGATCGCGCAGCAGTCCGATATACTGGTTGTAGCGGCGCAGCAGGTATCCCATGCTGCGCTCCACGTCCTGCGGCGCTCGTTCCCACACGAACGGTTCCATCGGCTCGGCCATCGGCTTTCTCCTCTCCGGTGAAGGTTGCGGCGTCCACGCTAACATATCCCGGAGCCGGGTTGTTGCGCCGTGCCGTTGCCCTCTGTAAAAGGCCCCGCGATGACGACGATCTTCATTGACGGCGAGGCCGGAACGACCGGCCTGCAGATTCGCCAGCGGCTGAGCGGCCGGGCGGATATCGAGTTCCTGTCGGTGGCGCCCGAGCGCCGCAAGGAGGAGCGGGCGCGCCGCGAGCTCCTCAACAGCGCCGATGTGGCGATCCTGTGCCTGCCCGACGAAGCGGCGAAGGAAGCCGTGGCGCTCATCGATCCCGCGTCCCGGACCCGGGTGATCGACGCCTCATCGGCCTTCCGCGTGACGCCCGGCTGGGTCTATGGCTTTCCCGAGCTTTCTGGCCGGCAGCCGGCCTCGATTGCGGGCGCCACCCGTGTCAGCAATCCGGGCTGCTACCCGCAAGGGCTGATCGCCATGGTCAAGCCGCTGATCGAGGAGGGCCTGATGGCGCCCGATCATCCCGTCTCCTACACCGCCATTTCGGGCTATTCCGGCGGCGGCCGCAAGATGATCGAGGACTATGAGGCGAAAGGTGCTAACGCGCCCTCCTACCTGCCATACGGCCTCACCCTGAACCACAAGCATGTGCCGGAGATGACGCGCTATTCGGGCCTGGCCCGCGAGCCGATTTTCCAGCCGTCCATCGGAAATTTCGCGCAAGGCATGCTGGGAACGGTTCCCCTGTTCACCGATCTTCTGGCCATATCGGCGGCAGCGAAGGACATCCACCACTGCCTCGCGTCAGCTTACGAGGACGCGCAGTTCGTCGAGGTGGCGCCGCTCGAATCGATCGAGCGTTCGGCCGCCATCGAACCGCAGGCGCTGAACGGCACGAACCGCATGCGCCTCCACGTCTTCGCCAACGAGGCGCGGGGACAGGCGCTGCTGCTCGCCCTTTACGATAATCTCGGCAAGGGCGCGTCGGGGGCGGCGGTACAGAATCTCAACCTGATGATCGGCGCCAAGGAAAACCTCGGCACCTCGCTCGCAGCCTGAAAGCACAAGCCATGCACAAATTCGAAACGCTGACCGGGGTCGCCGCGCCCCTCAATATCGTCAATGTCGATACCGACATGATCATCCCCAAGCAGTTCCTCAAGACGATCCTCCGGACCGGGCTCGGCAAGTCGCTGTTCTATGAAATGCGCTACACCCAGGACGGCGCCGAGATTTCCGATTTCGTGTTGAACCGCCCGGCTTACCGGAACGCGAAGATCCTGGTGGCGGGCGATAATTTCGGTTGCGGTTCGTCGCGCGAGCACGCCCCCTGGGCGCTGCTCGATTTTGGCATCCGCTGCGTGATTTCGACCAGTTTCGCCGACATCTTCTACAACAACTGTTTCAAGAACGGCATCCTGCCGGTCGTCGTCTCACCGGAGGACCTGGCGAAACTGATGGACGATGCCGAGCGCGGGTCCAACGCGACCTTGACCGTCGATTTGCCGAAACAGGAAATCCGCGGGCCCGACGGCGGCTGCGTCAGTTTCGGTATCGACCCGTTCCGCAAGCATTGCCTGCTGAACGGCCTCGACGACATCGGCCTCAGCCTGGAAAAGTCCTCGGATATCGACGCCTTCGAGACCGCGCAGGCAACCCGCCAGCCCTGGCTCTAGACTTGCAGTCGATCCTCATCACGGTCCTGCCGGTGTTCGGCATGATCGTGGTGGGTTATGTCATGGCGAAGCTGCGGATCGTCGAGGAGACGGCAGCGCAAGGCTTGACCCAGTTCGTCTTCAACCTCGCCATCCCGGCGCAGTTGTTTCGCACCGTGGTTGGAATGCCGGGCGAGGATGCTTCGCCCTGGGGTTTCTGGTTTGCCTATTTCGCCGCCATCGGCATAAACTGGATCGTCACTGCCTCAGTAGCACGGCAGATCGGCGCCCTGTCGGTTTCGGGCGGAGCCGCGGCATCGATGGCAACCGGCTTCGGCAACATAGCGCTTCTCGGCATGCCACTGGCGCTCGCCCATTTCGGACCGGCCGCCGCCGTTCCGGCCGGACTGATCATTTCGGTCCATGCGCCGCTGCTGTGGCTGGCGGCGACGTTCCACCGCGAAACGTCGCAGCCGGGCGGTGGCGCGGGCTTTGTGAAGATCGGCCGCGAACTGGTGTTCCGGTTGGCCACCAATGCCATCATCCTGGCGCTCGTCGCCGCGGGACTGTGGCGCCTGACCGGCCTCGGCCTTCACCCGGTGCCGGACCGCATGCTGGCGATGCTGTCCGATGCCAGCATTCCGACAGCCCTCGTTGCGCTCGGCCTGTCGCTCTCCGGCTTTCGCCTGCGCGGCCAGTGGAGCGCCATGCTGGTGCTGATCGGGCTCAAGATGGTGCTGGCGCCCGCATTGGTGTTCCTGATGCTGCGCTATGCGGTCACCGTGCCGCCGCTATGGCTGAAGGTGGGGGTGCTGCTCGCGGCGATGCCGACCGGAGCCAACGCCTTCCTGTTCGCCCATCGCCACGGCGAATCGGTGGCGGCGGTAACGGGGGCGGTCGCGGTTGGAACCGGACTGGCGGCCATCACCGCCTCGATCCTGCTCTATCTGATGGATGCGGGACTGCTGTAGGCCCGACTTACGGGGTGGTTGCTCGACTGCCAAGAGAGAGGCCATTGTTCAATGCCGACATGGTGACCGCGATCGGAGCAATGGTCCTGATCCATTCGATCGACGGGGCATTGGTGACATAGATCGTGTCGTCGGGCTCGACGCCGAAGGCCTGGGCGAGGAACATGGTTTCCGGCTTCGACATATCGAAGCGGAAGATCACCGGCCCCTCATGCCATCCGCCCTTCTCGTCTTCCCAGGCATGCGACTCGCGGAGACGGAAGACGAACACGCCGGTGGTGCTGGCCACGTCATTGGAGAGCCCCCCCACCTGCGACAGCGCATCGAGGAGCGTCGGATTGCTTTTGGAAAACTCGACCTGTCCGGTCTTGGTGACGGCGCCCAGCGCGTTGAACACCTTGGCGTCGGCTTCCAGGATCACCTCATCGCCGGAGCGCAGTTGCCGGTTGTTGCCGGCCTGCACCGTCGACAGCGGCACGCGGATGACCTTGTCGCCGCGGCGGATCAGAACATCCGTCTGATGGGCGGCGCGGTTGGAACCGCCGGCCTTGTTGATGGCATCGAGAAGGGTCATCGGCCCGTCCATCATCGAGAAGCGTCCGGGCGTCTTGACCTCGCCGCTCACCAGAACGCTGGAGCCTCGGTCGGATACCAGTTCGACATAGACCTGGGGTTCGAACGTCACCCCCGCCAGTTTGGCGCGGATGCGGTCTTCCACCCTCTGCGGATCGAGGCCTGCGACCTTCACCCGTCCAGCATAGGGGATCGATATGGTGCCGCGATGGTCGACCCGGACATTGTCGAAGGATGTGCCGCCGGTTGCCAGCGAGGCAAACAACCCGCCATCCTTGCTTTCGGAAATCCGTACCCGGATGATATCGCCCGACGACAGCGCCACCGCGGGGGCCGAGGGAACTCCGGCGGTTCCGCCGCCGTCGTCGCTTTTCGCTACCAGATATTCGGTGATGTTGTCGGCGGTCACCTCGATGAGGGAGAAGCCCGACAGGTCGGCGGATTCGGATGTGATCGAGAGTTCCTTCGGCCCGGCGCGTGGCGTGGCGCAACCCGCCAGGATCACCAGCGCGGCGCAGACCAGAATCCGTTGCAACGTCTTATCGATCATGCAGGCGATAGATCCCCATCCTTGCCCCAGAACGTCCCAACCGATTTGAAGGATCGGATTGGCCCCGTAGATACCCCACTCGCCACTGCCATCGCAAGACTTGGCGACGCGCCGGGCGACTAAACATAACTCATTGATATTTTTGCAACAGTTAACACCGGGTTCATTTTTGCCCGGGTGGGGGCAGGATTAAGCGATATCGAGCTGGCCCTGCCAGAATTTCTGCACCCTCTGCTTGTCGCCGAGGCTGACCGAGAGGGCCTGGCCGCCCGCCGCCAGATCGAGCGTGAGCGCCGGATCGGCCGCCAGCTCATGCAATGTCCGGCTCCAGGCCTCGGGCTCGTTCGACAGCAGCAGGCCGGATTTGCCATGACCGACAATGCCGGAGAACGGCGGCAGTTCGGAATAGAGACCCGCCGCGCCGAAACCGGCATGGTCGTGCAGCTTGCTCACCGACCGGGCCTTGTTGAAGGCGGTGTCATGGGCGGGGGCGAGTGCTATGTGAAAGCGGTTGGCGCTGACGAAACTCCGGTAGCGCTCCCAGCTCATCGGCGACAGGTGGATGGCATTGTCGAGGCGGCGCAGCATCTTGGGCGCGTGGCCGTTGAGGAAGGTAGTAAGACGGGCGTCGGGCCGCTGGCTGAAGAAATTGGCGAGAGCGGGTGTCACCAGTTCGAGATCGCCCAGATGCGAGCGGGTGGCGGCGAACACGACGTCGAGCCGTTTTCGAGTGGGCTTGTGATGGGCGAGCGCCGCTGTCCCATGGCACTGCACCGGGTCGAGCAGCATGCCGTGCTTCTTGCCGTAATAGGCCAGGATACGCTCGGACGGCGCCACCACATGAGTGACGAGGGAGAGGAGGCGGCGCAGCACGCCGTCGCGGAACGACAATAGGCGGTTGCGATAGTCGGGCGGCAGGGTGAAGTCCTGATCGAGCGCCGAGAGGTCGTCGTCGATCAGCAGGAACACCCGGCTAAACGCCTTGCGATCAAGGAAAGCCAGTTCGCGCTCGTCGGCATAGCGCACCACCACGGCGGCATCGCCACAGACATAGACGGTGGGAGATATGCGGCGGATCGGGCGGTTGGGATGAGACAGGGTGGTGCCGATCAGATGGGCGAGCGGCTCGGCAAAATACAAGGACGCGGTAGGCAACTGCCCACGATTCCAGCGCAAAAGCGGTCCCAGTTTGGACAGCGTATGCCGCAACCTACTTGGTAGTCGCCCCAAATCCCCAACCCGTGTTGTCTTATTCCTGCCCTCTAGCCGCCAAAATGTAACAATTAGTTTAAGGAAGCAATAGCGGACTGTGTCTTTTATGTCACAGCAACCGCGAAAGTGTCTCATCGACGCCATGCTGCCAGAACGGCGGCGAAAAGCCGAATCTCTCACGGAAAGCGCTGCAATCCAGGCGGGAATTGGCCGGCCGCCGGGCCGGTGTCGGATAGGCGGATGTGGGGATCGCCACGAGCCGCGGCACGCGAATACCACGTTTTGCGGCGCGCTCGAAAATATAGGCCGCGAAGCCGTGCCACGTCACTGAACCTTCTCCGGCCAGATGCAAAACCTGCGGGGACGGCGGTTCACCGGCGAGGCGCGGAGCGATTCGCAAGATGGCATCAGCGAGATCGAGCCCGCTGGTGGGATTGCCGGTCTGGTCGTCGACCACGCGCAGTTCGTCGCGCTCGGAGGCGAACCGCAGCATGGTCTTGACGAAGTTGTTGCCGAACGGGCTGTAGACCCACGAGGTGCGAAGGATGACGGCTCCCGGATGAGCGGCGCGCACCGCCTCCTCGCCGGCGAGCTTCGAGCGTCCGTAGACGCCGAGCGGCGCAGTGGGATCGCTTTCGACATACGGCCCCGGCTTGTCGCCGCCATAGACATAATCGGTCGAGACATGGACGAGCGGCACCTCGAGGCGCGCGGCGGTCTCCGCCACCGCGGCGGCGCCATCGCGATTGACCGCGAAGGCGATGGCGCTCTCCTGCTCGGCCTTGTCGACGGCGGTGTAGGCGGCGGCGTTCACCACGAAATCGGGCCGCGCTTCGGCGATAATACCAGCAACGGTGGACGGGCGTTCAAGGTCGAGGTCCGGCCTCCCGAGCGTCACGACCTCCAGGCCGGGATGACGGGCGGCGCGATCGGCGAGCGAGCGGGCCAACTGCCCGTCGCGGCCGGTGACGACGACCCTCATCGCGGCTTGGCCGTTCCGAGCCGCTGCCCGCCATAGCGCGCCTCTCGCAGCGTCTGCCACCAGATGCGGTTGTCGAGATACCAGCGGATGGTTTTTTCCAGCCCGCTGTCGAAGGTCTCGAGCGCCTTCCAGCCCAGATCGCGCTCGATCTTCGAGGCGTCGATGGCATAGCGGAGATCGTGACCGGGGCGGTCCTGGACGAAGCGGATCAACGACCGCCGGTCGAGGCCGGGCTCGGGCGCAAGCCTATCGAGACCGTCGGCGATCGCCTCGACCACGGCCAGATTGCTGCGCTCGTTCCGTCCCCCGATATTGTAGGACTGGCCCACCGTTCCTTTGCTCATCACCATGACCAGGGCCCGCGCGTGGTCCTCGACATGGAGCCAGTCGCGCACATTGGCGCCTGAGCCATAGACCGGCAGTTCGCGGCCTTCGATGGCGTTGATGATCATCAGCGGGATGAGCTTTTCGGGAAAATGGAACGGCCCGTAATTGTTGGAGCAGTTGGACAGCACCACCGGCAGATCGTAAGTCTTGTGCCAGGCCCGCGCCAGATGGTCGGACGCGGCTTTCGAGGCCGAATAGGGCGAGGATGGCGCATAGGGCGTCTCCTCGGTGAACAACCCGCCGTCGAGCGGCAGGTCGCCGAACACCTCGTCGGTCGAAACATGATGAAAGCGGAAGCGCGACTTTTCCGGTTCGCGCAAACCCTCGTGATAGGCGCGCGCCGCCTGCAGGAGCGAGAAAGTGCCGACGATATTGGTCTCGACGAACACGCCCGGTCCATCGATCGAGCGGTCGACGTGGCTTTCGGCGGCGAGATGCATGACCGCGTCCACCGCTTCGTCGCGCATCACCTTCAGCATCGCGTCGCGGTCGCGGATGTCGAGCCGGTAAAATTTATACAGCGGACTGCCGGCGATTTCCGCCACCGCGTCAAGGCTCGCCGCGTAAGTCAGTATGTCGACATTGACCACGTCATGGCCGAGATCGCGCACGAGATGCCGGCACACCGCCGACCCAATGAATCCGGCGCCGCCGGTAACCATGACTTTCATGTAAGCGATCCCGTTCTAAAATTCGATCGATGAGGAAATATCGGACAGCAGCGGCGCGGCGCGATCCTTCGCCGACAGG
The DNA here is from genome assembly GCA_031402975.1 of Hyphomicrobiales bacterium. Taxonomy (GTDB): domain Bacteria; phylum Pseudomonadota; class Alphaproteobacteria; order Rhizobiales; family Aestuariivirgaceae; genus Aestuariivirga. The sequence goes on from JANNSP010000387.1 coordinate 10,303, forward strand.
ACGGGGGCAGCGCCTGCGAGCGGCCAGTCGATGGCAATCGCCGGATCGTCATAGCGGATGGCGCGGTCGCATTGCGGCGCATAGGGGGCTGACACCTTGTAGAAAACCTCGGTCGAGGGTTCGAGCGTCAGGAAGCCGTGGGCAAACCCCTTGGGCACCAGAAGCTGGTTGAAACTCTCGGGCGACAACACACAGGAGACCCACTTTCCGTAAGTTGGCGAACTTTTGCGGAGATCGACGGCGACATCAAAGATAGAACCTTTCAAGACACGGATGAGCTTGTCCTGGGCGAAGGGCCTGACCTGGAAATGCAGGCCCCGGAGCGTGCCTTTTTCGGCCGACAGGGACTGGTTGTCCTGGACCCAGTCCTGGCGCAGGCCCTGATCCACAAAGCGCTGGCGCGACCAGGTTTCGGCAAAGAAGCCGCGCGCGTCGCCGGCTTTCGCCGGGATGATTTCGACCACGCCGTCCAATCCGAGTTGGCGTAACTGCATCTACTGCCCCGCCTCCTCGACCACGCGGCGGAGATAGGCGGCATATTCGGTGCGGCCCAGCGCATGGGCCCTGGCCAGCACCTCCTCGGCGCCGATGAAGCCCAGCATGAAGGCGATTTCCTCGGGGCAGCAGATCTTGTTGCCGGTGCGGGTTTCGATGGTGCGGATATAGGATCCGGCGTCGTGCAGGCTGTCATGGGTTCCGGTGTCGAGCCAGGCAAAGCCCCGTCCCAGCATTTCAACCGACAGGTCGCCCCGGTCCAGATAGGCGCGGTTGACATCGGTGATCTCGAGTTCGCCCCGCGGCGACGGCCGCACCGATTTGGCGATTTCAACGACGTCGGCATCGTAGAAATAAAGCCCGGTCACGGCCCAGTTCGATTTGGGTTTTGCGGGCTTCTCCTCGATCGAGGTGGCGCGATGCTGGCTGTCGAAGGCGACCACGCCGTAGCGTTCGGGATCGGACACATGATAGGCGAACACCGTGGCCCCCTTGGGCCGCGCCGCCGCCGCCTCGCAGCGTTCCTGCAGTTTATCGCCGTGAAAGATATTGTCGCCAAGCACCAGCGCGCCGGCGCCGCCCGCGAGAAACCCTTCGCCGATCAGGAAGGCCTGGGCGAGGCCGCCGGGATGGGGCTGTTCGGCGTAACTGAGATTGATGCCGAAGGCCGAGCCGTCGCCCAGCAGATGGCGGAAATGCGGCAGGTCGTGCGGCGTCGAAATCACCAGGATGTCGCGCAGGCCCGCCAGCATGAGGGCCGAAAGCGGATAGTAGATGAGGGGCTTGTCATAGACCGGGAGCAATTGCTTGGAGACGGCGAGGGTCAGGGGATAAAGCCGCGTGCCGCTGCCTCCCGCCAGGATAATTCCACGCATTCACATATCCAGTTTTTCAGCCGTTCCGAGGGCTGCCTTTTGTACCACGCCACTCAGCCCGTCAACCCGAGGCTTCAAAGTTTCGTGAACGTGACGGGCAACGCGAGATCATGCTAGTCTTGTCCCCGCGAGTCCGGAATCTGACTGATCATGACCAAGGCCGATAGGCGCCTGATGCCCATCGTGTCGCTGGATGTTGCGGGTTACACCCGCTTGATCCAGCGCGACGAATCGGCGACATTGCAGGCCATCCACGGCGTGTTCGACGAACTTGCGGCCACTACCATCGCCGAGCATGGCGGGCACGTATTCAAGCGCATGGGAGATGCGCTGCTGGCGGAATTTCCCAGCGTCGTGGGCGCCGTCGAATGGGTGGTGAGGCTGCAGCGCCATCTGTTCGAGCATCCGGTCGGCGCCGGTGGCGGCGAAGCCATCCAGTTGCGTGCCGGCCTTATCATGGCCGATGTCATGCTGGCGGGCGAGGAGCGTTACGGCGAAGGGATCAATCTCGCCGTTCGCATCCAGGGCATGGCGCCGCCCGGCGGCATGGCGATCTCGAAATGGATGCATGAGTATCTGGTGGGCAAGGTCGATCTGTCGCTCAGCGATATCGGCTCGCAATCGTTCAAGAACGTCGCCAAGACAATCCGGCTGTTCATCTGGCATCCCGATCCCAATGTGCAGCAGCGGATCGCCTCGAATCACGCCAGCGCGGCTGAGCACGCCGCCGCCCCGGAACATCGGCCGTCGGTCGCCGTGCTGCCCTTCGACAACCTGTCGGCCGACCCCGAACAGGACTACTTCGCCGACGCCGTGGTGGAGGAGATTACCGCGACCCTGTCGCGCATCGGCGATTTCCTGGTGATCGCGAGGAATTCCGCTTTCGCCTACAAGGGCCGCAATGTCGATGTCCGCCAGGTCGGCCGGGAACTCGGCGTCCGCTATGTGCTGGAGGGCAGCGTCAGGCGGGTGGGCGAGCGTATCCGCATCACCGCGCAATTGGTCGAGGCCTCGACCGGCTCGCATATCTGGGCGGGAAGGGCCGAGGGCGCAACGTCCGACCTTTTCGATCTGCAGGACCGCATCGCGGAGATGGTGGCGGGCGCCGTTTACCCATCGGTGCGCAAGGCCGAGATCGAGCGCGCCATGTCGAAGCGCCCGGACAATCTCGAAGCCTATGACCTGGTGATGCGGGCTCTGCCGCATTTGTGGGCCCACCGCATGCACGAAAATCCGGAGGCGATCGCACTTCTGGAAAAGGCCCTCGACCTCGATCCGCATTACGGCCTCGCCGCGGCGCTCGCGGCCTGGGCCCATGCCCAGCAGATCGTCTACAACTGGACCGCCGACCCCGGAAGCGAACGCAAGAAGGGGTTGCAGCAGATCGAAATCGCCGCCCGCCACATCGGCGAGGATGCGACGGGACTGACAGCGCTCGCCACCGCCATCATGCTGCTCGAGGGCAATGCCAGGCGCGCCATGGGTTTCGTCGAGCGGGCGTTGAGGGTCGATCCCAATCACGCCTGGGCCTGGATGCGGCGCGGTTTCGGCCTCATCTATACCGGCAAGCCCGACGAGGCAATCGCCTCCTTTGCCCGGGCGGAGCGCCTGTCGCCGATCGATCCCTTCACCTTCAACATCCATATCGGCATCGGTCTCGCCCATTTCGCGGCGGGGCGTTACCAGGAGGCGATCCGCTATCAGCAGATGGTGCTCGACGAGCGCCCGGGCCTGACCTGGCCCTATCGCGACCTCGCCACCTTCCAGGCCCATGCGGGCGACCTCGAAGCGGCCCGGGACGCGCTGGAAAAATTCGTCTACATGCGCCCGCCGATGACTCTGGCCTCGATCGCCGACGGGCTAAAATTCATGGAGAAGCCTCTGCTAAACCGCTACATGGAGGGCTTGCGGATGGCGGGGATGGAGTAGCTACGTATTGCGCTTCCTTGCCGCCAGCGTGCGCAGCCTCAGCGCGTTCAGCCGGATGAAACCTGCCGCGTCCTTCTGGTCGTAGGCGCCGCGGTCGTCCTCGAAGGTGACGAGCGCGTCGGAATAGAGCGACTTTCGCGATTTGCGCCCCGTGACGATGACATTGCCCTTGTAGAGCTTGAGCCTCACCGTGCCTTCGACATGCTCCTGGCTCTGGTCGATCATCGCCTGCAGCATCTCGCGTTCGGGCGAGAACCAGAAGCCGTAATAGATGAGTTCGGCATAGCGCGGCATGAAGCTGTCCTTGAGATGCGCCGCCTCGCGGTCCAGCGTCAGCGACTCCATGGCGCGATGCGCGACGGAAAGGATCGTGCCGCCCGGCGTTTCATAGACACCGCGCGATTTCATGCCGACGAAGCGGTTCTCGACCAGATCGAGGCGGCCGATGCCGTTGTCATGGCCCAGCCGGTTCAATTCGGTGAACAGCGTGGCCGGCGACATTTGCTTGCCGTCGATGGCAATGGGATCGCCTTTGAGGAATTCGATCTCGACTGACGTGGCTTTGTCCGGCGCATCCTCGGGCGCCAAAGTGCGCTGATAGACATAAGGCGGCGGTTCGACCCACGGGTCTTCCAGGACCTTTCCTTCCGACGACGAATGCAGCAGATTGGCGTCAACCGAGAACGGCGCTTCGCCGCGCTTGTCCTTCGACACCTCGATCTGGTGTGCCTCGGCGAAAGCTATGAGGTCGGTGCGGCTCTTGAACTGCCATTCGCGCCAGGGTGCGATGATCCGGATATCGGGGTTGAGCGCGTAAGCCGTGAGTTCGAAGCGCACCTGGTCGTTGCCCTTGCCGGTGGCGCCATGGC